>CAJXOR010000051.1 GCA_913057715.1 uncultured Moraxellaceae bacterium
CGAGATCATGCCTAGTCTCGTGGGCTCGGAGATGTGTATAAGAGACAGGGATGGGGTAAGCCTAACCACCAACTTGGTTGAGGGTGATCGGTGTCACTTAAACATCGTGCCGCATACGGCGAAAGTCACCAATATCGCCAACACTTGGCAGGTGGGTGCGCGGATTAATCTGGAAGTGGACGTGGTGGCGCGCTATCTGGATCGCTTACGCCAATTCGATGCGCCTGCCAAAGCGGAGTCACGCATCGATGAAGCCTTTTTGGCGCAGCACGGGTTCATGAAGTAGTTTGTCAGTTGTTGCGGTATCGCGCGCAAGCTTGTCAGTCCGAGCATCTGGTTGCCCGATTAGGGGGTTTGTTGGGTAGCTAGTTTGAAAAATGACCGGTTTAAGCCCCTTTTTTTCAATTCCCTGCTTTTAACTTCTTGTTGTAAATACTAAAAATCGTCCGCTGCTTCGCCAGTTTGATCATCGATTGAATCCGATACAGCTGAGTGATCGCTCTTAGGTGGTTGCTGGTGTTTTTTGATGATTGCTGCCAGCTGTTTCATGCGCAGCGGCTTAGCCAAAAAGTCCTGCATACCGGCTTCAAAACAGTTTTGTCGATCCTCGGCGCTGTCGTTTGCGGTTAAGGCGATGATCGGCAGAGTGTAACCGGACTCGCGAAGCTGCACCGTGGCACTGATGCCGTCTAATTTGGGCATGCGGCAGTCCATGAGGATCATCTCAGGATCATGGATCTGCATCAATTCAAGCACCTCCTCTCCGTTAGCGGCGAGCACGGTTCTCACGCCGATCTTCTTGAGCATCGCAAGGGTGATCAACTGATTGGTGGGGTTGTCCTCAGCCAGCATCACCAAAGGTAGGTGAGCGGTGTTGGTTATCTTGGACTGCTTGATTGAGTCTTGGGGTTGAGGTGATGCAGGTTGACCGGGCGCTAGGCTTGAATCATCAAGGTTTCTGGATGGGCTGAGTTCTGAGGGGGAGACTGCGCGTGCAGACTCCTGATCACCCATCGATTGTTCGGTAGCTTTACGAGTTTGTGCGCCTGGCTCGGTGTGGTTTAACCACGCGGTGTTTTGGTGGCGCTGATAGGGGCCGACGAAACTGGTGACACCTGCTGGAGACTGCGCACCTACCCTGAAGATCTCGGCGATCAATTGGTTGATGAACAGAGGTTTACTCACCCCGCCGGTTGCAAAGCGCTGCGAAAGCATGGCAAAACTTTGTGCGCCAACGCTGGGGTTTCTGCCCAGACGGATCAGCGCGCTACCGCGAATCAGTTGTTGGCTGAGTTGAGTGAGTAGCTTAGGGCCCAGCAGTTTCTCATCGATAAGCAGTGCGCTTAGCTCATCGGGTAGCTCATCGGCACTTTGATAACAATCTATCGATAGTCCTAAGTGGCCCAGCGAGCGCGACAGCCATGCACAAAGTAGCTTGTTGCTGCTGAGCAGAGCCAGTGTGATCGGCGGCAGCTCTTTGAACTGGTAGATCGTGTGGTTGTTCAGCGGGGACAGGGGCAGGTAAATGCTAAAAACTGATCCCTGACCGATTTTCGATTCAGCGGTGATGAATCCGCCCATCAATCGAGCGAGCTGTTCGGAGATCACCAGCCCCAAGCCAGTGCCTGATCTGGGCGCTTGATCTGCGCCGCCGAGTTGCTCATAGGCACTGAACAATCGGCTGAGGCCCTCTTCTGAGATCCCTGATCCGGTATCGATGATTGAGAAGCGCACCCAGCTCAGCTCATGGTTTTGCGTGATGTGGCGCTGCAAAAGCTCGGGATGATCGATGGATACTGATTCAAGCAACAACCTGACTTCACCGGTGCGGGTGAATTTGGCGGCATTTCCCATGAGGTTGAGCAGTACTTGCTTGATTCGCGCAGCATCGGCTTGAACTTTGGAGGGAACCCCGGGGGCTACTTCCAAAAACAGATCCACCTGAGCGCGCTCGGCGACCCCAGCCATCAGATCACAGCAGCTTTGCACTAATTCTAAGACATCGACTTCCTGGAGGCTCAGTTTGAGTTTACCGGCTTCGATCTTGGAGAAGTCGAGCAGGTCGTTTAGCATGCCCAGCAGTGTGTTGGCCGAGCTGTTGAACAGGCGAACATACTCAAGCTGCTCGTCGTTTAGCTCAGTACGCTCCAGCAAATCGAGGGTGGCGATCATGCCGGTCAAAGGAGTGCGCAGCTCATGACTCAGACTCGCCATGCGCTGTTGGTCACGCTCTAATTGGGTGGACATTTTTCTCACGTTTTGGGTGAGCAAATCAATCTGGCTGACCAATCCGCCGATGGGGCACAGGCTCACCACTTGCAGCGCGTCACGGCGGCTGCCATAAGCCGGTGCGGTTAACAGCAGGTAGGGCTGCTGGTTGGCGCGGTTTTTCACCCGCAGATTCAGGGGTTTGTGCTCTTGCAAGAGCTCAGGTAGTGGTTTTGATCCTGACTCAAGCTCGATCAGTTCATCGAGTTTCTGGTTGATGTTGGCGCCGCCGCTGTTAAGACTGCGGCTAAAAGCGGCGCTGCTCTCGATCACCTGGCCACTGGCGTCCACCACACATATGGGGAGCGGCTGCTCGTCAACCAGCAGGGTCTTGGTGCGCCGGATCAGCTCTAACTGCTTTTTGTTGGTGTGGGTGTGGAAACTGACGCGATTGGCGATGTGCTCAAGACGCATGAACTCGCTGAAGTTTGATTGCCTAAGCGGGCGGTAGTCACGCGATGAGTCAATCTCATCGACATAGTGAAACACCCGCGACCACTCAAGCTTGTAACTCCGGATCACGTTTAAAGACAGCCAGAACAACACCAAGGCGATCATGAGCGGGATAATCAGGGTGCTGAGCAGCGGCTCGTATCGGGCTACGGGCAGGTAGGATGAGCCGCCCATCGCGATCTGCACATAGAGCTGCTGTTGACCCGGCATCTCGCTCCATGCGATCAAAAAACCCTTACTGAACTGAAGACTGTTGGCCTGACCTGACCAGATGGGTAGCCCGAAGTTAGCCTCGGTACCGTCGCTGTAGTTAAAGCGCTTGAGCACCAGCGGCTGATCGGCGGTGTACAGGATGATCTGGTAGGGGTTATCGACAAATATCAGTGGCTCAATTGAGTCTAAAGAAACTTGATCGCCTTGGCCCAGTTGAACACTCAGGTTGGTACGGATTTGTTCAAATTGAGCGCTCAGCAGATCGCGCTCTGCTTGCAAGTTTTGATAAACAATCAGTCCATAGCTCGCTGCCAGCATCAAAAACAGACCGATGCTAAGTTGCCACAAAAGCCGTCGCATCTGTCTGCTGGGGTATGGGGCGGGTTCTGGTTTCATCAACGCGCGATAGGCCTCAAGTTAAGCTTGGCTCTGACTTGAGCAGCTGTGACTCTCGAGCTTAGCGCAGGCGAGTGCTGCTGACCACTCATAGCACTCACAAAACCCGGTTAAGTGCTGATTGGCGGACTTTGTTTAGATCACCGCTCATTTGTCAGGTATAAATTAGCAAAGGGGTGAGCGTGCGCTCGCCCAAAGCTTTAATTGGCAAAATGTCCTTGTGGCGTTGCACAACAAAGCTTTAGGCGTATGCTGATTTAAGTAGGTCGCGGCCATCCCTCATCAACACAGGATCACAGCACCAGTGCGGGATCAAAGCACCAACAAAGTTATCAATCAGCTCATCAACCGCTAAGGATGGCGTATCCAATATGAATCAACAAAGCACATCGACTCAAAACAGCTCAACCGATTACATCATCATCGGCGGAGGGTCAGCCGGCTGCGTGCTGGCCTCGCGCCTGTCCGAAGACCCAAGCGTGAGCGTGACTTTGCTTGAGGCAGGTAACCGGGGCGACGGCTTACTGATCCGCGTGCCCGCGGCACTGGTGGCGATGGCGCCTACCAACCTGAACAACTGGGGATTTGAAACCACCCCGCAGGCAAGCTTGGGTGGTCGTCGCGGTTACCAGCCGCGCGGCAAGACGCTCGGCGGCTCCTCTGCGATCAACGCGCTGATCTACATACGCGGTCAGCGCGAGGACTACGACGGTTGGGCGCAGATGGGCTGCGAGGGCTGGAGTTTTGATGAGGTGTTGCCTTACTTTAAGAAAAGCGAGCACAACGAGCGCCTGAACGATGAGTACCACGGGCAGGGCGGCCCACTCAACGTCGCTGATCTGCGCACCGATAACCCCTTTGAAAAAGTTTATATGGACGCGGTGAGCGAGGCCGGTTACCCGGTCAACACTGATTTTAACGGGGCGACCCAAGAAGGTTTGGGGCCTTATCAGGTGACGCAGATTAACGGTGAGCGCTGCAGCGCGGCTCGCGCTTACCTGCACCCGCACATGCCCCCCTACAGAGACAGGCGCGATAACCTCACCGTGATCACTGGGGCTACCGTGCAAAATATCCTGTTTGAGGGCAAGCGCGCGGTCGGGGTTCGCTATCAGCGGCGCGGCAAGACGATTGATCTGTCATGCAATCGTGAGGTCCTGCTGTCCGCTGGCGCTTTTGGATCGCCGCAGATCCTTATGATCTCGGGCGTCGGCCCCAGCAGCGAGCTTGAGCGCCACGGCATAGCGCCAGTGCATGAGCTACCCGGTGTGGGTCAAAACTTGCAAGATCACCCCGACTTTATCTTTTGTTTTGAAGCAGACTCCCTAGATTTGGTGGGCATATCGGCGGGGGGCACGGTGCGGGCGATCAAATCGATGTATCAGTTTGTTAAGCACCGCCGCGGCATGCTGACTACCAACTTTGCTGAGTACGGCGGGTTTTTAAAAACCGATCCCGAGCTGGATCGCCCTGATATCCAGCTACACTTTGTGATCGCAATCGTCGAGGATCACGCGCGTAAGTTCACCCCAGCACACGGGTTTTCTTGTCATACCTGCCTACTAAGGCCCAAAAGTCGCGGTAGCGTGACCTTAAAAGACGCCGATCCGGCCACCCCGCCTGAGATCGATATCGGGTTTTTAAACGATCCGGACGATCTTGAGCAGATGGTTAAGGCTTATAAAGCGGCCAAAAAACTGCTCGACGCACCGAGTCTACATAAGTGGATCAAGCGCGATACGGCGACCGCAAACGTGGTCACCGACGACGATATCCGCGCGGTGCTGCGTAAGCGCGTCGACAGCGTGTATCACCCGGTGGGCACCTGCAAGATGGGCCACGACGCAGACGCGGTGGTTGATCCAGGCAGCCTTAAAGTTCATGGACTTGAGGGGCTGCGCGTGATTGACGCCTCGATCATGCCCACCTTGGTCAGCGGCAACACCAACGCGCCGACCATCATGATCGCGGAGAAGGCGGCGGATATGATCAGGGCGCAGCACTGAGTTTTTAAAGCCGCCCATCAAAAAACCGCAAGGCTAAGCTTGCGGTTTTTTTTGAGTCAAATGCCTACTTTAAAGAGGCCTCGCTAAACCATCAGCAAGGAGTGCTTTTAAGCTAACAAAAGCTCAGCCGTCGGTGACCGCGCCAGTGCTCGCACTTGAGGTCAGCTTGGCAAATTTCGCCAGCGCCCCGCGCGTGTACTTAGGCGCAGGCTGAACCCATGCCGCCACGCGTGCCTTCATATCCTCGTCACTTACCCCAACCAGATCGATGCTGCGAGTTTCCGCGTCGATGCGGATCTTGTCGCCATTTTGGATCATCGCAATCGGCCCGCCGTCAAAAGACTCAGGGCTGATGTGCCCGACCACAAAACCGTGCGAGCCGCCGGAGAAGCGCCCGTCGGTGATCAGTGCCACCGATTTGCCCAAACCTTTGCCCATGACCGCAGAGGTCGGGGAGAGCATCTCGCGCATACCGGGCCCGCCCTTGGGGCCTTCGCCGCGGATCACGATCACGTCACCCTCAACCACTTGCCCATCCAGGATCCCTGCGAGCGCATCTTCTTCGCTCTCGTACACTCGTGCGCTGCCCTCAAACACCAAACCTTCTTTACCGGTGATCTTCGCGACTGCGCCCTCAGGTGCGATCGATCCGCCTAGGATCACGAGGTGCGAGTCGGCTTTGATCGGGTCGCTAAACGGACGGATGATGTCCTGACCCTCTGGATAGTCAGCAACTGATTCTAAGTTTTCAGCCAGTGTTTTGCCGGTCACGGTCAAGCAGTCGCCATGCAGCATCCCGGCAGCGAGCATGTGCTTCATGAGCGGCTGGATCCCACCAATCGCGATCAGCTCACTCATGAGGTACTTGCCCGAGGGGCGCAAGTCGGCAATCAGCGGGGTGATTTTTCCTAAGCGCACAAAGTCCTCAAGCGTCAGATCGACGTCAACCGTGTGCGCCATCGCGAGGAGGTGAAGCACCGCGTTGGTCGAGCCGCCGAGAGTGATGATGACACGGATGGCATTTTCAAATGCTTCCTTAGTCATGATGTCACGGGGTTTTATATCCTTGTCCAGCAGGTTCAACACCGCTTCGCCAGCCCGTTCACAGTCGGTGAGCTTTTCCTGTGAGATCGCATCCTGCGCGCTTGAGCCGGGCAGGCTCATGCCCAGCGCCTCGATCGCGCTTGCCATGGTGTTGGCGGTGTACATGCCGCCGCAAGAACCGGGACCGGGGATCGCGACTTCTTCGATCTGCTTAACCTGGATCGCGGAGAGCTCGCCCTTGGCGTGCTGACCGACCGCTTCAAACACCGAGATGATGTCGGTGTGACCCTCGCCCGGTTGTATGGTGCCACCATAAACAAACACCGAGGGGCGGTTTAAGCGCGCCATACCCATGATACAGCCGGGCATGTTTTTATCGCACCCGCCGATCGCCACGATCCCGTCAAAGCCCTCGCAGCCCGCGACCGCTTCGATCGAGTCAGCGATGATCTCGCGCGACACCAGCGAGTACTTCATGCCCTCGGTACCGTTTGCGATGCCATCGGATATGGTAATCGTGTTGAAGATCACGCCCTTGCCGCCGGCTTTATTGACGCCGACTTCAGTCTCACGCGCCAGCTTGTCGATGTGCATGTTGCAGGGGGTGACGTTGGCCCAGGTGGAGGCGATGCCGACTTGCGGTTTTTTAAAGTCCGCGTCGCTGAACCCCACCGCGCGCAACATGGCGCGCGCAGGAGCGGTCTCGATCCCGTCGACGACTTGGGCGGAGTGTTTGCGGGTGTGGCTTAAGTCTTTATCGGTCATGGCGGGCGTCCTGTGGTGCGTCTAGAGCGGATTTGGTTTGGGGTATTGTAGGGGAAAATGCCTCCAGGTTGCAGTGCGGTGTGTGGGGTGGGTGATTGCTTAAGTGGCGAGCTTGGAAGAAAGCGGCCAAGCTATTGAACATGGATGAAAACCAATAAATTTATATCATCTGTATAGGATTATCGAAAAACTATACATATCAATGCCCACGGATAAAGAAATCGGCATGAGCCAAACTTAAAGCATCTATCCCTAAGGGGTTTAGTGGTTTTTTATAAATGAATTGCATTTCTTTAGATAATTCTTTTTGAGCTTGGTGAGTAATTGGAAGGGTGCCAATTTAGATAAGAAAAAATAAAAGTCAGTGCCGAGCCCAATCATATATAGTCAACCCCGAGATTAAATTTTTAAAAAATAATCCTTAGATTCGTTTAAGAAAAAATAAACCAAACTTTGAGTCAGACTTATGAAAAATAAAAATTTTTTAGTTTTATTACTGTTGATAGTGGGGGGGGTGATCGCTGTTGAGACTTTTTCTCGGTTCTATTTAGGCTTAGGCACTCCGCCCTTATATGTCACCGATCCTAAGATTGAATACCAGATGGCTCCCAACCAGGATGTAAATCGCTTCGGTAATCGACAATTGATTAACGAGCTGGGCATGCGCAGCGCCCCCGTCGCTTCTTGGGGCGCGCGAAAACGGGTTTTAGTCTTAGGTGATAGTGTAGTAAATGGCGGCAATCTAACTGATCATAAAGATCTAGCGACTTCTCTGCTAACAAGCGATCAAGTAGTTTTTGCAAATATCTCTGCAGGTAGCTGGGGCCCTGAGAATCAGCTGGCATGGATCGAGAAGTATGGACTTTTGGGTGCCAAAGAGGTGATCTTGGTCATCAGTTCTCACGACTTAGCTGACTTTCCAAGCTTTGATCCGCTTGACCCTAACACTCACCCAATAAAAGCGCCGCTTCTGGCGATTCAAGAGGGTGTTATGCGTTACCTGCCTCGATATTTACCTAGTCTGGACAACAAAGTAGAGCAAAGTCCTGCCAGTGAAGTTCAAAATATCGCGCTTGAACCTGAGCAGATTGAGCGTGCCTTAAAAGATCTAAAGTCGCTCACCAGTGCGATAAGGGCAAGTGGTGCAGAGCTTTGTGCGGTGCAGCACTTAACCCAAAGTGAGATCGCAGGGCAACCTGAGCCAAGCCATGAGCTATTGCTTGGGATTTTTAATGAGCTAAATGTCCCAGTTTATGATCTAGGTAATACTCAGGCTTGGCGCGCTGGTGGATCAGCGCTATACCGCGACGATATTCACCTTGGTGATTTAGGGCAAATTCAGCTGAGTCGTGCGCTAAAGTGGTGTGATCAAGCACTCTCCTCCAATGTTGAGCTGTAAAAGTCTCTCTGGTGAGCCCTGCGATTCCTGAGGGCTCATTTGGTTCGCTCCGGCTTAAGGCGAGATCAAGCACTTACTGTTCAGATGAGCCCAACTGCAGGTAGAACCCGTTGATCAACTGGCTATCAATTATTAATTGGCTCTCCGAAACTGCTAGGTTGGGCTTAGCTATCTGTGTCTAACCTGGCTATCATTTTTGGCTCAAAGCCCTGGCATACCGACACTTAGGAAACCCATCACAACCCATAAACTCACGCCCAGCATACTGCCCTTTTTTGGCTGTTCGTTTCACCAACTCCTGACCACACCTTGGACATTTGGGTTTGAGCTCTTGATCAACCGCAGCAGAGTCAGGTGCATCGTCAGACTTAGAGGCTTTGCTCAAGTTTTGCCGGTAGGCTTCAAGCATTTGCGACTGATCCACTGTCAGTCCCTGTTGACTATCTACATAGTTGAGCTGGCCATATGACTTAGGTGCCTTCATGGGTTTTTCATGACGCGCCTTGAGGTTTTTTACATGCTCGCGGTCAGTCTTAAAGCTCGGATTTAGGCGGCGAGTTTGTAGTCTGTCAACCGCGACTCGAACTTGGGCGTCGCTCAGCACTGGTTGGCTAAACTGCTTTATATAGCCGGCTACTGAACCTGCGCCTTTAAGCACGTTAGGCGGCATGTCGGTTTTAAAGGTGCACTCCCCGACAAACACGATCACCGAGTGGATCACCTCCGCCGGTAAGCCGAGTGCAGTCTCTAAAGTTTTCACGTGCTTATAGTTTTGCCTGAGCGGATTTTGAAATCGGTTTTTGTTTTTATATATCTGCTGTGTCCACTGCGCCTGTCGCTCACCGCCAAAGATCCAGCCTTTGTAGTTTTTGGTTTCAACCACGAACACCCCGAAGCGCGAGACATAGATGTGGTCGATCTGCGTGGTTCCATCATCTGCCCGCAGGGTGACATTTTCCACTGCAAAGTAGGTATCGCTGGGTAGCTTGGCGCTGGTGACCTTCGAGACAAAAAACTCGCCGACTTTGCCCTTGAACAAACGGCTTTTAAAGACAGCAGCAGTTAGCAGGAGCGGGATCAGCCACCAGAACTCAGTGAGTGCTGTCTTTATCGCTTCGGCGATCAGGTCGCTGGGTTGCATAGTTTTTTCTCTGTTTTGATAGTTTTTACCACAGCCAGCCGAGTGATCTGAAGTACGTTTATCGGTTAAAGTAAGAGCCCCGCAGATGCTGTTTTGGTTGTGAGTGGCTTCTGATTGGGTTGGTCTATGGGTTAACCTGAGATTAAACAGCGCAGACATTTTTGTCACTATAAGCACTCAGCGCTTTGTTAAGCTAAAGCTTTAGGAGGACACCGATATGCAACCCCCAGAGCTGCCCCGCACCAACCACACGCCCGAGCACATGGCGGGCACGCATCGCGATTCTGCCTATTCGGCGGATCCAGGGGAGGTGCCGACGCCGCGTAAGTTTTGTTCGGCCTGCGGTCAGGCGATCGAGCTGAGTGCTACCCGCTGTAACCACTGCGGGGCGGTGCAGACGCTCAGCGCTGAGCAGCTGTATCGCACCAAAAACAAGTGGATCGCGGCGGTACTGGCACTAACCCTTGGCGGTTTTGGTGTGCATAAGTTCTACTTGGGGCAAAAGGGCTGGGGGATCGTCTACTTGCTGTTTTGCTGGACCTTTATCCCGCAGTTGGTGGCGATCCTGGAGTTTGTCATGCTGCTACTGGTCGATGAGAGTGAATTCAACGCGCGCTTCAATCACGGCCAGTAGCTGGGTTGGCTTTCAGTCTCACCGCAGAGCTCAAGTCAGCTTCTCATCTTGAGACCGAGCTAAGCATAAAAAACCGCCCACAAGGGGCGGTTTTAGTTTGGCTTGTTAGTCCACTTTGCTTGCTTGGATTTGCTTACTTCATGGGTACGCTGACCGCTGGCACAGTTTCAAACATAAAGCCTTCGCCTGATTTTTTGAGCAAACCAACGCCGGGCGCAGGGAAGTGAGCAGTGAGCAGCACCGTGTCATCGCCTGCCACTTTGCCAAACAGCTCAAGGCGGGTCGCCATGGCTTCTTCAGGCGTCACGTCATAAGCGATCGTGGTTTTGGGCAGCGGCAACTGGATCGCCTCAGCGTGAACCACATCTCCAATCACGATGGCGCTATCGTTGCCATTTTGGATCTCGTACGCACTGTGACCCGGCGTGTGGCCTGCGGCCTTGAGCGCGGTGATACCAGGCAAAAACTCACGGCCGGGTTTGAAACCCTCGAGGCGGTTGTCGAGCGCGTAGGGCATGAGCGACTTTTCAGCGAACTTCTGAAAGCCAGACAAGCCCTCTTTTTTGTTGGCAGATAAGCCCTTGAGCGGGTGTTTCACCCAAAAGTCGTATTCGGGCTCGGTTAAGTAAACCGTGGCTTTAGGGTAGAGCGGCTCGCCCTCATCGGTGATCAGGCCGCAGACGTGGTCGGCGTGCGCGTGGGTGATCATGATCATGTCGATGTCCTCTGGTGCGTACCCTGAGTCCATGAGTGCTTGGGGCAGATTGCCGGTTGAGTCCGATCCGCAAGAGCCGTAGCCGGTATCAAATAAGATCTGGTGCAGGCCGGTGTCGAGCAAAAAGCCATTGACTGAACCCGGTGCAGTGTCTTGTCCTTCGGGTGGCAGCTTTTGTAGCTCAGACTTGTCGGCCTCTGGAAACAGCTCAAGACCAAACTGGTTTGAGCCGTCAGTCAAAGAGAAAACCGCCCAATCGCCAATCATGTAGTGGGGAGCGGCTTTGCTCTTGTCAGATAACTGCGCCACGTTCATGGCTTTGATCTGCTCGTCGGTCAGGTTCGCGATCATGGCTGAATCGGCTTTCATGCCAGTTTTCATGGAGCCCTTCATGCCTTTGGCGTGATCCATGTTGCCCTTCATGTCTTTCATATGGGCTTCCATGGCTGCGTGGTCCTTATCGCCGTGCATCTTTTTATGCATCTCGTGCATGTCATGATCCATGCCGCTTTTCATCCCGTCTTTCATCATCGCGGCGTGTTCTTCAGGACTCATGCTCTCGCCCGATTCGTGGTGCATCGCTTGCGCGGGCAGTGAGGCGAGCAGGGTGGCACTGGCGAGCAGACTCAGAGCGTGGGTGGGTAGTGAGTTGGGTCGTAAATTAGGGCGTAAATTCAGCATCATCAATTCCTGTGAGAGTTTAAAAGCGGTCGGCGAGCATAAAAATGTCAGCCTTGTCTAACCCTAAACTAATCGAAAAACACCTCCAAAACTCAACTGATCACCAAGCCACAACAGCCAGCACGCCTACCTTAACAAACGCGTCATCTTAGATCTGACAGCACGGGTTTATGGCGGCGGCAGTTGGATCTATAAGGGCTTTAACCTACAGCCGGTCGAGTCGGCTGCGATAAATACTGACCACCGGTGCTCATAAACTCGCATGCCTGCTTACCAAAAACCGCTCGGTTTAGCGTCAAACCTGCCTGGGGCGACTGGTAAAAAGGCGCTAAGATCAGCCTCTGCTTAATCAAAAAGGATGCGCTGTGTTCACTCACGTATTGGTTGGATCTACGGATATACCTCGCTCAACTGCCTTTTATGACGCGGCGCTGGGCGCGCTTGAGATTGAGGGTCAGAGCTTTGGGTCGCTGCGGATCTACTCCAAAAACCACATGAGCTTCGAGTTTACGCTTCCGCGCAACGGCGAACCTGCTTGCCATGCAAACGGCGGCACGGTCGGTTTTGCCGCAGCAAACAGCGATGCGGTCGATGCTTTTTACGCCGCGGGTCTGGCCCATGGCGGCTTTGATGAAGGTGCGCCGGGCAAACGACCCAACGCACCGGGCAACGCGTATGGCGCCTACCTGCGTGACCCAGACGGCAACAAGATTTGTGCGTTTTGTCAGCTGAGCGATGGATAAAAAACCAAGCCAAACTGATCGCTTAGCCTGACCCACTTAACTGGATCAGTGAACGCTGCTCAATCAAATGGCTACGGCGATCGGGTTGAGCGAGGGCTTTGCCCAAGCTCTTGAGGATCGACCTTAAAAGTCTTTCTGCCCGCTTCAGGAGTCACCCAATTCACCAATCGGTTAATGGTGTGCTTACGCTAATTTGTCTCATGCGGTCCGAAAATCTTAGCTGGTGAGGGTTGTTAGTCTGAAGATCGGGCGTAAAAAAAGCGGGGCTACGTCAGTAGCCCCGCTGATCAACACTAACGCAGGTTTGCGTGAGTGTTAGCTAGTTTCGCCCAAGATCACACCGCCATCTTTACGGGTGATCACGGCCAGCGCTGAGCGCGGCAAGGCGGTTGAGCTGGGGTCCGTCTGGCTGGCTGGCCAGTGACTGGCAAAGCCGCCGGCGCGAGTGCCTCGCTCGCCTGGATGCTGGATGCTGATAAACAGAGTTTTAAGATCCGGGGTAAAGGTGATCCCAGTGATCTCAGACTCGATGGGACCCACTAAAAAGCGAGCCAATTTGGTGATGCTCGGCTTCGCGCCAACGTAAGTGGTTACTCCATTGACGTCGAGGCTTGAGCCATCGCCGACGGTGCCTGGCAGGGCGACCAGCATCATGCAGTTAGTGCGGTAGCGATAGGCAGAATCATCGGTCTGGATCCACAGCACGCCGCGAGAGTCGAACTGCAAACCGTCTGGGCTAGAGAGGTCATTTTGCGCCGTCAGATCCGACAAGTTGGCGTTGATGTTGTCAAATGGCGACCCAAACAGATACACGTCCCACTGAAAAGTGGTCGCCGCGTTACCTGTGCCGTCTTCTTTCCAGCGGATCACGTGACCGTTTACGTTGCCATCCAGCGAGGAGTTACCGTCCGCGTCATAGTTGCGCGGATTGGCGGCATCGAGCGGTTGTGCGCTGCGGCCACGCTGCGAGTTGTTGGTCAGGGTTAAGTAAACCTCGCCAGTGATGGGGCTGGCGTTGACCCACTCAGGGCGATCCATCTTGGTGGCGCCCACACTGTCAGCAGCCAAACGCGTAAAGATACAGACGTCAGCCTGCGAGCTAAACGGATACAGGGTGTTGCTGGCATCGAGGCCATTTTTACCAAATGTCAGCTCAATCCACTCCCCACGACCGTCGGCGTTGAACTTGGCCACATAAAGCGTGCCTGCGTCTAAAAACTTCTGTCCACCAGCCAGACCGGAACCGGCGTCAGACTCACTCCAGGTTGCCTCAGAGACAAACTTATAAACATATTCACCGCGCGCGTCGTCACCCATGTAGAGCACCACAGGCTCGCCAACGACGACTGGTGCATAGCCGCAGTTTTCATGTGAAAAGCGACCCAGTGCGGTGCGCTTGACGGCACGGGCATCTGGATCAAAGGGGTCGATCTCGGTGATATAACCAAAGGTGTGAAAGGCGTTACGGTAGTCTTCAGTGGCTGAGGTGGTCGCCCCTGCGGTTATGTCCCAGCGGGCGAACTCATCTGTGAACGAAGCCTCTTCGCTTGGCGGGGTGTGCCATAGGTAACCACCGGCACTGTTGATGCGCAGGCCATAGCGGTTACGAGCGTTGTTGAGCTCGGTCGAGATAACCGCACTGTCGTCACTACGGGCAAACACACCAGCGTAATTTTCTTCAACGGTCAGGTAGGTGCCCCACGGAGAGTCTCCGCTACCGCACTGGTTGTTGATGCCTTGAGTGGTCAGGCCACTGGGATCGAATTTGGTTTTCATCAGATCGCTGCCAGCAGCAGGGCCGGTTAGCTCGATCACTGTCGCGCTGGTGATGCGGCGATTGAAGCGTGAGTCTTTAACTAGAGTGAATTGGTTGTCTGCGCCGCGCACCACTTCAACCACGCAAACCCCGTGACAGTTAACTTCTCGGCGTACATCTTGAGAGAGTTTTTGATTGGCGTAGATGGTGCCCTCAAGTCCAGCAACGGGACGGGTGAAGTCGCCCAGCGGGTTGAGTCGGCCAGTGTCGACGTATTCGTGGTTAATTGCGAGCAGGCCGCGATCGGAAACACTGTTGTCCAGCTTGCCGTCTTTTAAGCCGTAAAACCACAGTCCGTCATGGTTGTCGCCGATTCGAAACTCAAAACTTTCACCAGCACGTGCGGTGGTGTCGCTCCAGTCCTGCAAACCGCTCACGATCGGCAAGCCTAAAGGCAAAAAAGCTTGTACTTGGTAGTCTTCAGGCACGATCACCTGATCGGCCATCGAGTGCTCAACTGGGGTGAAGTTAATCGTTTCAGGTGCTTTGAGTTCAGTTACTGGAGCCTCTGGGTTGCTCGCGGTGTTGTCGTCGCTTGAGCAACCCAGTAGGCCGGTGCTGCCAAACATCATGGCGGCTGTCATGCCTGCACCGCCCTGCAAAACACTGCGTCGGTTGACCAGGGAGTTTAAGATATCATTAAAGTGAGTGTTGTTTGAGGTGTTGGAATCTTCAACCAGTTCGTTTGATGGCTGCATAGTGAATTCTTCGCTGATGAGTTAAATGTGAAGACTCAATGCTAGGCGCCAAATATGACAATTTAGGATCAATTAGATGACAAAACGGTGAATTTTGTTTTTAAAAGCGTGACTCAAGTTGGTTTTTCATAAATAAAAAAAGGGCTAGGTCTGTTTAAAATCGCAGGTTAAGATTGTGGCGCTAAGTCTTGCTGATTTTGCGCGCTTCTTTTAAGCAGAATTCGCCCCAGCAGCAGTCCCATCTCGAACAACAACCACATAGGAACCGCTAGCAGAAGCATGCTAAGACCGTCTGGCGGGGTCACCAGCATAGATATAAAAAAACAGCCCACCACGATGTATCGCCGCTTTTCTACCAATGAGTCAATACTGACAAATCGACCCAAAATCAACATGAGGGTCACCACCGGAATCTCAAACGTGGCACCAAAGACGAGAAAAAGCTTCAAACAAAAGTTTAAGTAGCTGTTAATTTCGGTCATGGGCGCAACTGAATCCGGTGCCGCATGAATAAAAAAACCCAGTATCGATGGCAAGGCGATAAAGTAGGCAAAAGCGATGCCGATATAAAAAAGCAGTATGCTCGAAAGCAGGATGGGCAAAGCCACTTTTTGTTCTTTTTGATAGAGCGCTGGTGCTAAAAACTTCCATAACTGATAGAGAATATAGGGCATCGCTATGATCAAAGCTAAGTAAAAATTAAGTTTAAATGGAGCCATAAAGGTCGCGGTGACGTCGGTTGCTACCATGGTGGCATTTGCCGGCAAACGTCCACGAAGCGGCATAGAAAGCACTTCATACAGATCGTTGGCAAAAGGCAACATGAGCATAAAAAGCGCGATCACCAAACCGAAGACGCGAATCAATCGACGACGCAGTTCGATCAGGCTGTCTCTT
>CAJXOR010000052.1 GCA_913057715.1 uncultured Moraxellaceae bacterium
ACGAGATCATGCCTAGTCTCGTGGGCTCGGAGATGTGTATAAGAGACAGGCTCGATCAGTGCTGGCGTGCTGAGTTTTTCGCTGCGGACTACTTCAAGGCGCACTGAGGCGCCGCAGTTTTGTGCACCGCCCGGCACGGTCTCCCCCTCCAAGAAGCGCACGGCTTTAGACTCACCGCTGATCAAACTCAAGCTAAACAGTGCCTCAAAGCTGAGCAAACGTGCGTCCGTGCTGAGCGTCTCATCGCCCAGCACCTCGATCTGATCTCCGGTTTTTAGCTGATCGGGCGTCGTGATGTGAATCTGATCACCCTCGATCTTGCGGCAAAGCTGTTGTTTGACCTCAATCAGGTGGTTGGCCAGCGTGTAGGCCCGCATGCGCGCCCGAAGTTCGATATAGCGACCACCCAGCAGAAAAAACACAAACATGGCGGTGGATTCAAGGTAGATATCTCCGCTACCACTGATCACGCTAACCAGGCTCTGCCCCACCACCAAGATTAGTGCCAGCGCGATCGGTACGTCCATGGTGATCGCGCGTGCCTTAAGTGCGTAGTAAGCCTGCCGGTAAAACGGCCACCCAGCATAAGTCACCACGGGCAGACTCAGCACCACCAGCACCCACTCAAAAAAGCGGGTGTTATCAAAGCTCATGTCTTGAAACGCACCTATATAGAGCGCCGCCGCCGCCATCATCGCTTGCATGGCGAAGACGCCGGCCACGATCAAGCGGATCAACAGCGACTGATGCTCAGCTTTGAGTGCGTCTTCACTAAAGACCTTCAAAAATGGCCGCGCTGGATAACCCAGCTCCTCGGTCGCCCGCATCAGCTCAGCTGGGGAAACACTTGAAGAATCAAACACCACTTTAAGCCGGCTATTGGTGACATTTACCACGGCTTTTTTCACCGCCGGCAAGCGCTCTAAGCGAGTTTCAATTAGCCAGCCGCAAGCGGCGCACTTGACACCAGTTAGACTCAGCTCGATAGTTTCAGGCTCCAGATCAGCCTTGGGTTTTGAGTTCTTAACTTCTTGGTGGTCAGTCTCAGGGGATTCGCTATCATCGATGGAGTTTTTGCCCGCCAGTGCCAGTGCCAAGGCCTTGAGTGCCTCAAGCTCGCTCGGTATTGCGGCGGTGTTGTTCAGTGCACTGCGGTCCTCATAATAGTGCTCAAGACCCATCTCGGTGATGGTTTGGCACACCATTTGGCAGCCGATACAGCACATCGGCTGGTTGACCCCTTTGACGGGGACGAACAAATCGCGTGCCAAGGGACTAAGCGGCTCACCGCAGTGAAAGCAAAGTGTGATAGGACTTATCCGCCGAAAAGAAGTGATTTTAAAGGATTGAGCGGTCCGGCAATAGCGAGCATCGGTGAATGAGGTGTTTTTGGTCTGCCAAATTCGGGTTTAGAGCGGCTAAGCCGCCCTACGGATTGAGTTTGCAGGCCGCATGGGTCATCATAAACCCCTGATTTTTGAACAGTGTGATCCATGACTCTTAAAGCTGAGCGCCCCGGTTTAAAACATCAACAAGGTTGGGTCTTAAGTCTGCTGTTTTTGGTGATCTTGGCCGTCGGCCTCGGATTTGCCTCGGTCTACCTCTATAAGATCAATAACATCATCACCACCAAGTTTGAAGGCAAGCGCTGGGAGATCCCTGCCAAGGTTTACTCAAAACCCTTGAGCTTGTATCAGGGTGCGCGTCTGCCCAGCCGCGATCTGGAGTTCTACTTACAAGCGCTAAACTACACCTCTGCCAGAAACTTTAAGAAACCAGGTACTTATGTGCGCAGCGGTGGGAGCTGGACGATCCACACCCGCGGCTTTGCCCCCATCGACGGCAATCAAACCCCGCAGGTGATCAAGCTTGCCATCAGTGGTAATCAGATCACGCAGATTCAAAGCACCCGCCCCAACTCAACCGGTATCGTGAATCTTGAGCCGGTGCAAATCGGCGGTATCTATCCTGATTCAAACGAAGATCGGGTGCTGGTGAAGTTGGAAAATGTCCCTGCTCCGCTCATCGACGCACTGATAGCCACCGAAGATCGAGATTTTTACACGCACCCGGGGATCTCTCTTCGAGGGACGGCACGTGCACTGCTCTCCAATATATCCGGAGGCGCGCGTCAGGGCGGCTCCACCATTACTCAGCAGTTGATCAAAAACTTCTACCTCAACTCCGAGCGTAGCCTCAAGAGAAAAGCCAACGAAGCGGTCATGGCGCTGCTGCTTGAAATTCACTACTCCAAAGCCGATATCTTGCAGGCCTATCTGAACGAGATCAATCTGGGCCAAAACGGTAACCGCTCGATCAACGGCTTTGCCTTGGCTTCTGAGTTTTACTTCGGTCAACCGCTAAACACCCTGAGTGTGGATAAACAGGCGCTTTTAGTGGGTTTGGCCAAAGGCCCCAGCTACTACAATCCGTGGCGCAACCCGCAAAACGCCACCATACGGCGCAATGTGGTGCTGTCCAACATGCTGGTCACCGGCAAGATCACTCAAGAAGACTTTGATGACTTAAGCCAAAAGTCCTTGGGTGTGAGCAAAACTCCGCTCGCAGGCAAAGCGCGCTTCCCTGACTTTTTGAACTTGGTTCAGCGCGAGCTGACCGAGCGCTTTGACGCTGAGGCACTGCAAAGCGAGGGGCTATCTGTCATCACCACCCTTGATCCGCTGCTCCAGCAAAACGCTGAGGACACCTTCGATAGTGAGGTCAAGCGGCTCAGGCGCTCAAACGCTGCTGCTGATCTTCAAGGGGCTTTGGTGAGTGCTGACCCCAACACCGGTGAGATCAAAGCCTTGGTTGGAGGTTATGGCGCGTTTACCGGCTACAACCGAGCGATGGACGCCAAACGTCAGATTGGCTCACTGGTGAAGCCATTTGTTTATCTACAGGCGCTCGAGGCGGGCAAGTTCCAGTTGTATACCTCGATTGAGGACACCGCGATCACCATCGACACTAACGAGGGTCCGTGGTCGCCCAACAACTACGACAAGCGCGAACACGGCCGTGTACCGTTGGTGACCGCGCTCGCCAAGTCTTATAACTTAGCCACCGTGCGCTTGGGGATGGGTTTGGGTCTAAAGGAGGTGAAAAATGGCCTCAACCGCTTTGGTCTGGCCGAGGATATCCAGCCCTACCCCGCTATGCTGCTGGGTGCGATCGATGCTTCGCCCTTGCAAGTGCTTGGTGCCTATCAGGTGATCGCAGCCAACGGCTTTAATATGCCGCTTTACTCGATTCAAAGTGTGGTGAACGCCGATGGCGCCGCGCTAACCCAAAGCAGTCTTAACACTAGGCCCGTCGTGAGCCCTGAAGCCTCATACCTTGCAACCTATGCGCTTGAGCGCGTGGTCAGCGATGGCACCGCCAGCTCGCTCGGCTCGCTTGGGGCAAACCTAAACTTAGCTGGTAAAACCGGTACCACCAACGACTACCGCGACGCTTGGTTTGCTGGTTTCTCGGGTAACCTTGCCACCGTGGTTTGGGTGGGGCTGGACAACAACCAGCCCATGGGTTTATCGGGTTCTACCGGCGCGCTGCCGATCTGGAAGGCGTTTATGGGTAAGGCTGCGCTGATGCCGGTTGAGCCGGTTGAGCCTCAGGGTATTGAGTGGCTTTGGGTGGATCGCCAAAGCGGGATCATCAGTGATCAGCGCTGCGGCGGCGCTGTTCGTGCTCCGGTGTTGATCAAGTATGCGCCTGAGGCAGTGACTTACTGTGCTCGTCAGCTCTTTTATGCGGATCAAGCAATGGGACCTCAAAGCCAGTTTGAAGACATGGAGGTCGCTCCTTTTCAGGGTGACATCAACGATTTATCTAACGATCCAGAAGCGCCAGCACCCAATCGCCTGCCCCCAAGCAGCGGAGTGCTCAGACAGCTGGACAACCTTCTCAAAAACGCTGGGGAGTGGTTTAACTGATGCGACCTATACTAAAACGTAAATCATCTCGTTTTTTGTTTGGGCTGGTGCTTAGTAGTTGGCTGATCACTGGTTGCCAAGCGCCTCAAGTGGCAGACTCAGCACCTTTGATACCGATGCCAGAAGCCGTGGTACCAGCTCCAAGTCCTGTGTCTAAGCCACCAGATAATGTGGTGCTTCAGCCCAGTACTTCAGTGATCACCGCCCCCAAACCGGCCGACAACCGTGAACTGGACCGTCAGATTGCTCAGAGTTACATCAATTCTGCAAGACAAAAAAAGCAAAATACCGCCGCTAGCCAAAACTCCTCGGTGGCTAGTGCTTTACTGCAAAAAGGCGTCGCTGAACTCAGATCCAACCAAACAGCGGCGGCTAAAGCGACCTTGATGCAGGCGCAAACACTCAGCCCATCCAATCCTGCTATCTACCTTTACTTAAGTGAAGTGGCGATCCGTGAGGACAAGCCAGCTGAGGCTCAGGGTTTGGCTCAGCGCGGCTTGTTGTTTTCAGGCTCAAGTAAAATGACACGCGGACTCTGGAAGATGATCCAAATCTCCGCACAAATGCAAGGCAACTCTCAGCTCGCGAGTCAAGCGGCGATCAAGGCAAACCAATCATGATGTGGATCGAAGTACATTTTCAGGCAGACAAAACAGACGCTGAGATGATCGAGGGTCTACTCATGGCCTACGGCGCGCTGAGCACCACCATGATCGATGCGGCAGATCAGCCACTACTTGAACCCATGCCGGGTGAGTCGCCGCTTTGGGATGAGATCGTGGTGACGGGTTTGTTTGAGCAAACCGCAGACAGTGAGCAGATTTTGGCGTATATCAGCTCAAAGGTTCAACCGAAGCGTTCATGGAGCTCGACCCTAGCTGATGAGGTTTGGGAGCGCAGCTGGATGGACCACTTCAAGCCTATCCGCATGGGTGATCGTCTGTGGGTAGTCCCCAGCTGGTGCGAGCCACCAGAGCCTGAGCACACTAACTTACTGATTGATCCAGGTTTGGCTTTCGGGACGGGCAATCATGAAAGTACCCAGTTGTGTCTGGGCTGGTTGTCGCGTCAAAACTTAGAGGGCGCTCGCGTGCTCGACTTTGGCTGTGGATCTGGGATCTTGGGAATCGGCGCGCTGAAATTGGGCGCATCATCGGTTCATGCGGTGGATATCGATCCGCTGGCCGTCGATGCCACCAACCAAAACGCAGCACTCAACAACCTAGAGAGTAAGGTTTGGAGTGGTCTTAACAGCGACTTCGATGCACTGAGTCCAGATGATCGCCCTGAGAGCTTTGATGTGATTTGCGCCAATATCTTGGCTAAGCCTTTGATGATGCTGGCCGAGTTTTTCTCAGAACAGCTCCCTTCAGGCGGTCAGATCGTGTTGGCTGGTCTGATTGTCTCGCAGCAGCAGCAAGTGATCGATGCTTATACGCCCTACTTTATCTTGCAGGGGCGGATAGAGGCGCCAACTGGCGGCTGGCTGTCACTGAGCTTTACTCGGCGTTAAAACCTAGCGCAGCTTGGCTACTTAAGCCTGGGTTTGATGGGCGTCTGACTCAATCTGTGCGCGATGTTCGGCGTGCGGCAAAACGAGCAGGTGGCCATTTGTCTAAAGTCGGCAGCGCAATCGCTTAGGATGGGAATTGGACTGTTTGATCATTCATGCAGCTGATAAACTCTGTAAAGAAAACTGACACCAATAAGGGATAAAAATGTCTGCCGATAAAACCCAATGCCCCGCATGCACCACTCAGTTTTTAGTGACGACTGAACAGATGCAGGCTCATGCCGGTATGGTTCGCTGTGGACAGTGCAGTCATGTTTTCAATGCTTACGAGCAGATGGTTGATCCGATTGTCAGTCCGATGAGTACGGCGGACGAGGATTTGGATGATTTGTTTGCGCCCAGCAGCTCGGTTCCTGAGGTTAAAAATCGGATTGAGAAGCCGATGATGATTGACACCACCAAAGACGACACGCTTGCTGATGCGGATGATATGGATCTGAGTGCTACGTTTGCTGCGATCAACCAGCAGGACGACTCTTTGGTGTTTGATGAGCCGACGGAAGAGTTCAATCAAACTGCCGTCAACCTGATGTCAGTGGGTGATTTTGAGGGGCTCGATATGACCAGTGAGTCCAGTGCCCTTCAGGAAAGTGATTACCTGATGACTCAGACGCTTGAACAAGAGCCTGTTGATCCGCTTGACCAAGAGATGCTGAGCGAAGATCCGCTTAAAGACGACCCGTTTAAAAAAGCCACTAAGGGCAGCAACGCAGAAGAGACTCACCCCGAGTTTGGGGGAGATCCAGATCTCACCGGATTTTTGTCAGGGATAGGCGCGCACACTGCCCAGTTCAACTCACTTTCTAACCAAATGAGTAAAACCAGCGAACTTCGAAGCACTGATGCTGTGCACCGAAGACCGGTCGTCAGAAGTAATAAGGCTGCCCCCAATCCGCCCAGAGTATTTAAGACCATACTTTGGACGTTGATGAGCCTGGTTGCGATCTTTGGCATGGCCGCCCAATACCTTTACTTTAATTTTGATAAATTTTCACAGGACAGCACTTTCTCGCCCTTGCTTGAGATGGCTTGCGGACCGATTGGCTGTCAGTTGCCCTCCGCGGATGCCACTCAGGTTGTGCTCGATGAGCTTGATTGGTTCGTTAACGATAAGAATCTGACGCAAGTTCGCTTCACGGTGGGTTCACGTGCTGATGAACCGATGCTCTTACCCTTTGTCGAGATGCAGCTTTACTTGGGTGATGAGCTGATCGGTGCCAACGTGCTCTCGCCAGATGAATATCTGGTGGGTGATTTTAATCGTTTGCCCATGCTGAATCCGCTTGACGGCGAGGTGGTTCTGCAAAATGTCACCCAAAGCTTTGATCGCATCGAGCTTCGGCCGTTATACTGATCGCCGGCCACGGTGACTGATTAGATCAGAATTTGTGGCCGCCTCAATCCTGCGCTGAGCGCACCAGTTTTTCCATTTTTTTGAAACTGAGCTGAACAGACCAATGAGCGATGAACACCCCAAAGATCAAGCCCCGCTGAGCGTTCATGTTGAACGCTCAGTCAATGAGCTGTTGATTCAACTGGGTGAAGAGTCCATGACCGATCTCTATGAGATGGTGATTGGTGAAGTTGAGCGCCCTCTTTTGACCGCGGTGCTGATTCGCACCAACGGCAACCAAACTCAGGCAGCCCACATGCTGGGTTTGAACCGCGGGACCCTACGCAAAAAACTTAAGCAGCACGGTCTGCTGGATCTTTAAAAACCAAGGTTTAATTTATGAATACACGTATCACGCGGGCGCTTTTGTCTGTCTCCGATAAAACCGGCATCGTCGACTTTGGACGCGCGCTCAGCGAACTGGGCGTGCAACTGCTCTCAACGGGCGGCACGTATAAACTCTTGCAAGAAGCTGGCGTGCCGGTGACTGAAGTTTCTAAACACACCGGTTTTCCAGAGATCATGGGCGGACGAGTAAAGACCCTTCACCCCAAGATCCACGGCGGGATCTTGGCGCGCCGTGGCACCGATGATGCAGTGGCAGCGGAGCATGAGATTGACTATATCGATCTGGTCGCAGTGAACCTTTACCCGTTTGCTGAGACCATCGCCAAACCGGGTTGTAGTTTTGAAGATGCAATAGAAAACATCGATATCGGCGGGCCAACCATGGTGCGCTCCGCTGCGAAGAACCAAGCGTCAGTAGGGATTGTGGTTGATCCGGTTGATTATGCTCGCGTGATCGATGAGCTCAAAGACAGTGGCCATATGACTCAAAAAACCCGGAGTGAGCTCGCTGCAAAAGCCTTTGGCCACACCGCCAATTATGATGCGATGATCTCTAATTACTTGACCCAGCCACAGGACAGCGAAGATAAATTCTGCGGCACTTACACCATGCAGTTTGAGAAAAAGATGAGCCTGCGCTATGGGGAAAACCCGCATCAATCAGCCGCTTTTTATGTGGAGAGCGCTACAGCTGTGGGTTCAATTGCAAGCGCCGTCCAGCATCAGGGTAAAGAGCTGTCCTTTAACAACATCGCTGACGCCGATGCGGCGCTTGAGTGCGTCAAGGGCTTTGATACGCCCGCCTGTGTGATCGTGAAGCACGCCAACCCCTGCGGTGTGGCGATCTACGCTCAATCTTCTGAGCAGACCGCAGCCTACCAGCGCGCTTTTGCCACCGATCCTGAGTCTTCTTTTGGCGGGATCATCGCCTTTAACCGCGAGCTGAGCAGCGATACCGCCAAAGCGATCGTGGAAAATCAGTTTGTTGAAGTGATCCTAGCGCCCAGTGTGGCACCCGGCGTGCTTGAGCTGTGTGCGGCCAAGAAAAATGTCCGCCTGCTGACCACCGGCGATTTGCCAGCTCCTAGCGATCGCACTGCTGGTCTTGACTACAAGCGCGTGGCTGGTGGTCTACTGGTACAAGATGCGGATCTTAAAATCATCGAGGCAAGTGATCTTAAGGTAGTGACCAAGCTTGAGCCAACCGAGGCGCAGATCAAGGATCTTTTGTTTGCTTGGAAGGTGGCTAAGTGCGTCAAATCAAACGCCATCGTCTATGCGCATGATCAAGCAACCGTAGGAGTGGGCGCAGGCCAAATGAGCCGCGTGAACTCAGCACGTATCGCTGCGATCAAGGCAGAACACGCGGGACTGAAAACTGCAGGCGCGGTCATGGCATCGGACGCATTTTTCCCGTTTCGAGACGGGATCGACAACGCGGCTGAAGTGGGAATCAAAGCGATCATCCAGCCAGGCGGATCCATGCGTGACAACGAGACGATTGAGGCAGCTAACGAGCATGGGATTACCATGGTCTTTACTGGCGTAAGACACTTTAAGCACTGATAAAGCAGCTGAGTTACGATAGATTGTTCACCATGATGTGATAAGAGTTTATATATGAAGATACTGATAATTGGTGGCGGCGGGCGTGAACATGCGTTGGCTTGGAGCTGCGCAAATGACCCACAAGTAACTGCGGTTTTTGTCGCACCAGGTAACGCAGGAACCGCACTTGAGGACAAGTGTGAAAATTTAGCGCTTGATGTTACCGACCATGCAGCCGTTGCTGAGGCAGTTAAGCGTTTGGGAGTTGAGTTTGTGATCGTGGGGCCTGAAGCACCGCTGGTGGCTGGCCTAGTCGACGATCTGCGTGCTCAGCAAATCCCTGTGTGGGGCCCGACTCAAGCTTGCGCTCAGCTTGAAGGCTCAAAAGACTTTGCTAAGCAGTTCATGGACAAAAACAACATCCCCACTGCCCGCTCTAAAACCTTTGAAGTGGTTGAAGACGCTATCGCTTATGTTGAAGATCAAGGCGCCCCGATCGTCATCAAGGCAGATGGTTTGGCCGCTGGCAAGGGGGTTGTGGTGGCGATGAGCGAGGCTGAGGCTATCGATGCGGTCAAAGACATGCTTGGTGCGGGCAAGTTTGGCGCTGCTGGTGCCCGCGTCGTCATCGAGGATTTCTTAGAAGGTGAAGAAGCCAGTTTTATCTGCATGATCGATGGGCAGAACGTCTTACCGCTTGCAACCTCTCAGGATCACAAACGCATCTATGAGGGTGATCAAGGGCCCAACACTGGCGGCATGGGCGCTTACTCCCCTGCTCCTGTGGTCACTGGGGCGGTGCACGATAAAGTGATGGAGCGTGTTATCCACCCTGTCGTCAAAGCTATGAATGACGCCGGCACCCCTTACACTGGTTTTCTCTATGCCGGCCTCATGATTGATCAGGCCGGTGATCCCTACGTGATTGAGTTTAACTGCCGCTTTGGTGACCCTGAAACTCAGCCGGTGCTGATGCGTCTTGAGTCGTCTTTGCCTGACTTGATCCAAAGCGGGATTAAGGGCGCTTTGCCTGCGGCAGCAAAATGGAATCCAAATCCAGCACTGGGTGTGGTAATTGCCTCTAAAGGCTACCCAGATGACCCTAAAGTCGGTGACCCGATTAGCGGGCTTCAAGTGATCTCTGAAACCGATGTCAAAGTGTTCCATGCTGGCACCCGTATGGGTGACGGGGGCGCAGTGCTATCAAGCGGTGGGCGTGTACTGTGCGTAACCGCGATGGGCGATACGGTTGCGCAAGCGCAGTCACGCGCTAACGAGATTTGTGGACAGATCACCCTAAGCGGGATGCAGTATCGCCGTGACATTGGGCACCAAGCGATTGCCCGCGAGCTGGCTGACAACCCTGCTCGTGATGGTGAGATTTGATGGCAGACACCAAGCCAACCAAAGCCTTGAGCAAACTCAAAACCAGCTCGACTCAGAGACGCTTGTCCCTGGCCAAAGCCTCGATGACGGTGGGTGGACGCTGGGCGAGTAATGCCGCAGGCGGTTTGTTTAAGAGCAAAGAAGACAAGCAAGAGCGCAACGATAAATTTATCCTTGAGCAGGCTGAGTATCTGGTCAAAGAGATCGGGGAGCTTAAAGGGTCTCTGGTCAAGATCGGTCAGATGGCGGCACTCTACGGAGACCATTTTTTCCCGCCGGAAGTCTCTGAAGCTCTGCACCAGTTAGACAATCAAACCAACCCGATTGACTTCAGTGAGCTGTGGCCGTTTATCAAGTCAGAACTCGGCCCAGCCTACAAAGACTTTGAGGTTGATGAGACGCCGATTGGTACCGCGTCACTGGCTCAGGTACACAAAGCTCGAATCAAGTCGACGGGTGAAGAGGTGGTGCTCAAGGTGCAGTACCCTGGCGTTGCTGAAGCGGTGGATAGTGACTTAGCGGTGTTCCGCAGCCTACTCAAGATGACTAACCTGCTGCCGCAAACCAAAGCTTTTGATGAGTGGTTTAACGAGCTTGCCAACATGATGCATCAAGAGGTCAACTATTTGACCGAGGCCGACAGCACCCGTCGGTTTGCTGATTATGTCGAGGGTGATCCTAGGTATGCGGTGCCCAAGATCTATACGCGCTACAGCTCAGAAAAACTCATGGTGATGAGTTATGAGCCCGGGGTTTCGATAAAGGCACCCAGCGTAAAAGCGCTGAGCCAAGATCGTCGCGATCGCTTAGGTGAGGGCTTGCTTGAAATTATGTTTCAGGAGCTCTTTGTTTGGGGTGAGATGCAAACTGACCCCAACTTTGGCAATTACTTGATCCGCATCAGTGAAACCGATGACCAGCCCGATCAAATCGTGATGCTGGATTTTGGTGCGATTCGTGCGTTTGATGATGATTTACTCAAGGTCGCGCAAAATTTGATCATGGCCGGCTACGCTCGGGACCATGATCAGATGATTGCAGCCATGAGTGATTTGCCCTTTTTCGATGACATGCCCGATGAAGTCAAAACCAACATGGCTGGTCTGTTTCTAACCGCAACCGAACCTTTTGCCAAACTCAGCGCCTATCCTGAATTGGACGGTGACATGGTTGAAGAGGGTTCGCGCTATCGCTGGTCGGCCAGCAAGCTCCATAGCCGCTTAAGTGATTCTTCTCGTGCGGCGGTGGTCTCCAAATACTTTAGCGTGCCGCCTAAAGAAGTGATGTTCATCAGCCGTAAGTTTATCGGGGTTTATACCTTTGAAACCGTGCTCGATGCCAGAACCATGGCGTATGAGTGGCTTAAGGATCATGAGCGCTGATTTAAATTATAAGCGATAAAAAAAACCGGCTTAAGCTTCTGCGCTTAGCCGGTTTTTTAGTGGCATTTTAGGTCAATCAGCGAATTTACTTAGCACCTTGGAGTTGGCACCAACGTTGCTGACCCCGCCATCGACATAGATGATTTGTGCGGTGATCGCGCGCGATAAGTCACTGAGCAGCAGCGCGGCGGCGTCACCCACCTCCTCTATGGTCACGTTGCGCTGCAGTGGAGACATGGCCTCGTTCATGTCCAGGATCTGGCGAAAACCTGACACGCCGCTGGCCGCCAACGTTCTGATCGGGCCAGCAGAGATCGCGTTAACCCGAACGCCTCGCGCGCCCAGATCAGCGGCCATATAACGCACCGAGGCTTCAAGCGAGGCCTTAGCCAAGCCCATGACGTTGTAGTTGGTGTAAGTGCGCTCAGATCCCGCATAGCTCAAGGTCAATAGTGAACCTGCACGCTTAGCCAGCAGCTCCTGGGTCGCTTTGGCGAGCGCGATAAAACTATAGCTTGAGATATCGTGGGCAACAGCAAAACCCTCTCTTGTGGTCACCGAGGTAAAGTCGCCGTCCAGCTGATCGGCTGGCGCAAACCCAATCGCGTGCACAGCCCCGTCAATCCCCTCTGGCCAGATACTTTCAAGTGAGCGCGTCAGATCAGCAAAATGCCCATCATCGCCGACATCTAATTCAAGCACGGCTTCTGCGCCAAATTCGGCCGCCGCCATATCGACGCGCTTTTTGATCTTATCGTTTGGGTAGGTGAGCACGAGTTTTGCGCCCTGTTCGCTCAAACTTTGGGCGATTCCCCAAGCGATCGAGCGCTTGGAGGCGATCCCGGTTAAAACGAAGCGTTTGTCTTTTAAAATCATATCAATCCTGCGGCGCTCATGAGCCGCTTAGTATAGGGGTGCTCAGGTTGACTGAACAACTGATCAGCAGAGCCTGCTTCAACCACGCAAGCGTCTTTGAGCACGATCAAGTCGTGGCTCAGGGCTTTAACGACGGATAAATCGTGGCTGACAAACACATAAGCGATCTGGTGTTTAATCTGGATCTCTCTGAGCAGCTCAGTCACCACCACTTGGGTGGTGCGATCAAGCGCTGAGGTCGGTTCATCTAAAATCAGCACCTTAGGCTTCATGATCAAGGCGCGGGCCAGTGCCACGCGCTGGCGCTGGCCACCTGAGAGCTCATGCGGATAGCGATCAGCAAAGTTACTTGGCAGCTTTACTTCACTTAAGGCGGCTTCCACTTGCGCGCGTACGGAGCGTGAGTCAGCGTTTAAGCCCTCACTTAGTGCTTCAAGCACGCTGAGTCTTGGGTTTAAGCTAGCAAAGGGATCCTGAAACACCATCTGAAAGTCTTTGCGCGCCGCCCGCAGCGCGCCGCCCCTAAGGGTGTCTATGCGCTTACCGCCGACGCTGATTTGCCCGCTCGACTCAATCAAGCGAGTCAGCGCTAAAGCCAGTGAGGTTTTGCCTGAACCGCTCTCACCAACCACCCCAAGCGTGTGCCCTGCTTTCAAATCAAAGCTCATAGGCTCAAGCGCTGTGTGCTCGGTAGACGGGCGAAACCAGCCTTTGGGTTTACCATAAGTGACGCTCAAGCTCTTGGCGCTTAAAAACTCAGGAGCCTCTGGGTTAACCTCAACCGGCGCGCCAAAGTCCTGATCAATCAGCTCACGGGTGTAGGGGTGCTCAGGCACATAAAAAACCTGATCAGCAGGCCCGCTTTCAACAACCACTCCGCGCTGCATCACGGTGATTTGATCGGCAAATTGCGCAACCAGTCTTAAGTCGTGGCTGATCAGGATCAGGCCCAAGCCGCGCTCCACGCAGATCGCACGCAGCAGCTCAAGGATGCCCTCTTGCAGAGTCACATCGAGTGCGGTGGTGGGTTCATCGGCGATGATCAGTTCCGGCTCTTGCGCTAGCGCCATGGCGATCAGCACGCGCTGGCGCTGGCCACCGGAGAGCTCATACGGGTAGCGATCGATCAAGTCGCTTGCTAGGCCTACGTCTTTGAGTAGCTTCAAGCAGCGCTGGTTCTGCGCTGCTTTACTTAAACCCACTTGAGCGGCGGATTCTTTGATCTGTTTACCGATCTTGTGCAGGGGGCTGAGCGCCGTCATGGGTTCTTGAAACACCATGGCGATACGCGCGCCGCGAATGTCACGCCAAGCTTTGGAGTCGCGCTCAGAAAAACTGGGCAGCTGCTCACCGGCAAGCTCCACATGAGCGCTGATGTTAAGCGAATCAGGAAGGAGCCCCAGTAGCGCCAGCATCGAGATCGACTTGCCCGACCCACTCTCCCCGACGATCGCATGAATCTGTGCGGGGTCGACGCTTAGGTTTAGACCATCAACGAGGACATTTTGCTCAGTTTTGATCGTGAGATCACGAACCTCAAGTAAGTGCGTCATGTGCGCCCCCGTGGATCAAAGGCGTCGCGCAGCCCTTCACCGATAAAGATGAGCAAGGAAAGTAAAAAAGTGAGGCTGAAAAATGCCGACAACACCAGCCACGGCGCATCTAGGTTGTTTTTTCCCTGTAGCACGAGCTCGCCTAAACTGGGCGATCCTGGCGGCAAACCGTAACCGATGAAGTCGAGCGAGGTCAGCGCGATGATGTTGGCGGTCAAGATAAAGGGAAGCTGGGAGAGGCTTGAGGCGAGTGCGTTTGGCAGGATATGCCGGCGCATGATCACGCCGCTTGAGAGCCCCATGCCGCGGGCAGCGCGCACATAATCAAAATTTCGCGCGCGCAGAAACTCAGCGCGAACTAGCCCCACGAGCCCCATCCAGCCAAACACCGTCATGATCGCAAACAGCCACCAGATCGAGGGGGAAAACAAGCTGACCAAGATGATGATCATGAACAAATCGGGTAGCCCGCGCCACACCTCGATCAGGCGCTGACCAAACAGATCAACCCAGCCGCCGTAATAACCCTGAAGCGCGCCGATCAGCACCCCAATCACACTGGTCACCAAAGTTAGCCCGAGGCCAAATAGGATCGAGATCCTAAAGCCATAGAGCAGCCTAGCCACCACGTCGCGGCCCTGATCATCGGTGCCGAGCCAATTGACACTGCTTGGCGGCGCTGGATAGTTACTCACCGCATAGCTTGGGGTTTGATCGGCAAAGCGCACCGGCGGCCAGATCATGAAACCCTCAGCGTTGATCAGCTCCTTAACCGCAGGGTCTAAGTACATCGCCTCGGTTTCAAACACCCCGCCAAAGGCGGTTTCGGGGTAGGTTTTGGCTACCGGCACATACCAATCACCTTTGTGGCGCACCAGCAGCGGCTTGTCGTTTGCTAAAAGCGGCGCCAGCATCGACAGCACAAAGATGATCACAAACAGAACTAAGGACACATAGGCGAGTCGGTTATGTTTAAACCGTCGAATCTGCGCGCGGCGAATCGGGTTCAAGAGCCGTGCTCCTCAAAGTTAATCCGCGGATCAACCCAGTGATAAGCCAGATCGGTGATCAGCTGCAGCAGCAAGCCCACCAGCGTGAACAAGTAAAGCGTGCCAAAGATAATCGGATAATCGCGCTGCTGGATTGCTTCAAACCCAAGTAAACCTAAGCCGTCCAGGTTAAACACGATCTCGATAAACAGGTTGCTGGTAAAAAAGATACTGACAAATGCCGCCGGTAGCCCAGCAATCACGATCAGCATGGCGTTACGAAACACGTGACCGTAGAGCACTTGGTTGTTGCTGAGCCCCTTGGCTTTAGCGCTCAGCACGTACTGTTTGCCCAGCTCCTCCATAAAAGAGAACTTGGTCAGATAAGCCAGTGCGGCAAACCCGCCGACCACGCTTGCGGTGAGCGGCAGGGCTAAGTGCCACAGGTAGTCTTTGATCTTGGCGAAAAACCCAAGCGTCTCAAAGTCCTCTGACACCATGCCCTGTAGCGGAAAGATCGACAGATAAGTACCGCCAGCAAACAGCACCAGCAGCAACACCCCAAACACCAGCACCGGTATGGCGTGACCCACCGCCAAAAACAGCGAGCTGATCTGATCCATGCGGCTGCCGTGTCTAAGCGCTTTATAAACTCCAAGCGGCACGGCGACCAGGTAAATCAGCAGCGTGCTCCACAGCCCTAAAAACAGCGTCACTGGCACTGTCTCTTATACACATCTGACGCTGCCGACGAAGAGGATAGTGTAGAT
>CAJXOR010000053.1 GCA_913057715.1 uncultured Moraxellaceae bacterium
CGAGATCATGCCTAGTCTCGTGGGCTCGGAGATGTGTATAAGAGACAGCACTAAGACTAAAAAGCTGACTCAAAAAAAGGGTAAGCCTAGCCGGGTTTTTGTGATCGACTTCAAGGGCGACATACGCGCTCAGCAGCTTGAGATGCTGCGAGAGGAGGTCAGTTTAATCTTGTCAGGTAAGTCTGACGGCGATCAAGTGATCCTGCGTTTGGAGTCACCCGGCGGGATGGTTAGCGGTTACGGATTGGCAGCAGCTCAGCTAGCTCGTTTGCGTGATGCTGGAGTGAAATTAACGGTTTGTGTCGATCAGGTCGCCGCTTCGGGTGGCTACATGATGGCTTGCGTGGCTGATCGGATCGTTAGTGCGCCTTTCGCGGTGACGGGCTCAATTGGTGTGGTCGCGCAAATGCCCAACTTTCATCGATTGCTTGAAAAGCACCAGGTCGACTTCACGGTTTACACCGCCGGCGAACACAAACGCAGCGTGACCTTGTTCGGTAAAAACTCTGAAGAGGGTGAGCAAAAGTTTCAGTCTGAGCTGGAACACACACATGATTTGTTCAAGCAGCTGGTGAAAAAGTATCGTAGCCAGTTGGATTTAGACAAAGTCGCAAACGGTGATCACTGGTACGGGGAAGACGCGATCAATTTGGGTTTGGTTGATGAGCTCAAAACCTCAGATGAGCTGTTGCTTGAGATGATCGAGAATCACGAGCTGTATGAGATCAGCCTGCAGAAAAAGCGCTCTCCCGTTGAGAAGTGGCTCTCTAAAAACGCAGAGATGGCGATCAATCATGTGTCAGATAAGCTGCTCAGAGTGCCCATGGGCTTATGAGTTTTGGGCTGGCAGATTTTACGGTAGATCCTGGCCTGAGTTACCTGGAGCGAACGTTGATTCGCTCCAACGTCACCAGTAATCTGTGCAACTTTTGCTTAAGGTTTTATCGGGGGGAAGAGCTGGTTGAAATCATTGATTTTGACTGGGCTGTGGGCGAGCGCCTGCCTAAACGTAAAAGCTATGTTTACTTTCACTATGATCCAGACTTAAGCGCCAGATCGGCCCTGATTTCAAAAGACAAGCAGTGGATTATAAGTTTTTGTCCCAAAAACCCCGAGCTAATCGCAGGCGAGCAGCTCAGGGTCCAGCTTGGTTTTAGTGATGAGTTTCAACAGCAGCTTCTATAAGGTGATTGGCAGATCGGCAACTAAGAGTTCGGTAAAGATTAAGATTTTTTAAGCTTGCCAATCTCATCGAGGACTTTTTGTTTGCTCTGTTGGACTCGTAGTTCAGTTCGAGAGCGAAAAACATCCACGCGATCTTGAATCTGGCTGATCAGTTGCTCCAAATCAGCTTGCAGAGCCTGTTTGAGTTGTTCGTCACTGATCTCCTGCCAAGTTTGTTGCAGGTTGGTCTTGATTACTTCAATCTTTTTTTCGATGACCGGGTTCAAGTTTGACATGTCGATCTCCTGTGAATTTTAGTTGTTGAGTAAATCGATTGAGCCCTCAAATTGAAACTCAATCAAAGCAGATGTCAAATGCCAACAATAGATCAGCCAACCTGATGTTGGGGCGTGTGAAAATGACAGCTACTTCACTAATTTTAAGCAATATATGTGCCATAAAATATTAATATTTGCAGTAATGCAAGCTTATTATAAGCGAGTTTGTTGATTTATGAGTGCTAACCACCCAGTTTCGCGTGCGGACTTAACTCAGCTGGTTCTGAGTAAAGATGTGCATTTTTTAACGACGCTATCTAAGAAGATTAGCAACAAACCTCAAAACATAGAAGCCTTGATTCGGCAGTTTGATCAAATTTTTGAGCGCTCAGTTGCCAGCAGACAAGCGCGCGCGGCGCGCGCTGGCGGTATCGAGCTCAATCCTGATTTGCCGGTGAGCGCTTACGGCGACAAACTCATACAGCTGATTCGCAATAATCAGGTTGTGATCGTTGCTGGCGAGACGGGTTCGGGCAAAACGACGCAGCTGCCAAAGATTGCGCTGATGGCGGGCCGCGGTCAGGCTGGGCAAATCGGCCACACTCAGCCCAGACGACTGGCAGCAAGGCGCGTGGCGATGCGAATCAGTGAAGAGCTGGGTGAGCCACTTGGCGAGCGAGTTGGGTTTAAGATCCGCTTCACTGATCAGGGGTCGTCTGACTCTCTGATTAAGCTCATGACCGATGGAATCTTGCTCAACGAGATGGGCAGTGACCGCTTTTTGGCGCGCTATGACACGCTGATCATCGATGAGGCGCATGAGCGCAGTCTTAATATTGATTTTATATTGGGGTTGCTTAAAAAACTGCTGAAGCGGCGTCCGGATCTTAAGCTGATCATCACGTCAGCGACCTTGGATATAGAGCGATTTAGTGAATTTTTTAGCGAATTTAGCTGCTCAGTCTCAGAAGTTCCCGGTCGTAGTTACCCGGTAGAGGTCATTTATCACACCGATACTCAAGAAGATGGACAGTCAACCTCAGATAGCGACCAAGGCGACTCGGATAACTCTGACCATGCGTTGATCAGCGCTATAGATCAGTGCTTTTTACTGGCGAAGGAGCGCGGGTATACGCGCGACGCGGATATATTGGTGTTTGCCAGTACGGCACGTGAGATCGATGAGCTGGCTCAAGCGGTGGAGGAGCATGGTTTTGCTCACACCGAGGTGCTCAAGCTTCATGCGCGATTGCCTGAAGCACAGCAGGCGCTGGTGTTTGATACCGGCTCTAGACGAGCACCGATACGGATCATCTTATCGACCAACGTCGCGGAGACAGCGGTGACGGTTCCTGGGATTCGTTTTGTGATTGATCTGGGGTATCACCGGATATCACGTTACTCCCACCGCTCTGGCGTGCAGAGGCTCCCGATTGAGCGAATCTCTCAGGCGGCGGCGAACCAGCGAGCGGGTAGGGCTGGCCGGCTTTCAGCTGGGGTGTGTATCCGGCTGTACAGCCAGGATGAGTTTGCTGGCATGAGCGAGTTTGGCGAACCGGAAATCCAGCGCACCAACTTGGCTTCAGTGCTACTCACCATGCAGAGCTTGCGTTTGGGTGATCCAAGCGAATTTGATTTTATCGATCGACCTGATGCGCGTCTGATCACCGATGCGCGAAAGCTGCTTTTTGAGCTTGGCGCCGTGAGCGATGAGGGTGCCCAAGGTAACAAGCCAAGATCACACCAGCCGCTAAATGCCATCGGTAAGAAAATCGCGCGGATGCCAGTTGACCCAAGGTTGGCTAGAGCCCTTTGTGCGCCAGTTGATGACGATACGCGCTACGCACTCTGCGTGATTTGCGCGGCGCTCAGCATCCCCGATGTCAGAGAGCGACCAGCGGAAAAAAAGCCCCAAGCTGATCAAAAGCATGCGCTGTTTACTGACAAAGAATCCGACTTTATGTTCTATCTCAACCTCTGGCGTGACTCGGGGCTCGCAACTTGCCTAAGTCACCGCAAGCGCGCAAGCTTTGCTAAGGGGCATTTTTTAAGTTCTCGGCGCATGCTTGAGTGGGAGCGACTGACCGGGCAACTCACGGAGCTTTGCTCGGTTGCTGTAAGCACAGCAAAAGAGTTTGATCATGAGTTGATCCACCGCAGTTTGCTGAGCGGGCTGCTGAGCCGAGTGGCTAAAAAAACCCAGGAGCGGCGTGAGTACTTGGCTGCTAAGAACATCAAGGCGATGGTGTTTCCAGGTAGCGCGCTCCGGAACAAGCCTTATGAGTGGATCATGGCGTATGAGTTGGCAGAGACCTCACAGGTTTTTCTGCGCTGCTGCGCCAAAGTGGACCCTGAGTGGATCTTGAGCGCCGGCTCCCACTTGCTTAACTACACCTATATGGAGCCGCACTACTCCAAACGCCGCGGGCGCGTCATGGCCTCAGCCCAGATCAGTTTGTTTGGGTTGGTGGTCGAGCAAAACCGCCGAGTTGACTATAGTGCGATCGATGTGGAGCTTAGCCACCAGCTGTTTGTTCAGCAGGCGCTGGTTGAAAATCAGATCGGTATTCGTGCTCCTTTTAGTGATCATAACGAACAGCTGATTGGCGAGATCAAACGACTCGAAGACCAGACTCGCCAGAGTTTAATGGTAGATGAGTCTCAAATTCAGCAGTTTTTTATGCAGCGCGTCCCTGAGCAGATTGCTACTCGTAAAGCCTTTGAGTCATGGCGAGCCGCGGCAGAGCGAGAGCAGCCAGATCTTCTGTTTTTGAGCCGCTCTTTTTTAACCGGTGAAACTGAATTTGACGATGAGGACTTTCCCGATGAGGTTGACTACTTAGGGTCAACGCTCAAGTTGATCTATGAGTATGCGCCCGGTGAAGCTCACGACGGGGTTAAGGTTCAGCTTCCACGCCAACTGCTTCAGCAGTTTGACGCCAGCATCAACTGGGCAGTTCCTGGTTGGTACGAGGAGCAGATTCTCGCGCTCTTGAAGGGGCTTGATAAGCCTAAGCGAATTCAGCTGCAACCGCTGGGTCAAACCGCCCTTAGGATTGCGGATCAACTCAAGCAGGTGAACCCTAAAAACCTAAACGCTATCGCTGGTTTGATCTCTAGATCCGGCGTTACCGTGCTGGCTACTGAGCTTAACGTGGAGTCCATGCCGCTATACACCCAACCGATGTTTGAGGTGCTGGACGATCAAGGCAAGGTGCTTGAGCGCTCACGTGACTTTGAGTCCTTGAAACTCAGGCACCAAGTGGCTAAAACTCAAATCAAGGCGACGATCAGTGATTTTCCGGCTGATTTTAGTTTTGAGGAAGTGCTGGAGCTAAATGGCGCCCAGTTCAACAGCTATCGAGCCTTGACACCGGCAGGAGACGGACTGGAGGTCAAGAGTTACGTTAGCTCAGCACTTGCGATGAGTTGGCAACGTGAGGGTATCTTGTGGCTCATGTCTGAGCGTTTCAAAAGCACGCAAAAGTCACTTTATCGTTATTATGATACCAAGATACTGCTGCGATTTAGTGCGTTTGGCAGCAGTGAGGACTTAAGGGCTTTGTTTTATCGAGGGGTTTTGGTGCAAGTGCTTGATCAACACGTCGATTTGGGGCAGATGCCGGTTAGCCGCATTGATTATGAACAGCTGGTGCAAAAACTTGAGCCACAGCTTGTCCCGGCCGCATCAAAGTTTGCACCCTTTTTGGTAGAGGTGCTCACCGAGTACCAGCGATGTCGAAGCCTGTGTTTGAGTTTGGATCATGTTCGTTATGTGCCTATCATTGATGATGTGCTGTCTCAGCTAGATAGTTTTGAGATCAGTCGTTTTACTTTTAAGATGCGCTGGCAGCAGATGGAGCAGTTCACCCGCTATTTAAATGGCACTCGTGAGCGTTTGGAGCGCCTGCCAGCATCTACCATGCAAGATCTGGAGCGCACGGAGCAAATTAACCGCCATGAAGCAAAACTTAAGCGCCTTAAAGCGGCGCTTGACTCAGATCAGTGGCCGGTTGATCCGCCTGAAGTGGTGGAGCTTGATTCGATGTTGCAAGAGCTTAGGATTTCGTTGTTTGCCCAGCCGATGAAAACACTTTTTAGTGTTTCAGATAAGCGAGTAGAGCGCCTTTGGGAGCAGCTCAAACAAAAACTGGGACTCACTTGAGTCCCAGTTTATCGGTTGTTTAGTTAGCTTTGCTTTAAGCACTCCGATTGCATCGACTGGTTATAGAGCGCCGCGCGATCCACTTTAGCCTTCCACTCAGCTGCCTCGCTCATCTCGATGGCTTCGGTTGCGTCGATGAATTTGGTGCCACATAAGTCCATCAGTTCCTGCTGATCGGCAGGATCAATCCCTGGCAGTGTGGTGAATCGTCCGGCCAAAGCGTAGAGGCGAAAGTCTTCTGCCTTGATGGCTGAAGCAACTTCCTGATCAATCTCTGAAGCCTGCGTGCCAGTCGATGTCACTGCGGGTGAGCCAAAGCGCCCGCAAGCAACCAGCAAACAGCTCAGAGCCAGAGAGAGCAGCAGCGCAGGTGAAAGTGATCCGCCGCCGGAACTGCCTGAATCTCCCGAGCTGCTCGGAGTGGTGGGGTTGGTTGGTGGATTGATGACAGGCTGCGGTCTACTTCCGCAGGTGTTGTTTAAGCTGCTCGGCTGAGCAACTTGGGCGCTTGCAAGAGCGGGTGTGGTAACCCTAAATGTCGCTGGACTGACGGCATAAAAAGTGTTGGCAAAAGGCGAGTTAGATGGGTTTAAACCAGCTTGTGACTCTTTATGACAAATGACTGCTATACGGGCATTTGAGCTCAAACTTTGCGGAGCTGTCACTTGCGCAGAGCCAGTATTGGGCGCAGAGCGCAGTAAGATCTGCACCGAGTCACTGGTGAAGTTATCGGGCGAATAAACGATATCAACGCTACTGCAGCTAACCGGTGATAAGTTTGAGTCAGCGCGATCCCAGTAAATACTTCGCTGTGATCCGGCTGCCCAGCGGGTTTGACTGGTAGGTTCTAGCACCTTAAAGGGGCAGACTCCGGCAGTTTGCACTTCGGTTGCAGCGGTAGTCAAAAGCCCGGCGCCATCATCAACACTCAGATTGAGATCGATAAACCGGTTAACCTGAGCGTATTGCTCGCCTTTGACCAAGTTGCCACTGAGCACGCTACTGAACTGCGGGAAAAAACGGAAGCTTGCTTCTTGAGGCTTATATGAGCGAAACAGTGGCCGGTCTTGTGAGTCGTTTGGGTTGTTGATCAGAGCGGAGTTGCTGGCGATGTTCTGGTATTGCTCCCAGCGGTAAGAGAGCTTTTGCGCGCCTAAAGTCACCTCTGGGTCGCTTGCGCTGCCGCTCAGCATAAACGGAGTGGCTATCGGGACTACCAAGCTTTCAGGTGCTCTGAGTGTCGGACTGGTGTTGTTGGTTAGGGTGTTGATGCCGCACTCAAAAGATCTTTCACTGTTCTTGATCTCGTTAATCGAGCCAATATGAAAGAAGGGATCGACCACAGCGATAGTACCAAAGCCGGGTATGAAGTTCGTGCCGGTGTCTAAATTGTTAGCGCCAGGGCAAAGACCAACATAGCTCATGATGGTTGATCCGCTCAAGGGCTCCCAAGCAGTTGAGCCATTTCGATTAAGCTGGCACTGGCTATCTGCGGTGGTAGTGGCGTTGAAAGAGTGTCTGGCCCCGAGTTGATGACCAATTTCATGAGCCACGAGAGAGACATAAAAGTAGTTGTTTGAGGGAGCTACAAATCCTGAGAAGGCACTGGCTTTAGAAAACTTGCTGCCGGGTCTTGGCATGGCGCACACCGAATCAACAGTTGCTAAGCCGCCATTGCTGGCGCTCAAGACATGAGCCAAATCGACCTTGTCCAGTCCAATTCTCTGATCAATCACGGTGGTGTTGATCTCGATGTCTTGATTGGGGTTGCCAGTAAAGGGATCTGCGGGGCCTTGGTTGTTAAGAAAGATCACCTGATCGTTTTGATCGCTCAGTCTAAAGCGGACATTTAACTCGCGCTCAAAGATCGGGTTGATCACGTTGAGCATAGTAGCAAGTTCAGTCATCACTTGAGCTTTAGTGGTGGCACCGATCTGTTCAGCGTATTCACTGGTGGTGCTAAAGGCGATGGTGTAGGTTTTCAGATCAGTTGAGTCAGTAGGACGTGCAGCCAAGTTAGCCGGCAATCGATCTTGCTCAAAGGGCTCTAACATCTGCTCAGCCTGAGCGGTTTGATCGCGAGTGGCGTCTTTGGTGAAGTAGCTCAGACTGGTGCTCGGATTGATAGAGCTGATCATGACCGGACCTTCGGGGGTGTAGATAAAAGCATCTATGCCCTCTGGGGTTGCGCTCAGCTGCCCTGTCACGCCCGCACCGCTAACGGAAAATGTCCGTATTTGGTACACTGAGCTGAGCGCTGGGCTAAGCTCGGGAATCAGTGTTAGTGTGACCGATTTTAGGGTTTTGTCCGGCATGGGCAGGTTTGCCTTAACACTAACAGAACTCCGGTTTTGCCCGCTTAACATGCGAGCGAGATCTGCCTGACCTGAGGCTAGAAAGCCTTTAGTGGCGATGTGGCTGGTGTCAGCGATGACCAAAGGTTGATCGGAGGCCGCACTGGCAAGCCCACTTACCGAGCATAGGCTGGCCGCTAAAAACAATTGTTGGGTTGCGAGCAGAAACTTATTAGTGCCTTTTGGCTGGTTTCGGCTGATCACTGGTTTGGTCAGGGTTTTCATGGGCTGCCTTTGTTGAATGTTAAGCTGCCAGCGGGTTAAGAGGTTTTTCAATCCCATCGACAGTTGCACTATGGTTACTGAATGAGCCAGTGAGCTGTTTTATTAGAGATAAAAGGTCTTAATTTAAGACAGAGTGTTTTATGAGTGCCATCCGACTCTGTTGGTCGGCTCTGGTTATTGAGATGGACATATAGGGTGTAGAGATTTATGGCGATTTGTATCACAGCAAGCGGTTTGTATACCCCAGAGGCTCGAATCACCAACGAGGAGTTGGTTGAGAGTTTAAATAAGCACGCTGAGTGGTTTAATCATGAGTATTCCGCGCAGATTGAAAGTGGGTTAGCGACTTCTAAAAAGGGTTCCTCTGCGGCTTTTATCGAAAAAGTTTCCGGCATCAAAGCGCGTCATGTGATTGATAAAGATGGGGTCTTAAACCCTGAGCGTATGCGTCCGAGCTTTTCTTACCGCTCTGATGAGCAGATCAGTCTTCAGGCTGAAATTGGCGTCAAGGCGGCTCAAAAAGCTCTCGACTCAGCAGGCTTACAAGCAGATCAACTCGATGCAGTGATATTGGCTTGCTCCAACATGCAACGAGCCTACCCGGCGGTCGCGATCGAAATCCAAGCAGCACTGGGTATGACGCAGGGGTACGCCTTTGATATGAACGTGGCCTGTAGTGCGGCGACATTTGGCATAGAACAGGCGGTCAACAGCATCAAGGCTGGGCAAGCTAAGCGGGTGTTAGTGGTCAACGCTGAGATCACCAGTGGACACCTCAATTGGACGGAGCGCGACTCGCACTTTATCTTTGGTGATGTGGCAACCGCGGTGATCGTAGAGCAGTGCGATGAACCTCGCGGTTACGAGGTTTTGGGCACTAAACTGCTGACTCAGTTTAGTAACAACATCCGCAACAACTTCGGCTTTTTAAACCGCACTGAAGTGGGTGCGCCTGAATCTGATCCGGCCCACGATGATAAGCTGTTTGTGCAAAATGGTAGGGCGGTGTTTAAAGAGGTTTGCCCAAAAGTGGTGAGCATGATCACTGAGCATCTGGCTGATCATCAGATGAATCCTGATCAGGTAGCGCGTTTTTGGCTTCACCAAGCAAATGCGAACATGAATGAGTACATCTTAAAAACCATGCTCGGCCGTGAATTTGATCCCGCCATCGCACCAGTGATCTTGGATGAATACGCCAACACCAGTTCAGCCGGGTCCATCATCGCATTTAACTTATACGGCGATGATCTGCAGTCAGGTGACGTGGGTGTGATTTGCTCGTTTGGCGCGGGTTACTCGATTGGTAGCGTGCTGATTAAGAAAGTTTAGTCTATATGGCCTAAGCTCGGTTTGACTGATCGGGCGCGTGGCCGGGCTGATAAAAGATAGACACTGAGTGCTCTTGATCATAAATTTTGGATTGGTTTCTGCCTGAGTTTTTGGCTTGATAGAGCGCCAGATCAGCCCTTTTCATCAGCTCACCCAGATCGCTATCTGAAATCGAGTGCTGATCCGACAGTCCAAAACTGGCGCTAAGCTCCACCTGGAAGTTCTCAAGCCTGAAACTCGAGGGCAGTATGGTGTGTCTGAAGTACTCCACTTTTGACAACGCTTGATCGGCCGTGGTGTTGCCCAGCAGTACCACAAACTCCTCACCGCCAAGCCTTGCCACGAGCGCTGCGTCTGTAAAGTAGTCCTTTAGGGCGCAAGCAAATAAGCAGATCACTTGGTCGCCGATGTCGTGGCCATAGTTGTCATTTATGCGCTTAAAAAAATCAATATCTGCGATCACTAAAGTCACCGGCATAGCGCCCGCTTGGCTGAGGATTTTTTTTGATTGGATAGTAAAATGACGACGGTTGTAGATACCGGTCATGGAGTCAGTCACTGAATCTCGGTAGCTGAGTTTGATGTTTTCGGACAATATAATCAGCGCAATCACCCCGTAAGTGATGTGAGAAAAATACCCAATAATAATCAAGATGATGAGTTGATCGGTTAAGGGGTCTTTTGCGAGAAACAGCAGCACCGGCGACACCAGCATGACGATGCAGATACCATGAAATAGCACTCTGATGCCCTTGTAGCCTTTAGGCGTGGATTTATCAGGTTTTCTCAATAACCCGATGGCGCGCTGAACGATCACGACTCCGCTTGCAGCAATCAAAAAGATACTGAGCTCAAGGGCGGCTTCAAGTAGCAGGCTGGCCGCCGCTATGGCGGCACATAGGCAAAACATGTGCAGGTAGAAACCAGGTTGATGGTAGTAAGTTGCTATGGACTTTTTGGTGACGGTGCTCAGCACTAGCTCAAATTGAAAACAGATGGGGAGTAAAAAAACCGCGCATAACTGCAAATACAGCCACTGCGGGATATGAAACATGAAGATGCAGGCAATTACTTGGGACACAAATAGGCTGTAGATCCCAATCACCTGAAGTCGAATTTTCTGGTTGAGTTGAGAAGAGGGCAAAACCAAGAAGACAAAAAATAGCAAAGAGCTGGCAGAGATGATCAGTACCATCAGGCTCAGTGCTGCGTTGTTTTGAAAAACTGCATCCATAAGCAGTTTGCTTCTGTTATTTGTCGGGCTTGCTGCTGTCTTGCTCGCAGACCATTTATAAGTTAGGTGTTGATCGTGCTGTCAGTAAAGCGACGCTATAAATGGGAGAGTAGCATACTCAAATACTGCTTGGCAGTCGCCTCTGAGCAGTCTCACACCACGACGATCCGGTTTCGCCCTTGAGACTTCGCCTCATAAAGTGCGTTGTCGGCCTTAGTGAGCATTTGGCTCAGGTTTTTATTGGTGTTGTCGGTGGCGCCAAAACTGGCTGTAAAGGCAACTTGGGTTTTATCTTTGTTTTGGGTGGCCAGTTGTCGCTGAATATTCAGCGCAGTTTCAAGTGCCAGATCGGCTTTAGAGTCGGGTATGAGGAGTGCAAATTCCTCCCCGCCCAAACGGGCACACAAACTTTTAGCAGGAGAGGTGTTGCACATGAGGCTGGCAAATTGGGCAATCACCTGATCACCGACCCCATGACCGTAAGTGTCGTTAATCTGCTTAAAGTGGTCCAAATCGCAGATGATCAAGGCGTAGTTTTTGTTGTCCCCAGAGCTCAGTAATCTTGAGGCTTTATCTAAAAAATATCGCCGGTTCAACAATTGAGTTTGGCCATCGGTGATGGATTCTTTGAAGTTGATTTCAATCTGCTGAATCAAAATCACCGCGCAAATCGAACCAAAGGTTAGGTGAATCAAAAAAGCCATGATCAGCAATACCAAGCTCTGTGTGAGGGCAAAGTCAGTGACCAGATGAAAGAGCAGGGGAACAATCAGCATCACCGCGCACAACCCATAGTACAGTCTGATAACCGTTAGGCGGCCGTGTCCCGTGGTGCCATCTGGCTTATAAAGTTTGTTGGCGCCAGCGATAATCACCGCCGCGCAGTTGATGTTGATCAACAGACGAGTGATGCCAAAGGAGTGTTCAATCTGATCGGCAAGGATAGCGCAGAGCAGTGCCAGTAAGGCGGTGTTAATCCACATAAAGGGCTTAACAAAAGGCGATGGGGATTCTGGATTGTCGACAGAGGCGAAAACAAAGTAGATCCCATAGCAGATGGGTAGCAAGGTAAAAACTGATAAGGCGATATAGATAGAGGGGTGCAACACCCCAAGCCAAGGACTGACCAGAGAATTTAGGGCAAACAGCATATAGATCAGAATAGTGTGATACTTGATGCGCTGGGCATACTGCTTCTTAGGAAGCCGCATGAAAGAGAAAAATAAAATCGACCCTATAGAGGCAACGAGCACAGATAAGCAAAATGCTATCTGATACGTGCCGAATAAAGGGGACTCAGGGCTCATCTTGTTACTTAATTTTTTTTGTAATCCGTATTTTTAACATATCTTAACGTACTGACGCTAGCCTGAATTCTGCAATTTGTTCCTTAAAGCGGAACAAAAACCTCACCAACCATGAGCCGCCTGGCGCTCCTAGCCATGCCCACTAAATCTGCTTTAAAGTCGCCATGATCTTCGCTTACCTGAGCGCTGACATCTAAGGTTCCAGAAGGGTGGCCAAATGTTACCTGCGCCGGATCGCTCGCGGTAGAAACTTCACTGAGCAGCGTGCCAGGCGTGGCCGCCGCCGCCGCGATCGCAACCGCAGCCGTGCCCATCATAGCGTGGTGCAATTGACCCATGCTCATGGCTCGTACGTTAAGGTGGATCTGGCTAGCTTGCACTTGCGCGCCGCTTGAGGCGGTAAAGGCTTTGGGCTCGCTGACAAAAGCCACTTTAGGGGTGTGGGCGCTGCTGCTGGCAGCCAATTTGTCAGCGGCCAGTCCCATCGCCACTGCGCCTGTGAGCCGGATGTCTTCAAGCAAGCTCAAGCGCTCGGAGTTTGAGTTGATCTCGCCCTGCAGCTCAGTGCCACTAAAGCCCAGATCGCTTGCACGCACAAACACGGTTGGGATACCTGCGTTGATCAGGGTGGCTTGCAGGGGCGCCTCCAAGCTCTCAATCGCTAACTCGTCGATCAGGTTGCCGGTAGGGTACATAGCAGCATCACCTACCGGATCAACAAAACTCACCTCGATCCGCGCCGCTGGAAAAGCCACGCCATCGAGCACAAAGTCGCCGGTTTCTTGAACTTCTCCGCCGCTCATAGGTACTTTGATGAGGATCTGCTTTTGTATGTTCACCTGCCAGACCCGCACTTCGCAAAACCCGTCGCCTGCGCTATCGAGCGTCATGCGCTCTGAGTTCACCAAACCTTCATGAATCGCAAACGCACCGACCGCCGCCGATAGATTGCCGCAGTTACCTGACCAGTCAATCTTGGGTTTGTCGATGGCGACCTGAGCGAAGCGATAGTCAACATCGAAGCCCTCTATGGTTGATGCGCCGACAAACACCGCTTTTGAGGTGCTTGAAGTCGCCCCGCCCATGCCGTCGGTGTGTTTGCCGTACGGATCGGGTGAGCCGATCAGGCGCAACAAAAACTCGTCAAGTTTGGCGGGGTCGCTGGTCAAGTCTTGCGGCAAATCAGCCGTATTGAAAAAAGTCCCCTTAGACGTGCCGCCGCGCATGTAGGTCGCTTTGACGCTGCGTTGGGGCTTCGATGTTTGGCTCATGGCTGTGTCCTTGGGGTGTGCTCAAAGTGCGGTTTTAAGGTTGGATCAAAGCTTTGAAAATGCCCACAAGTCCAGCCAAGCGCGCGATCGTGATCACGCAATTGGCCGGCAAAGGTGGGCATTTGGGTTAAGCGTTTAAAAAGTCTTTGGCAAAGCGCTGCAGCATACCGCCGGCCTCATACATGCGAACTTCATCGGCGGTGTCTAAGCGGCTCATGACCGGGATCTTTACTTGCTCGCCGCTTTTGCGAGTCATGATCAGGGTCATGTCAGAGCGCGGCGATATGTCGCCCTCGACACTGAAGGTTTCAGAGCCGTCGATCGCATAGGTTTTGCGGGTCTCGCCGTTTGTAAACACCAGCGGTAGCACGCCCATACCGACTAAGTTTTGGCGGTGGATGCGCTCAAAGTCCTCAGCCACGATGCACTCAACCCCGGCCAAGCGTACGCCCTTAGCAGCCCAGTCGCGCGAGGAGCCCTGACCGTAACCGTCGCCTGCGACGATGATCAGTGGCTGGCCGCGCTTCATGTAGGTTTCGATCGCCTCCCACATGCGGATCACTTCACCTTCTGGCTCGACCCGAGTCATGGAGCCTTGCTGTACGTTACCTTCGCCATCTAACACCATCTCGTTAAGTAGCTTAGGGTTGGCAAATGTCGCTCGCTGCGCGGTTAAGTGATCGCCGCGGTGGGTGGCGTAGGAGTTGTAGTCCTCCTCTGGCAAGCCCATCTTATCGAGGTAAGCGCCGGCGGCGCTGGATTTGAGGATCGCGTTTGAGGGGGATAAGTGATCGGTGGTGATGTTGTCGCCAAGCACCGCCAGCGGGCGCATGTCTTTAAGACCGTTTGGTTTGGTGAAAGTGGATTCAAAGTAGGGCGGGCGGCGGATGTAGGTGGACATTTCACGCCAGTCATAAAGGGGTTTTGCGTCGTTCTCGGTCGACTTGGCTTCATCGAACATGGGGATGTATACCGCGTTGAACTGAGCGGGTTTGACGTGCTCGGCCACAAGAGCGTCGATCTCGCTGTCGGTTGGCCAGATGTCTTTCAGGTACACAGCATTGCCGTTTTGATCGGTGCCAAGCGCGTCTTTTTCAATATCAAAGCGGATTGAGCCTGCGATTGCGTAGGCGACCACCAGCGGAGGAGAAGCCAAAAATGCCTGCTTAGCGTAGGGGTGGATACGGCCGTCAAAGTTGCGGTTGCCGGAGAGTACGGCGGTCGCAAACAGGTCACGCTCGATCACTTCTTTTTCAATAACGGGATCGAGCGCGCCGCTCATGCCGTTGCAGGTGGTACAGGCATAGGCGACTACGTCAAAGCCTAAGGTTTGCAGATCGTCCATAAGGCCGGCCTCTTGCAGGTACAAACTAACCGTTTTGGAACCGGGCGCAAGTGAGGTCTTAACCCAAGGCTTGCGGGTTAAACCAAGCTTGGCGGCGTTACGGGCGATGAGGCCTGCGCCGATCATGTTGCGCGGATTTGAGGTGTTAGTGCAGCTGGTGATCGCTGCGATGATCACGGCGCCGTCGGGCATACTGCCATCTTCTGGTAGGTGAAATCCTGTCTGGGCGATGCCGCGAGATTGCAGATCGCTAACCGGAAGCTGGGCATGCGGTTTGGATGGGCCAGCCATGGTGCGCACCACCGCGCTTAAATCAAAGCTGAGCGTGCGTGCGTAAACCGCGTCTTTCATGGCACTACTCCAAAGCCCTGAGGCTTTGGCGTATTTTTCGACCAAATCCACCTGAGTATCGCTGCGACCGGTCAAGCGCAGGTAGGTGAGTGTTTGTTCATCGATACTGAACATACCGGCGGTTGCGCCGTACTCTGGGGTCATGTTGGAGATTGAGGCGCGGTCACCAACTGACAGGGAGCTTGCGCCCTCGCCAAAAAACTCAAGGTAGGCGCCAACCACTTGGTTGTCGCGCAAAAAGGCGGTGAGCGCGAGCACGAGATCGGTTCCGGTGCTGTCTCTTATACACATCTCCGAGCCCACGAGACTAGGCATGATCTCGT
>CAJXOR010000054.1 GCA_913057715.1 uncultured Moraxellaceae bacterium
ATACGAGATCATGCCTAGTCTCGTGGGCTCGGAGATGTGTATAAGAGACAGTCGGAGGAGGAGATTGAGCAGGAACTCCAAGACCGGGTACGCGAGCAGATGGATCAGAACCAGCGTGAGTACGTGCTGAACGAAAAAATGAAAGCCATCCAGCGTCAATTAAACGGCGACGAAGACGACGATGTCGGTGAGTTGGCTCAGCAAATTGAAGATGCTGACTTGCCCGATGAAGTGCGTAAAAAGGCTGAAAGTGAGTTCAAGAAACTCAAATCCATGCCGCCCTCAAGCTCTGAGTCTTCTGTGATCCGTGGTTATATCGACTGGATCCTGCAAACGCCTTGGAACAAACGCTCTAAAGTCTCGGTCAATCTGGATAAAGCTGAAGCGGTTCTAAACGAAGACCACTACGGACTCGATGAGGTTAAAGATCGCATCCTTGAGTTTTTGGCGGTGCAAAAACGGGTGAAAAAACTTAAGGGTCCGATCCTGTGTTTAGTGGGTCCTCCGGGTGTGGGTAAAACCAGTCTTGGTGAGTCGATCGCGAAGGCGACCGGCCGCAAGTACGTGCGCATGGCGCTCGGCGGGGTGCGAGATGAAGCTGAGATCCGCGGTCACCGCAGAACTTATATTGGCGCGATGCCAGGTAAGATCGTGCAGAACTTAAGCAAGGTTGAAGTCAAAAATCCGCTGTTCTTGCTAGATGAGATCGACAAGATGGCGCAGGACTTCCGCGGTGATCCAGCCAGCGCGCTGCTGGAGGTTCTCGATCCTTCGCAAAACAACAAGTTCAACGATCACTATCTCGACATGGATCTGGATTTGTCGGAGGTCATGTTTGTCTGTACCGCTAACTCGATGAATATCCCGCCGGCGCTGCTCGACCGGATGGAAGTGATTCGCTTGCCGGGCTACACCGAAGATGAAAAAGTGCAGATCGCCGATCGCTACTTGTTGCCCAAAGCCATCAAAGATAACGGATTAAAGCCAGCTGAGATAAATGTCGACGACAGCGTGATCCGCGAGATTGTTCAGCGCTACACCCGTGAGGCAGGCGTGCGTAACTTGTCACGCGAGATCTCCAAGATCTGCCGTAAAGTCGTCAAATCACTGATCGGCTCTAAAGCCAAGTCCGTGTCGCTCAGCGCCTCCGATCTTGAGGAGTACTTGGGTGTTCACCCTTACGACTTTGGGTTGGCTGAAAAAGAAGCTGAAGTTGGCCGTGTAACTGGTCTGGCCTGGACCTCGGTTGGCGGTGAGCTGTTGAACATTGAGTCGGCGATCGTACCGGGTAAAGGCGCCTTTACCGTGACTGGTTCTTTGGGTGACGTGATGAAGGAGTCGATCAAGGCGGCGATGACGGTGGTGCGTGCACGTGGATCTCAGCTTGGGATTGCAGCTGAGAAGTTCAGTGAGCACGATTTGCACGTGCACATGCCTGAAGGAGCCACCCCTAAAGACGGACCTTCAGCCGGACTTGCGCTGGTAACCGCACTGGTGTCGAGCTTCACTGGGATCAGTGTACGTCCCGACATCGCGATGACCGGAGAAGTTACGCTTAGAGGTAGGGCACTGCGGATTGGGGGCCTCAAAGAGAAGCTCTTAGCGGCGCATCGCGGTGGGATCAAACTGGTACTCATACCTAAGTCGAACGAGCGCGATCTGGCCGATATCCCTGATCATGTTAAAGCTGGTCTTGAGATCATACCGGTTGATACGATAGAAGAGGTGCTTACACATGCTTTGACAGAGCAACCCGTGTCTTTAGAGGCGCAGGGCAAGCCCAAAAGCAAAAAAGCTAAAACCGACGCTAAGCCGCACTGATCTCAAGCATCACCCATAGACGACACTAACCGTCGTCTATGGGTTTTTTTGAGACGACAGGGTGTGCGGTTTTGCTGCAGATTACGCTATATTAGGATCAGAACTTAACGGATGAAAACTATGGACGAAAATAAAACCCGCGCGCTTGACGCGGCACTGAGCCAGATTGAAAAGCAGTTTGGTAAAAACTCGATCATGCGTTTGGGTGACGGCTCAAGCATCAACAACGATATCGATGTGGTCTCTACTGGCTCGCTTGGGCTTGACATAGCGCTGGGGATTGGCGGACTACCGAAGGGGCGGATCGTTGAGATCTATGGCCCTGAGTCTTCGGGTAAAACCACGCTGACCCTGCAGGCAATTGCTGAGTGTCAAAAGCAGGGCGGCAACTGTGCGTTTATCGATGCTGAGCATGCACTAGATCCTAACTACGCTAAAAAACTGGGCGTAGATCTGGATAATTTGCTCGTTTCACAGCCTGATCACGGAGAGCAGGCGTTAGAGATCACCGACATGCTGGTGCGCTCTGGCGCAGTTGACCTGATCGTGATCGATTCGGTCGCGGCTTTGACGCCGCGCGCTGAGATCGAAGGCGACATGGGCGATTCACACATGGGTCTGCAAGCTCGCCTCATGTCCCAAGCCCTGCGTAAGATCACGGGTAACGCCAAGCGCTCCAACTGCATGGTGATCTTCATCAACCAGATCCGCATGAAGATCGGGGTCATGTTTGGCTCGCCTGAAACCACCACCGGCGGAAATGCCCTCAAGTTCTACGCCTCAGTTCGTATGGACATACGCCGGATTGGCGCGATCAAAGACGGCGATGAAGTCGTTGGCAACGAAACCCGCGTTAAGGTAGTTAAAAACAAAGTGGCGCCGCCCTTTAAGCAGGCTGAGTTTCAGATCATGTACGGTGAGGGTACCAACCGCTTGGGTGAGTTGATTGACCTTGGCGTCAGCGTCAACTTGGTGAAAAAAGCAGGCAGCTGGTACTCGATCGGCGAAGATAAGATCGGGCAGGGTAAAAGTAACGCTGTGCAGTACTTCAAAGACAACCCAGATGTTGCCAAAGAGATTGAAGCCAAGGTTAGGGCTGAGTTGATGGGTGTTCCTGGCTCGGTCAAAGAAGATACACCTGAGGTTCAACCCTCTTAGGTTTTCTCTGCAAATTTAAGCGCCTTCGGGCGCTTTTTTTATGGGAGTGGCGGGTTTTTGGCGTTTCACTTTTTTTTACTTGGTTATCGCTATATGATTGTCGGGTTTTACTCGTTGTCATTTGTAACGAGCTCCGCTACTTATCTTTTACTCAATCTTTAAGGTCCGCATGAAATCTAAAAAGTCCCAGCTGATTGGAATCACCGACGTCGCTAAAAAGATCCCTATGTTGGTCAATAAAGGCCCCAAGATGCTCAAGGGGTTGTTGATTGCTAACAACAAAAACGAGACCAAAAATGTCGGCCTCGGCTGGGCTTTTAATCAAGCACTACAGTCCAATCCGTCTGGGGCGGCGATCCTGTATGAGGATCGTACGATTTCCTACCAACTACTCGATGCTTGGTCTAGCCGGATTGCTAACTACCTCTTGAGCCGTGATATTCGTAAAGGTGATGTGGTCGCGGTCTTTATAGAAAACCGTCCCGAACTTTTGGCGCTCGCGATTGCCTGTGCCAAGGTAGGTGCGGTTCTAGCGCTGGTGAACTCAGCACAGACGGGTAAAGTGCTGACTCACAGTATCCGCCTGGTTGAAGCTAAGTTGGTGGTGGTGGGCGCTGAGCTCGCCTCGGAGCTGCATGAGATTGTGGATACCCTAGAAGTCACTAAGGACGATATCCTTTGGTGGGCTGACACCGATACCCTAGTTGAAACCGGTAAAACTGAGCACGGTTTCACCAATTTTGCCGAGCAAATCAACCGCAACTCCGCTGTCTGTCCGCAAAGCGCGCGCTTCATCTTTAAAGACGATGGTTTGTTTTATATCTTCACTTCTGGCACGACGGGCATGCCAAAAGCGGTGATCTTCAGTCATGGCCGCTGGATGAAAGCTTATGGCACCTTTGGCCACATCATGGATCTGGGCTCCGATGACATCATGTATGTCACGCTGCCTCTCTACCACGCGACCGGTATTGCGGTTTGCTGGTCGTCGGTGATCAAGGGCGCTGGTGCCATCGCGATGCGACGCAAGTTTTCATCGAGCAACTTCTGGAGCGACGTACACAAGTTCAACGCCTCAAGCTTTGGTTACGTCGGCGAGCTATGCCGCTATCTGCTTGATACCCCGGGTTCTGAACTTGAGAAAACCCACCGCGTCACCAAGATGATTGGAAATGGCCTCAGACCCAGCATCTGGGCGGAGTTTAAGCAGCGCTTCAACATCAAAGAAGTCTACGAGTTTTACGCCTCAAGTGAAGGCAACATCGGTTTTAGCAACATCTTCAACTTCGAGAACACGGTCGGTTTCTCACCGATGGAATACGACATCATCAAGTACGACAAAGAAAAAAATCAGCCGGTCAAAGATCAGCGCGGCTACTGCGTTCGAAGCGAGCTTGGGGAGCCGGGGCTCTTGATCGGCAAGATCACTGATAAGACGCCATTTGACGGTTATACCGACCCTGAAAAAACCAAAGATGTGATCATGGAAAATGTCTTTGGATCGGGCGATCGCTTTTTCAACACCGGCGATTTGATGCGCAATATTGGCTTCAAACACGCGCAGTTTGTTGACCGCTTGGGCGATACCTTTCGCTGGAAGGGTGAGAACGTCTCGACCACCGAGGTTGAGAGCATCATGGCTGATCAGGACCTGATCAGTGAGGCAATCGTTTATGGGGTTGAGGTGACCGGCACCAACGGGCGAGCAGGCATGGCAGCGATCACGCTGGCTGATGGCAGCAAGTGTGATGATTCATCGCTTAAAAAGCTGTTCGACTCACTCAAAGTTGAGTTACCAGCCTACGCCGTGCCCCTGTTTTTGCGTATCCAAAAGCAAGTTGAGCGCACCGGAACCTTTAAATACTCCAAGAACAAACTCAAAGAAGAAAGCTTTGATCCCTCTAAGTGCAGCGAGCGACTAATCTTTGCCAACCCCAACGGTGAGTTTGCTGATATCGATGCAAAAGTTTTTGATGCAATCGAGTCGGGAGAGTATCGCCTGTAAAAATTGCACCTTTTTAAGGGTTTAGGCTTGCCAAAAGGTCAAAACCTGATAATATGTGCGCCACTTCGGGCCGTTAGCTCAGTTGGTAGAGCAGTTGACTTTTAATCAATTGGTCCCGCGTTCGAGTCGCGGACGGCCCACCATCTGAGGTAAATTCTGATCTGATCAGACATTTACCAATCAAACCCAGACTTAACGTCTGGGTTTTTTTTGCCTGTTTTTTGAGTGCATGCAAAGCTTTCAGCGGGCGATAGGTTTTGCTGGGCTATACTGTGTGCTGACCGCTAAATTGAGTTAGTTATGAGTGATGCGCAGCCGAACAAGAAAAACCTAATCTGGATCGATCTTGAGATGACGGGTTTGGATACCCAAGCCGATCATATCCTTGAGATTGCGACCATCGTAACCGACTCCCAGCTCAACCTGCTGGCTGAAGGGCCGGTTTTTGCGATTCACACGCCCGATAGCGTCCTAAACGGGATGGATGACTGGAACACTCGTCACCACGGCGGATCTGGGCTTGTAGACCGCGTCAGACGCTCCAAAGTGGACATGCAGGAGGCTGAGGCCAAAACCATCGAGTTTCTTGCAAAATGGGTGCCTAAAGGCGCATCTCCGATGTGTGGTAATTCAATCTGCCAAGACCGCCGGTTTATGGCCCGCCAGATGCCTGCACTTGAGGAGTTTTTCCACTACCGCAATCTAGATGTGTCTACAGTGAAAGAACTGTGCTTTCGCTGGAACCCTGAGGTGCTTCGTGGTGTGGTCAAAAAAGGCGCCCACTTAGCGCTAGATGACATACGTGATTCAATCAGCGAGCTGCGTCACTACCGTGAGCACTTCATCAAACTGCCTGTCTGAAGCGATCAGCTCAGCTTAATTGCTGGTTTTAGTCAAATTCCGTGTGTTGGCTAGCAAGTCTAGGGTTTCAAAGCGGCCTTAATGAGCTTTAGTAAACGGGGCTAAAGTTCAAGCTTAAGTAGCGTGAAGTGACTGCCAGTTTTAATCGCGATCTGCGTGTGAACTTGCTGGCGATCTACATACCAATCGCCAAGCACGATACGCGCGTTTGAGCCGCATTGGTGGAGCCCCGGACGGTGAGTGTGGCCATGGATCAGCACTGAGGGGCGGTTTTCTTGATCAAGCTTAAACTGCCGCTCTATCGCGCTTTGCTCCACATCCATGATCGACTGAGCTTTGATGCGGGTTCGAGCTTTACTTTGCCCGCGCAACCACTCAGATAGCTTAAGTCGAAAGCGCTTGGGGCTCGCTCTAAGCAAGCCCAAGACCCATGGATTGGTTAGCACTTTTTTCATGCGCTGATAACCCACGTCGCCGGTGCAGTAGCGATCACCATGGGAGAGGATGGTGTTTTGATTGAGTTCACGCAGCAGCATCGGATCACTCATCAGCTCAGCGCCTAGAGGCGATAAAAACTTCTGATTAATCGCAAAGTCTCGGTTGCCCGGCAGCACATAGATGTGGGTTTTTTTACTGAGCGTGCGAACACTAGCGGCGATTGAGTCAAACCACGGCATCTCGATATCATGTCCCAGCCAGGCGTTGAACCAGTCGCCCATGATGTATAAGTGCTGAGGCTGAGTTTGAATCAATTGATCCAGTAAGCTTTCAAACGCCTGATTGAGTTTGGGGGTGTCTACGCTTAGGTGTAAGTCGGCTATAAAAACATCGCTGAGCGGTTCGATATGCTCGTGCAAAAGCTCAAGGGAACTCAGCGCTAAGTGATCAATCTTGATCGGATCGCCGGCGGCGCCGGTCCACTCAAACCCCGTATCAGTGTTCATGGTCTGAAGCCTGAGCAGGGTTTGAGTAGGGTGGGCATTTTAGTTTACGCGGCGGATCTGCTCGATCAGCACGTCTTGCTTAGGTACGTCTGCATGCATGCTGCGCACGCCGGTATCAACGCCCTTGATGGTGTTAACCACGTCCATGCCTTCGGTTACTTTCCCGAACACGGCATAGCCCCAGCCGTGTGGGTTTTTACCAGTGTGGTTTAAAAAAGTGTTGTTTTTCAGATTGATGAAAAACTGACCGGTTGCGCTGTGGGGGTCGCCGGTACGAGCCATGGCGATGGTGCCCTCAGCGTTGGCAACACCGTTGTCCGCTTCGTTTTGGATTGGCGCGTGTGTGCTTTTTTGATTGAAAGTCGCGTCAAATCCGCCGCCTTGGATCATGAAACCGTCGATGACGCGGTGAAAGATGGTCTCGTCATAAAACTGCTCATCGACATAGCTCAAAAAGTTTTCTACGGTTTTTGGGGCTTTGTCAGCAAAAAGCTCCATGGTCACGGTGCCGTAGTTGGTTTTCATCTCAACGATGGGGTTGCTCATGGCGTAGCCTGTTGGTGTAAAAAAGCAGATTATAGCGAAAACTGTGCTCAGAGTTGCGATAAAGCGTCGGCGTTGCATCGATGTGTCTTCCTGACTAGAAACCTTCATGGTTTTATACCAGCTTTTACGGCAAAATACGCCTTTATAAATTCAGACCAGAGTTTCATGAGCGCAGTTAACGAGCCGGTTAAAAATGACTTCATTCGCCAGATCATCCGCGAGGATCTGGCTCAGGAAAAAGTTAGCAACATCGTGACTCGGTTTCCTCCTGAGCCAAACGGGTATCTGCACTTAGGTCACGTGAAGGCCATCTGCACCAACTTCAGTATTGCCAAAGAGTTTGGCGGCGAGTGTAACCTGCGCTTCGATGACACCAACCCGCTCAAAGAAGATCAAGAGTACATCGACTCGATCAAAAGCGACATCCACTGGCTGGGTTTTGAGTGGAGCGGTGATCCGCGCTATGCCTCAAACTACTTCGATAAGCTCTACGCCTACGCGCTGCAGCTCATCAAACAAGGCGATGCTTACGTGGATCGTCAGACTCCAGAGCAGATGAAGCTTGGTCGTGGCAGCTTTACCGAGACCGGCACAGATTCGCCCTTTCGTGACAGCAGTGTGGAGGCAAATCTGGCTTGGTTTGAACAGATGAAAAACGGTGAGCTGGCCGAGGGCTCAGCAGTGCTGCGCGCCAAGATCGACATGACCAGCCCCAACATGGTCATGCGTGACCCGGCGCTATACCGCATCATGAAGCAGAGCCACCACCAAACTGGCGACACTTGGTGTATCTATCCCATGTACGATCTGGCGCATCCACTGTCTGACGCGATCGAAGGGGTCACTCACTCACTGTGTACGCTTGAGTTTGAGGAGCACCGCCCGCTTTATGACTGGCTGTTAGATAAACTCAGTATTGCTCCGCGTCCCTATCAGTATGAATTTGCCAGACTAAATGTCGAAGGATTGATCACCTCGAAGCGTCAGTTGAAAACCTTAGTCGATAGCTCGGCTGTTGAGGGCTGGGATGATCCGCGCATGCCGACGATCTCAGGGATGCGCCGCCGCGGCTATACGCCAGAGGGCTTGCGCGACTTTTGTGAACGGGTTGGCCTCAACAAAGCGGGCGGTACGGTTGATCCCAAGCTGCTGGACTACTGTGTCCGCCAGTCTTTAGAGGACAAGGCGCTACGGGCCATGGTGGTCTTAAAACCGCTTAAGGTCACGCTGTCGAACTTTGAGGCGCTGGATGAGGGTGAGGTGCTCACGCTCACGCAGCCTAACCACCCCAATCGCCCTGAGCTTGGAGAGCGTGAGATCCCACTCACCAAGACGATCTATATTGATCAGGCAGATTTTGAGTTGGTACCTCCGCCCAAGTACCGCCGCTTGACCCCAGGCAGCGAAGTGCGTCTGCGTAACGCCCACGTGATCCGCTGTGATGAGCACATCTTGGATCCTAACGGAGAAGTGGTTGAGCTGATCTGCTCGATCGACACTGACACGCTTGGCAAAAACCCTGAAGGCCGTAAGGTAAAAGGAGTGATCCACTGGGTTTCGGCAGATTTAGGCGTGCCAGTTGAAGTGCGGGTATATGAGTCACTGTTTTTGAGTGAGCCTGACAGCGAGGGTGAGTTGGTGTTAAACCCTGATTCGCTGAGCGTACTTGAGGCCGTGGGTGAGCCTTCGATCAAAGACGCAGCGCCTGAAACTCACTATCAGTTTGAGCGTGAAGCATTTTTTGTATCGGATCAGCACGATCACCGAACCGATAAGCCAGTGTTCAATCGCGTGATTGAGCTTAGAGACAGCTACAAGCCTTAAGGTTTCTTTAAGGGTTTATGGGGGCGAGCAAAGGTAATCGATAGGGCGCACAACCTGTTTGAGGTGACATTTGACTTATGATTTAAGTAACAAGCTGGTCATCGGTGTGGCGTCGAGCGCGGTTTTTGATCTGAGTGACTCCGATCAGGTTTTCAAGCAGCAGGGTGAGGAGGCTTATCGTCGCTTTCAAGAAAAGCACCTAAACGACCCACTCAAGCCCGGTATCGCCTTTCCTTTTGTGAGTCGACTCTTGTCACTAAATGACTTAACTGGTCCGGACAGTCCGCTGGTTGAGGTGATCTTGCTCTCTCGAAATGATCCCGATACGGGTCTTAGGGTCATGAAGTCAATCGAGCACCATAAAATCGCAATCAGTCGGGCGATATTTACCCAAGGGCTCTCCCCCTATCAGTACATACCTGCGCTGAACATATCGCTTTTTTTATCAGCCAATCAGTTGGATGTTCAGAGCGCTATAAAGGCAGGTTATCCGGCGGGGCATGTTTTGGATTCAGTGTTCAATGACGACGAATCCGATATCGCGCTGCGTATCGCTTTTGACTTTGACGGAGTGCTTGCCAGCGGCGAGTCGGAGGCTGTTTATCAAAAAGATGGACTCAGCGGTTTTGTAAACCACGAAGTTAAAAACGCAGTACTGCCTCACAGTCCGGGCCCACTTAAAAACTTTTTGGTGGGTGTGTCAAAGATTCAGTCTTTTGAAGAAAGTCACAAGAAGACCCATCCCGATTACCTCAATCGCATACGGGTATCGATAGTGACCGCCCGAAATGCACCAGCGCATGAGCGCGCGCTTTATACTCTTAAGAGCTGGGGAGTTATGGTCAACGATGCTTTTTTTCTTGGTGGTATCGACAAGGCGTCAGTCTTGAGTGTACTAAAGCCACATATCTTTTTTGATGACCAAGTAGGCCACGTTAACTCAGCCAGGGAAGTGGTTCCCTCGGTTCATGTTCCTTTTGGCGAGATTAACGAGAGGTCTTGAGTGGCTGGTTTAACTAAGCCTTATACTTTAAGTTGGTTTAATCCGTGATGACAGGGTTCTCTTCAGTGAATTCTGCTCGCTCGTCATCATCCAGTAGCATGCCAATCTGGATGCGGTTTCTGCCTCGTTTTTTGGCAACCAGTAGGGCGTCATCTGCCACCTTGATCAGTTGACGCGAAAACTCTGCATGGCTGAGTTTGCTGCTGATCTGACTTGAGGTGACGCCCAAGCTGGCAGTCAATTTGATCTGCTCGCCCTCGACTTCAATTGAGGTATCTCGGATCGCTTTTATACAGCGTTCGGCGGCTTCAGCCACTGTTTTGAGACTGGCGCCAGGCATGATCACCACAAACTCATCCCCGCCGTAACGGGCTATTACGTCTGAGTGACGCAGGCTTGAGCTGATCTGTGCGATTGCACCGTTCAAAACCCGGTCGCCTACTAGGTGGCCATAATCATCGTTTATTTGCTTGAAGTGATCGATATCAAGCATGATCAGTCCAAGGTTGGAATTTTTATGTTTGCACTGCGAGATTGCTAAACCCATCAACTCGCCGAACTTGCGCCGGTTGGGGATGTTGGTCAGGGTGTCTGTTTCGGCATTTTGCACGCTCAGCGCCTCGCGTGCTTTCCAGTTTTGGATGGTGTGATAACCCAGCAGCAAAACGATCAAAACATGCGGCGACACAGCGGCTAGGGTAAATAAGATAAAGGCAGTGTTTTGATATATGGGATAGGCGCCATCGATCAGTGGCGCGTAGTCTAGGTACCCGGTTAGTGTGGCAACGAGACCACCGATGACCATCGTCGAGCCGACAAGTGCGCCCCAGATAACCCCCCGCACGTTAAATAAAATCAGTCCAATCAAGGGTGATGCCGTCATCATGATGCCGGTATTGATCGACAACTCCCCCAGCAGGTGGCACAACAGACTGTGCGTCACCACGTAGATAGTCAAACTGGCATACATATAGGTGTTGTGAAGGGTAGGGCGTGTTTTTACCCAGCCCGAATAGGTCAAGTGGAGTAAATTGAGCAGAATCAATGTGACGTAGATGAAGTTAAATGTCTGGAAGTAATCGGGACTCAGGCGATCAGCATCTGACCAATTAAAATAATCGCTCATCACGTAAATCAGGTTATAGCTTATGAAAATAAAACTTTCGCCGATCAGGCACAGCTTACTCAGTAGCTTTGCTTTGTAAAAATAGCTGACATCTAAAATGCTAAAGGTTTTGCTGAACATGGGTTCTCTCAATGGATTTGTAGCTTTTGTTGTTGATCAACCAGTCACATAATTGATTGTATAAATCAAAATTATAGTATCAATAAATAATTTATTAGATTTTTATTGTAAAAGCTTTGAAGTGTCACGCAAGCGATGTTAACACCAAGGTTTGAAAAAAGCCCCATGTGGGGCTTTTTTCAAAGAAACTGACTAGGCGTTACAATGCCTGAGCAAAGTACTCATCACTCATGTCCATGAGCGTGTCAGCACCAGCCAAGGCCATGGCTGCACGAGCTTTAAGCTCAGGCAGGCGGCGCTTAACAAAGAACTCAGCCAGCTTTGGCTTAGCGGAGTAGAAGTCGCCGCTTTGCTCTTGAGCGGCTTCAACCATCATGGCGAACATGTAGGCGTAGCTCATCAAGCCAAAGGCATGCATGTAATCAACACATGAAGCATTGATCTCATCGATGTTGTCTTTGACCAATGCCATCAACTGATTGGTGGTGTCTTCAATCGTACTTACTGCGTCTAGCAGAGCGTCTTTCATGAAGGCATTTTCCGCGCTCATACCGCCAGCAAAGGTTTTGATCTCCTCCAGGTAGGGAGTCAAAAAGGCGCCGCCATTTTTGACGATCTTACGGCCAACTAAATCGAGCGCTTGGATACCGTTGGTGCCTTCATAGATCTGCGCGATACGCGTATCACGAACTAACTGCTCCATACCCCATTCGCGCACGTAGCCATGCCCACCAAAGACTTGCTGGGAGTCGATACAAGCGTCGAGCGCCATATCGGTTAAGAAGCCTTTGGCAACGGGCGTCAGTAGCGCCACGCGATCATGTGCTTCTTTGACAGCTGCTTCGTCACTTGAGAATTTAGCAGTGTCTAAGAACTTAGCCACATAAACTGCGAAGCAGCGCGCCGCCTCGTTGTGTGATTTGGCGTTCAAGAGCATGCGGCGCACATCTGGGTGATGCAAGATCGGGTCAGCTTCTTTTTCAGGCGAGGTGACACCTGAGCTGGCGCGGCCTTGCAGGCGATCCAGTGCATAAGCGGCTGCATTTTGGTAAGCAGTTTCCGATCCGCCCAAACCTTGCAGGCCCATGGTCAGACGCTCGTAGTTCATCATCACGAACATGGCGTTAAGACCCTTGTTTTCAGGTCCAATCAACCAACCTTTGGCGTTGTCAAAGTTCATGACACAGGTCGCTGAAGCTTTGATGCCCATCTTGTGTTCGATCGAGCCTGGACCAGCACCGTTGCGCTCGCCGACGTTGCCTTCATCATCGTGCATGAATTTAGGCACGATAAACATGGAGATACCGCGCGTACCAGCCGGTGCATCAGGAGTTTTTGCCAAAACCAAGTGGACGATGTTGTCGGTTAGGTCATGATCGCCACCGGTGATGAAGATCTTGGTGCCTGAGATCGCGTAGCTACCGTCGTCATTTGGCACGGCTTTGGTGCGAATGATCCCAAGGTCAGTACCGGCATGTGGTTCGGTCAGACACATGGTTCCTGCCCACTCGCCAGAGTAGAAGCGCGGTAGGTACATGGCTTTTTGCTCGTCCGAACCGTAGGCGTTGATCGCAAGGCAGGCGCCGTTGGTGAGGTTGGGGTAAAGAGTGAAGGACTGGTTGGTGGCCATGAGCATCTCCTCGCTCATCATGGTCAGCATCTTGGGCATACCCTGTCCGCCGTACTCTGGATCACCGGCCAAGCTCATCCAGCCGCCCTCAGCGTACTGTTTGAATGCTTCTTTAAAGCCTTTGGGCGTGTAAACCTGTCCGTCTTCGATCCGCGCGCCTTCTTCATCGCCTGAGCGGTTGATCGGCAGTAGTACGTTTTTGGAGAATTTAGCCATCTCCTCAAGGATCGCGTCAGCAGTGGCGATATCTAAGAAGCTCAGGTCTTCAGTTGATTTCCAAAAGTCTTCAACTTTAAACACGTCGTTTAAGATAAAGCGCATGTCTTCTAGCGGAGCGTTGTAAATCGGCATGGTGTTTCCTCATATAAAATGGAGTGGCTAGCGGATTAATCCACCCGCGCAGCTTCCTTAAGTTTGGGAGCTTGGTAGATGCCTTGGGGTGGACAGGCCGCCCCAAGGCCAGTGTTTACTTTAAAAAGCGAACTGTTCTTCACCCATCTCCATCAGGGTTGCGCCGCCGGCTTTGATGCTGGCTGCATGAGTCGCGGTACGTGGCATCAGTTTAGCAAAGTAGAAGCGAGCGGTTTTAAGCTTGGCTTCGTAAAACTCAGTTTCGCTCGTGCCATCGGCAAGCGCTTTTTGAGCGATCTGTGCCATGCGCGCCCAGAAAAAAGCGAGGGTGACATAGCCAGAGTAGTACATATAATCCACCGCTGCTGCGCCTACTTCGTCTGGGTTTTCCATGCCGCGCTGACCAATCAGTTGAGTGAGCTCGCCCCAAGTATGAGTCGCCTTGGCAAGTGGTGCGATGAACTCGGCCATCTTGGGATCTTCGCCATGTGCACGGGCAAACGCGCCGATCATATCAGTGAAGTTTTTGAGCAGTTTACCTTTTGAACCCAGCACTTTTCGACCCAGCAGATCGAGTGACTGGATCTCGGTGGTACCTTCATAAAGACAGGCGATGGTGGTGTCGCGGACATTTTGCTCCATGCCCCACTCGCGGATAAATCCGTGACCGCCGTATACTTGCACACCGTGCTTGGCGGCCTCAAAACCGGTTTCGGTCAAGAAGGCTTTGGCGATAGGCGTTAAGAAAGACAGCATCTCATCGGCGTGGGCTTTGCTGTCACCTTTCATGACTTCAACTTCGTCTGCGTACTGTGCCAGCGTGTAGATAAGCGCACGGCCACCCTCGGCAAACGCTTTTTGAGTCATCAGCATGTTGCGAACCGCTGGGTGCACGATGATCGGATCAGCTGGTTTGTCTGGGGCTTTAGGGCCACTCATCGAGCGCATGGCGAGACGGTCGCGGGCGTACTCAAGCGATCCTTGAAAGGCCAGCTCAGCTGCTGCCAGACCTTGAACCGCGGTGCCAATACGCGCCACGTTCATGAAGGTGAACATGCAGTTCAGGCCTTTGTTTTCAGGACCGATCAGGTAGCCGGTCGCTGAGTCAAAGTTGATCACACAAGTTGCTGAGGCTTTGATCCCCATCTTGTGTTCGATCGACCCGCAAGTAACCGAGTTACGTGCGCCCACTCCTCCGTCCTCAACCAAAAACTTAGGCACAACAAACAAAGAGATCCCTTTGGTGCCGCCGGGTGCACCAGGAAGACGTGCCAGCACGATATGCACGATGTTCTCAGCCATGTCATGTTCACCCGCCGAGATAAAGATCTTGGTGCCTGAGATCGCATAACTTCCGTCGTCGTTTGGCACGGCCTTGGTTTTGATGATCCCAAGATCCGAACCGGCGTGCGACTCGGTCAAGCACATGGTGCCAGTCCACTCGCCGCTGATCAGCTTGGTTAAGTAGTCCTGCTTTTGCTCTTCCGTGCCGTGGTGCTTGAGAGTTTCCATGGCGCCGTGGGAGAGACCCGGATACATGGCCCAAGACCAGTTCGCGGTGCCGGTCATCTCGTTGACCACGGTTGAGAGTGAACCGGGCATACCTGAGCCGCCGTAGTTCACGTCAGCCGATAGGGCAGGAAAGCCTAGCTCGCAAAACTTTTGATAAGCCTCTTTAAAACCTTTGGGAGTGGTCACCACTCCGTCAGCAAAATGGCAACCTTCTTCGTCACCTGAGCGGTTGAGCGGCGCCAGCTCGTTTTCTGAGAACTGTGCACCGGCTTCGATGAAGGAGTCGATGGTGGCCTGTCTCTTATACACATCTGACGCTGCCGACGAAGAGG
>CAJXOR010000055.1 GCA_913057715.1 uncultured Moraxellaceae bacterium
CGAGATCATGCCTAGTCTCGTGGGCTCGGAGATGTGTATAAGAGACAGCCTTCACGCTTGAAGGGCCAACCGACATAACCGTGGGCGGAGCGTCTGTTAGCTTTGCAGTTGATCCAGCGGACTCAGGCACCCTGATTGGCACCTTGGCAGATGGCACCGTCGTCATGAGCCTGTCGGTAGATGCCAGCAGCTTAAGTGAGGTCGCTGGTAGCCCGGGTGATTACACGGTTAATTACAACGTGGATTTACTCTCGCCAATCGATCACCCTGACACCAGTGGTGAAGATCGTTTAGATATCGAGTTCTCTTTGACCATCACAGATCCTCAGAACTTGACCAGTGCGCCAGTTCCCTTGATTGTCACTGTCGAGGATGATGCTCCGTTTGTTCAGTCAGGTTCAGAGCAGATCGTGATCGGACCCAACGACGTCAATCTGATGTTGATCGTCGATGTCTCTGACAGCATGAACGAGGCTGCCGATCCTAACAATCTGGCGCTGGGCACACGCCTTGATCTGACCAAAGCAGCGATCAACGATCTGATCAACTCTTACGATGGTTTCGGATCCATCCGTGTTCAGCTGATCACCTTTAGTGACGGCGCGCAGTCCATGGGCACTTGGATGACGGCAGATGAGGCGCTGGTTGCCGTCAATGTCTTGGAAGCTAACGGAGGCACCAACTACGATGCTGCGCTTGGCACCGCCATCGAGGCATTTGGCCAACCGGGTAAAACACCCGGCGCCACCAACGTGTCTTACTTTTTGACTGATGGTTTGCCAAGTTATGGTCAGGGCGATACAGCAAACGCGGGCAATCGGACAAATGTCCTCAATGGGCCAACTCTCTATGGGGATGGAGATCCAGAGAATGCCACCAACGATATCGATGAGGGTATCCAGTCTGGTGAGGAGGCGCTGTGGCGCGACTTCTTAGAAGCAAACAACATGCTTTCACTTTCCATTGGCATCGGATCAGGCTTAGGTGCTAACGAGCCAGCACTCGATCCAATCGCTTATGACGGTCGCACTTCCACTGAAACCAATGGCGATATTATCGAGGCAGCAGACGGTTTATCACCTTTCTTGCTGGCCACGATCAAATTGCCTGAAGCCCAAGAAAGCCTACTTAACGGCGGTAACTCAAACGGCGGCTTTGGAGCTGATGGTGGTTTTGTGGTTGAGATCACAGTAGATCAGACAGCCTATCGCTACGATGTTCAGGCCAACACCCTCACCGTGACAGGACCCAATACTGACTTTAGTTTTGATTCAGCAACGTCCTCGGTGACGCTCAGAACCGAGCAAGACGGGATCATCGTGTTGAATTTTGACACTGGCGTCTACAGCTACACGCCCACGGTCGGTCTCGGATCTTACCCAGAGTCGATTGGATTTGTGGTCAGTGACCAAGACGGAGATCAAACCGTGGGCCGCCAAGATATCGATATCTTGAGACTTGAGGCGCGGGCTGATCGGATCATCACTAACGACACGGCTGCTGACTTTAGTGTCAACAAATCCGTGCTTTATGCGAACGATACGATCACTGCCGACTCAACGGCGGACTTTGGCGGAGCCACAGGTGGAGCTCTAAATTCAGCAGGCGATCCACTGATCTTTACCCGGACGCCAGATCCCGTGAAGGATGGCTCAGCCCTGATCACCGTGGAAACCCAAAGCGCTGCTGACAACGTCGGTGGAAACGATCTAAACGGGACGCGTGCAACTTCTCAAGTGATCAGTCGAGACTCCTTTGGAACCACCGGAGACGTCAATGCCCCTATCGGTGGGGGCAATGTCAGAATCGACGGCTTCCTAAGAGATCAGATCAACTTTGATAAGGACTACTACCGGGTAAGTTTGAGCGCAGGTGAGGTGTTTAGGGCTGACATAGACAACGGCATCGGCGGGGCGGAGAGCACCAATACGATCCTCAGACTTCGTGACGCCAGTGGCAACATCTTGGTTGAGGTGGACGATAGCAAAAACTTAGATCCAGGTTCTAGCAGTGTTCAGGATGCAAGCCTGAGCTACACCGTTGGCACAACCGCTGATTACTATGTTGAAGTCACCAACTTCAACAGTACCCAAGCCAACTCAGTTGCCGACGATGGTGATTACCAACTGTGGCTGAACATCAACAACCAAAGCCAGCAAAGTGGTTTCACTTACACTCTCACCGAAGACGGTACGGTTGACTCAGCGGTCGTCACCATCGATACCCGCGACGGTAACACCGTCACGGGCGGGGTAAGTGACGAGGTTCTGGTTGGTCGCGACGGCTTTGCTGACACCTTGGTCGGCGGAGCGGGTGATGACGTGCTTTACGGCAAGTCAGGGGACGACGTGCTAACCGGCGGCGCCGACGCGGATCGCTTCTTGTTTGATCTTAGTGCATCAAACGGCGCTGATCAGATCACCGACTTTATCGTTGGCACCGATAAGATCGCGTTCTTTGGCGGTGATACGGTGACTGGCGCGACTTGGGATAACGCCTCGCAAACCCTAAGCTACCAGTCGGGTGGGGTGAGTAACACCATCCTGATCACCAACAGCATCGCCGACTACGTCGATGCAGCCAGCTTCTTGAGCGACAACGCGGTTTATGTCGTGGGTTAACTAGCCAAGTGATCAAGGCGCCTTCGGGCGCTTTTTTTTGGATGTAAATTACGTGATGAGCAAAACTTCGGTGTTGATCCACGAGAGATTCAAAGGTGCCTATAGCTTAGAGTCAGTCAAAAGCTTGAGTATAAAAATGTCGACATTTGCCAACAGGTGACTCTCGGAGCAGCTTAAGTGCTTGGTGAGTTTTATATCAGACAGCCAGCTTGAGATTTAGGCGGGATCGTCGCCAGGCAAGGTGAGACTGCGTCCACCGTCCACCTTGATCACGTGACCTGTGACATAGCGAGCACGGATGAGGTAGTCGACCGCTTGCGCGATGTCTTCAGGCTCACCGATGCTTTGCAGGGGTATGTTGCTGGCGATGCGTTGTTTTTTGGGATCATCGATGGCTTGATCGCTATCGTCGTCGGGCCAGATATTAGCACCGGGGGCGACTCCGTTGACGCGGATTTCAGGTGCCAGATCCAGGCTTAAGCTTTGCACCATCATGCGGTGGGCGGCTTTGGCCATGTTGTAGATCACGTATCCCTTGAAGGGGCGATCGTCAGAGTGAATATCAAGCAAGCTGATCACTGAGCCGAGGCGCGCTCTGAGTTCTGGGACCAGCTGCTGAGTGAGAAAAAGTGGCGCGCGGGCGTTTGAGTGCATGAGCGCGTCCCAGTCTGCTGCGCTGCACTCACTCAGCTTAGTTGGGTAGAAGCGAGAGGCGTTGTGTATCAGGACATCCAGACGCTTAAAACAGCTTAAGATTTGCGCTGCTAGCTCTGAGTAAGTCGATGGGTCGTTTAAGTCACCTTGAACCAGCAGGGCGGAGTCTGAGCGCTCGGCATTTAACTCCTCGGCCAGTTTTTTTGCCTCATCTAGGCTTCGGTGATAGTGGATGATGACGCGGTAACCTTGGCTGTGCATGTGACGGATGATCTGTGCACCGATGCGCTTGGCGCTGCCGGTGACGCAGATTACCGGAGATGAGTCGTGGTTCATCTGGAGTTCTTAGTGCTTAAGTTAAGTTTGATCTTAACAGGTTGGTGAGTTTCTCCAGACGCCAAGCTTCGATGATCTGTCCGATTTGTGCACCAGTTTTGTCAGTAAAGATCTCGGGCTGCTGCTGTTTGAGCGAAGCGTGATTGAGCTGTATCAGCAAATCTGCAGCTTGTCTCAGTAGTTGAGTGGCGCAGACCGCGAGCTGCAAAAGCTTAGATGAATGACTCAGTCCCTGAGGGTTGGTTAACGGCATAGCGTTTTGGTTTTCATCCAAAGCCTGCGCTGTCGGTATGATCGCGCCGCAAAAGGTGGTTACAGCTTCACTGTTTTTTAGTGCGCCAAGTTCAGTGAGCAAGTTCAGTAAAACCGCCGCACGTGTCGCTTGATCCTTGTTTGAATCGTTGTCGGCCAGGTGGATTAGGGACCAAAAATGCGTGTGTAGTTGGAGCAGGAGCCGCTGGTAGCTTTGCGGAACTTTTAGACGCTGGCAAAGCGTGAGCAACTGATCCGATTGGGATTGATCGCTTTGGCTTTGAAGGTATGGCGCGCTCATGAGCGCTGCAAATCTAACCTCGGTTTGCTTGCTGCGCGCGCAGGCTAGGACGAGTGCTTTGATGGCTATCTGATTGATCTCAGTTGAGATGACGCCTGACAGGTTAAATGTGCCAGTGCCAGTGCTTGAGTCGGCACCCAAAGCAGAGTTCTCACTGGAGAGTTCGCTTTGCTCTGTGCCTAAAAGTTGAGTCTCAGCAGGGTTTGGGTTTGCAAGTTCTATAAACCAAGGACTCAAACAATGGGTTGCCGCCAGTGTATTAAAAAACTCAGTGGCTCCAACTGAGTTCAGAGCCAACTCAGTCTCTGCCCACACACGTTCTGCGCTTAAGCTGGCTAGGGTGTCATTTAGGCTCATCTGTTTGAAAACTTGGGCGGTGTGCTGATCGAGTTTGAAGTCCCACGCAGACAACTGAGCCATAAACCGTGCCCCGCGAAAAACCCTGAGCGGATCCTCACTGAAGCTTGCGCTTATGTGTCGCAGCGTTCGGCTTTGCAGGTCTGCATAGCCGCCATAGGGGTCGATCAGCTTGGTATCTGATCCAACCGCCATGGCGTTGATGGTGAAGTCGCGTCTGATCAGATCTTCATCCAAGGTGACGACAGCGCCAACATCAAAACTGAAGTCGCCGTGGCCAACCCCTAAGCTGCGCTCAACTCTTGCTAGAGCAAACTGAGTGCTGTTTTTAGGGTGCAAAAAAACCGGAAAGTCTCGGCCAACCTGAGTAAAACCACTCTCCAGCATCAGTGCTTGAGTCCCAGCGACGACCACAAAGTCGATGTCATGAAAGCTGCGAGAAAGCAGGGTGTCTCTGACTGAGCCGCCCACCACATAGGTAAGAGCCCCTTGATCGCGTAGTACTGCGATCAAGGGGTCATGAAGTTGTTCTGAGAGCTCGTTTAGATCACTTTGTTGCTGCAGGCTTATGGTGGGCATTTGACTAATCCCTAAGTGAAAGCTCAGCCCTGCTGCGGCACTTTAGAACATAACAGGACTGATTCATCAGCCCTGATTTTGGATCTGAGCAACCGTGAGTGCGGTCATGTTGACGATACGGCGAGTGGTCACAGAGGGCGTCAAGATGTGCACCGGTTTGGCAGCACCAAGCAGGATCGGCCCCATGCTGGCATGAGAGCTTGAGCTGCTTTTGAGCAAGTTAAAGGCAATGTTGGAGGCATCTAAAGACGGCATGATCAACAAGTTAGCCGATCCGGTCAGCGGGCTAAACGGATACTCGTTTTGACGAATGTTTTCGTTGAGCGCTGCGTCTGCATGCATCTCGCCGTCGTACTCAAAGTCGACGTTAGCGGCATCTAAAAGCTGTTTGACTTTGCGCATCTTGATGGCGCTTTTAGAGTTTGAGGTGCCAAAATTTGAGTGAGACACCAAAGCTACTTTAGGCGTGAGACCAAAGCTGCCGATAGATTCTGCTGCGAGCAGCGTCATCTCGAACAGCTCCTCGGCAGTCGGATCTTCGTGGATGTAGGTGTCACCGATGAACACCATGTGGTCAGCCATAAAGATACCACTGAGCGCGTACAACTGGTTCACACCCGGACGAGTGCCGATTGCGTTTTCGATGTACCGCAAGTGCAGATCGTAGTAGCTAAATGTCCCGCAGATCATGCCTTCAGCGGCGCCCAGCTCAACCAAGAGTGAACCGATCAACGTGGTTTTACGGCGTGAGTCACGCTTGGCTAGCTCAAGACTCACGCCTTTACGCTGCATGCGCTCATAGTAGTGCTGTGAGCCGGCTTCATACTGCTCATAATTTTCTGGATCAACGATGGTGATGTTTTCACCGTCTTTGAGCGTCAATCCCAATTTTTGAATATTGGCTTCTACGACATGAGGTCTACCCACGAGCAGAGGGGTTGCCAGCTCTTCATCGACGACGATTTGTACCGCTCGTAAGACTTTAGGGTCTTCGCCTTCGGCAAAAACAATCTTACGGGGTTCATTTTTAGCCAGCTCAAAGATCGGACGCATAGATAGCGCTGAGTTATAAACAAACTCGCTGAGCTGCTGGCGGTAAGCTGACCAGTCTTCAATGGGGCGAGTGGCGACACCCGAGTCCATAGCGGCTCTAGCGACAGCAGGTGAGATCTTGAGAATCAAGCGCGGATCCAGCGGACCAGGAATCAGATACTCGGGGCCAAAAGTGTGGCCAGAGCCGCCGGGGCCTTCAGTCGGAGCAGAGTGAACCAACGCAGCAATCGCACGTACGCATGCGATCTTCATCTCTTCGTTAACCGTGGTGGCGCCGACATCGAGTGCGCCGCGGAAGATGTACGGGAAGCACAGGGCGTTGTTGACCTGATTGGGGAAGTCAGACCGGCCGGTTGCGATGATCGCATCGTCACGGACAGCTTTAACCTCATAGGGCATGATTTCTGGCGTTGGGTTGGCTAGCGCAAAGATAATCGGATCGCGCGCCATGGATTTGACCATGTCCTGAGTCACCAGACCCGCCATGGAGAGACCCAAGAACATATCGGTCCCAGGCATGATATCGGCCAGCGTATCGGCGTCAGTTTCTTGACAGAACTGCAGTTTAGATTCGTCTAAACCCGTGCGGCGAGTGTTGATCACGCCGCGAGAGTCGAGCACGTAGACATTTGACTGGGAGACACCGAGCGCGATCAACAAGTTGATGCAGGAGATAGCGGCCGCACCAGCGCCCGATACCACAACCTTGATGTCCTCGGCCTTTTTGTTGACTAACTCCAAAGCGTTTAGCAGGCCAGCCGCCACGATGATGCTGGTGCCGTGCTGATCGTCATGAAACACCGGGATGTTCATGCGCTCGCGCAGTGCTTTTTCAATCTTGAAACACTCAGGTGCCTTGATGTCCTCAAGGTTCACGCCGCCAAATGTCGGCTCTAGTGCGGCCACGATCTCGATGAATTTATCGGGATCGTTTTCGGCCACTTCTAGATCAAACACATCGATGCCGGCAAACTTCTTAAAGAGTACACCTTTGCCTTCCATGACGGGTTTTGAAGCCAGAGGACCGATGTTGCCTAAGCCCAGCACAGCGGTGCCGTTGGTGATCACGGCTACCAAGTTGCCACGAGCCGTATATTTGGCAGCGGCACTGGGGTCCTTTTCGATCTCAAGGCAAGGTGCAGCAACACCCGGAGAGTAGGCAAGCGCTAAGTCGTGCTGGTTGGCGAGCTGCTTACTGGGCGTGACACTGATTTTTCCGGGCTTTGGAAACTCGTGGTAACGAAGGGCTTGTTGATCGAAGTTGGATTGATCCATAGGTAAAAAAGCTCTGGTTAACGGGCTAAACTCGCCCCAAAATTAATCGCAAAAATATAACATTTTATGTAAGCAAAGTCAGTAGCGATAGTACTTAACTGGCTTTAGTGAGAGGGTTATTGATGTTGATGATCATATCTTGAACTTGCTCAGCTGGCATGGGCTTTCCAAAAAAGTAACCTTGAGCGGTGTGACAGCCCAGGTTTTTCAAAAATGCCACGTGTTCCGCAGTCTCAACCCCTTCTGCCACCACGTCCAAATCAAGCGCATGACCCATGGCGACAATCGCCTTAACTAGGGCATCGCTTTGCTTAGAGTTCCCGATTTGATCAATAAATGCGCGGTCGATCTTAAGTACATCAATGGGGTACTGATTTAGGTAACTGAGCGATGAGTAGCCGGTGCCAAAATCATCCAGAGCGATGGTGATGTTTTTATCTTTGATGGCACTCAAGATACCCAGAATTCGCCCTGAGATGTCCAGCAACGAGCTTTCGGTGATCTCGATCTCTATGTTTCTAGGATCAATCTGATGCTCATCAAGCGTTTGGTTGAGTTGTTCCATGAAGTCTTCACGCTTGAACTGCTGCGCCTCAACGTTGATAGAGGTCCTCAAATCCGCTGGCAATATCTCACTCCATGCATGAAGCTGTTGGCAAACCTGTTTCATCACCTCGTTACCCAGCTCTATGATCAAGTCGGACTCATAGGCAACCGGTAAAAAAACACCGGGCGGCAGAAGACCACGTTTGGGGTGCTGCCAACGCACCAAGGCTTCAAGCCCACACAGTTTGTCTGTCGCCATATCAATTTTAGGCTGATAAAAGATCACCAACTCGTTTGAATTGACTGCGTTACGCAGTTCATTTTCCAGTATCAAACGCTGCAAACCTGAGACTTGGGGGTTGCTTGAGAAAACTTGATAACTGTTGCCGCCTGCTTTTTTGGCAGATTTTAAAGCCTGTTCTGCTTGACCGATGAGGTTGTCGATCTGGCGAGCGTCTCTGGGATAAAAACTGACACCCATCGACACGCGGACATTTAACTCCTGATCGTTGATTTGAAAGACGGGATTAAACGAGTGGTGCAGGTTCTCAAGATATAACTCAAAGACTTCAGGATCACTTACGTCTTGAACTAGGCAAAAATCATCTGCGGCAAACCTGGCCAACATCGCATCTTTGGGAATTGACTCAGCAATCCGCCCTGCACACAGCTTAAGCAGTTGATCACCAGTACTCTGACCCAAAGAATTATTGATCACGCTAAAACGATCGATGTTGATGCGCACGACGGCAAAACGAGCATTCTCTGAGTTCGCGGTGATCTGATGCAGGTACTCTTGGAGCAGTTTACGATTGGGCAGGTCAGTCAGTAAGTCGTAGTTGGATACGTAGGAGAGTTGACGCTGGTGACTAAGCAGCTCAGTCACATCGGTGACTGTGCCTGCATAGCGCTGTTTATTAGTGGTGCGGCTCTTAAAACCAGCAATCGAGAAATCCAAGGTCAATAACTTCTGGTTAAAGCTGTTAAAGAGGAGTTGTCCCTTAAACTCTTGATGCTCATCTAGTTGATTCATGAACTGTTTTGATTGGTCTTGAGCGTTTATGTCCAAGTGAGATAAAAATGGCCTCGAGATCATGTCCTCAGGCGTGCAGTCCATGATCTCACTAAAGCGAGGGTTGACCGAGAGGTAGTTGAGTTTTTCATCCAGCAAAAATATCCCATCAGCAGAGTGCTCAAACACTGAGTTACTCAGAAGTAAGCGGTCGTTGGTTAGCTTTTCTTCAGTGACGTCGCGCACAATCCCAATCGCTATCGGCACATCTGTAGCTGATTTACCGCGAGGGATCAGTAGCATCATGGCTTCTAGGTGGACCTCGTGGCCTAACTTGTGGATCACCCGATAACTGATCTCAAGGGCATCTTGCCCAAGACCTTTTTTAAGGTATTCGGAGACGGCCAATATATACCTGAGCTGGTCATCTTCATGGATGATTTTGTCGTAGCCCTTGAGTTCTAAGATTTCACTATCGGAGTAACCGGTCATTTGTCCGTTGATGCTGGTGGTTGAGAATCGGTTATCAACGGGGTCCCACTCCCACATGACTATTTTGGCGGCGCTCTGAATCAGTTGTAAGTTGTGAGACATGCGAAGCAGTTCGGCATTTCTCAAACTGAGCGCACGGGTGCGCGCACGCACCTTTTTTTCCAGATCGGTGTTTGCCTTAGTGATTTGCTCTTCAGCGTTGAGTAGTTTTGTTTTTTGATCGACCAGCTTTTCGTTGGTGGTCTCAAGCATGGTTTTTTGTTTGTTGATTTGGCTGATTAGTTGATCGCGCTCGATGTATGACAACGATGATTTGAGCCGGATGTGTCTCATTGCAAATACCGCAGTCACGATAAATCCAGCATAGGCAAACAGGTAGATATAGATTGGCTGATAAAGAACAAACAGCGTTGGATTAAGGGCAATCTCGGCGATGGCGGGCAGCAAAGCCCCAAACGATATGAGTATGCAAGATTTGATATGTGTCGGAGCAAGAACAGCGAAAAGCTGGGTCGTTGTGATGTAAAAAAACAACACTCCCGTTTGCAGTAGCACGGTGGGAGGGCTTAATAGGTCATAAAGCCATACAACCAGTGTCATGGCGCTGACAACAACCAAGAAACTAGAAGCCACTATCAGCATCAAAAACAAGTTGGCGTAATTGGCTTTAAAAAACAAACGGTGTTTAACAAAATAAACAGAACCTATCGCCAGTAGCGTGCTCAGCAAGATAGTCAAACAGGACCAAATGACCTCAGGGCTGGTTAGGCTAAGCCCCATGTATCTGGTGACCAAAAGCGTAATTAGTCCGCCAAAAAACAAATTAAAGATGAAGTATTGGTGATTGGATATCGAGTACGCGGTGTTGATTGCCGCCAATGTCTGGCTGGCACTATCTCTGTTGGCCAGAGATCGTTTGAGGGTTCCTTTGAGTAACTTGTTTTCGTTGATGAACATATCGTTTGCTTTGACGCTTTTGGAGTATGTTACTCAGATAGCTGCTTAGCTGGGTTAGATAGTTGATGAGTGGTTGTTTATACCCATTAGTCAGTTATTTTTAATTTCTGGTTCTTGATTTAAATGACCTCATAAGCGTGCATCTGGGTTTGGTTTGGGTTTTCAATGAGCTTGAGTCACCAGCCTTGCCATGTTGTCTATGAGGGCGGATGCAGTCTCTGCTGGTGCAGGGCGCCCGAAGTAAAAACCTTGAGCAATCTGACAGCCCTCAGTTTCTAGAAACTCAACCTGAGCCGAAGTTTCCACTCCTTCTGCGACGATCTCAATTTGCAGCGAATGCCCCATGGCGATGATCGCTCTGACGATGGCGTCGCTTTGTTCGTTGGTTCCGATTTTCAAGATAAAAGAACGGTCAATTTTCAATACATCAATCGGGTACTGACTTAAGTAGCTTAAGGACGAGTAGCCAGTTCCAAAGTCATCTAGCGATACCTTGATTCTTCTTGCCTTGATTGCCTCTAACAAGTTTTTAATCTTCTCGGGCATATCGAGCAGTGAAGTTTCTGTGATCTCAAGCTCCAGATTCTCCCCTAAGATTTCATATCGCTCCATCGCGCTATCGAGGATCTCAAGGAAGTTGTTGCGCTTTAACTGCTGAGCTTCGACGTTAACCGCTACGCGGATATCGGGGTTGCCAGCGCGCTTCCAAGCTTGAATCTGGCGGCACGTTTGATTCAGTACTTCGGCGCCCAACTCGTTAATCAGCCCGGATTCCGTGGCCAAGGGCAAGAAGCTGTCCGGAGATAACAGACCGCTGGTTGGGTGCTGCCAACGAACCAAAGCCTCAAAACCATAAATGAGTTTGGTTTTCAAATCGATCTTGGGTTGGTAGTAAACCACCAGCTCTCCGTGAGCGATTCCCCTACGGAGTTCATTTTCAAGCTTGAGTTTCTCTAAACTTGAAACCTGAGTGTTTTGAGAGTAGAGCACAAAGCTGTCGCCGCCATCGAGCTTGGCTCGTTTAAGGCCTTGCTCAGCGCGGTTGATCAGCACATCGACTTGCCTGCCATGTAAAGGATAGAGGCTGGCACCGATCGATACTCTGAGATTAACCTCTTGATTTTCCAGTATAAAGGGGCTTGAGAAAACCTCAAAAACCGCCTCGTAATAGGCTTTCAAGCTGTTCAGTGATAGGTCGCTGATCAGCACGGCAAAGTCATCTCCGCCAAATCTAGCGACGGATTGCGTATCAGTGTCAATTGAGCTTAAGCGTTTGGCGACCATGTCGATCAATTGATCGCCCACTGTTGAGCCAAGCGAGCTGTTAACAACACGGAAGCGATCGATATTGAGTCTCAGTACCGCAAATTTTTCATGCTCGGAGTTCAAATTGATGAGCTTATGCAGCTCGTTATTAAAATGCCTACGGTTGGGCAGATCGGTCAGAGCGTCATAGTTAGCGAGATAGGAGAGCTGTTTCTCGTTGTTTTTTTGATCCGTGATGTCGGTCATGATCCCAACGTAGCGACCTGAAGCGTCAGGCTCACTGGATATCTTGGTGATCGAGATCTGCATGGTAATGCGCTTACCGGCAAAGTTGTACTCCTCAACCACGCCGCTGAACTCGCCTTTATTTCTTAAGTCTTTAAGTATTTGATCGTAGCCTGATCCCGGCAAGATCTGCTTGGGGGGGTGTATGAACAGGTGAGTGTTGATCACATCACTGGCGTTGCAGGCTAGGATTTTCTCAAAACTTGGGTTAACTGACAAAAAGTTCAAGTTTGAGTCAAGAACAAAGATAGCCTCAGCGGAGTACTCAAACACAGAACTAGATAACTTGAGATCTTCCAACCGCTGTTTTTCATCGCTGATGTCGCGCCAGATACCGGCCAGTATCGGTTGATCGCTTTGTGCGGAGAGGTTGTCAATTGCCATCGCTGAAGATTCGATGTACTTAATATTGCCATCACGGCTACGAATACGAAACTCAATCCTCAGTGGTTCAGGGTTGGGATGGTTGTCTAAGTATTGATTAAACGTGGTTAAAAAGTTCCGCTTATCATCTGGGTGAATTCGCTCAATCAGTTTGGAAACCGACATGGTTGAATTTAAATCACCGTCAAACGCGCTTTGGTTGCTGCTGGAAGTAAAGATATTGGTGCTAGGATCCCATTCCCAAGAACTGATGCCAGCGGCATCTTGTACCAACTTGAGGTTTTGCGAGGTTTTTAAAAGTTCGGTGTTTTTAATCTTCAGGTTTTTGGTGCGCTGTTCAATACGCTGTTCAAGATAGGTTTTGGCGTCTTGGAGCTGTTTTTCAACATGGTTGCGTCTGGACATCTGCTCGCTGAGTTTGGCGTTGACATTTTCCAGTAACTGACGCTGCTGGCTGGCCCTGCTCATCAGCACATAGTGATCTATGTAGGTTTGTGAAAAGCTATCGCGAATACGTTTGTACTCAAACAGGGCGCCCAGTGTGTAAAGAAAATAGCCAGCTGAGCATAAGCACATGACCCAGTTATCGCTCAGGACAGACGGATTAAGTCCGACATAAAAAAACACAGGAGCCCATGAAGTGGCCATAAATATCAGGCCAAGCAAGATACGCCCGTTAGAAAACGAGACCACCATCTGGGTAACAATAATAAAAAACAGGATCAGCCCGGCTTGGGTGATGTGTATGGGTGAAGCAAACAAATCGTGGTGCCAGATGCTCAGCGTAAAGCCGATGGCAAAGTTAAGCCCAAGCAAGGTGTACATGGCCATCAGGAAGCGATAAAGCAGCCAAGAGTCATACTGCTTTTTTTTGCTATAGATCAGTATGGAAGCAGAGGTTAAGAGCAGGGTGCATAACAGGCCAAAACCTGCCCAGATAGCGGTGGGGGTGACGGCAACTTCAACAAAGTTCATGAGCAAAAATGTCATGAAAGAGCCAGAGGTCAAGGCAATCAAAAAGTAGTGTTGTGAGCTAAACGCCTGTGCGATTTGCACAGACCTGAGGGTTTGCCTGGGACTCAAACCTTCTTTAATTGATTTATCGATCGTTCCATCGATGATGTTGTTTATAGAGAATAGCATCACAAGATCCCTGTGCCTCTATTCATACTGCCATGATAAGCACTTTGCAGTAAAGCCAAAGCTACGACTGGAGCCGTCTCGCATCGTAGTACTCTGGGACCTAGCGACCAACTGGTTGCGCCAGACTCCAAGCACAGCTCCATCTCATGATCACTTAACCCCCCTTCCGCCCCGATGATGACCTGCAAAGGCTGCTCAAAATCAATCTGGGGCAGCTCAAGATCAGTGTCGCTAGGTGCTAGAAGCAACTGAGTGGCTTGATCGGTAAAGCTATCGCAGTACTCTTTAAGGGTGATGGGCGGCAGGATCTCCGGAACCAGATTGAGTCCGCTTTGCTCGCACGCCGAGATCACCACTTGCTCAAAATGGCTGATTTTTTTGGCGGTTCGCTCAGCTGAGCCCAGCTTGACTTCACAGCGCTCAGACAACAGCAGCTGAATTCGGCTGGCGCCAAGCTCGGTCGCTTTTTGCAGCGCATAGTCCATGCGGTCACCGCGGCTCATGACTAGCCCCAGCTCCACTGTAAACTTGTTTGCACGGGTGATGTGAGTGAGCTCCCCAGATCTCACTTCAGCGCTACTTTTAGTAATCTCAATCAGCGTGACTGGTGTCTCAGCCCCGTCATGAAAAAGCACCGCGGAGTCACCTGCTTTGGCTCTGAGTACTTTTACCCAGTGGTGGTAAGAACCGGCACTGAGTGTAAACTCACTGTTAGGTGTCAATATATTGGGGTGGTAGAAGCGTCTCATGATCAGGCCAGCAGTGAGGGGTGGGTGTAACCGGCCGGAGCTTCTTGTTTGAGCACGGTTTCGCAAGCTTGTTGCAGTGTGATAAAAACTTGATCCAGTTGATCATCAGTGATGCAGTAGGGCGGCATGAGGTAGAGCTGGTTGCCGATCGGGCGAATCATAAGCCCTTGATCCCTCGCTAGCTTAGCTACCGCTAAACCCAATTGTGCGCTTGAAACCTGAGGGTGCGTTAGTGTGACTGCCCAAACCATGCCAAGCCCCCGAAGGCTTCCGACGCCTGAAAGCTGACTTAACTGCTCAAAACCCGCCTCAATCCGTGCTGATTTTGCTTGGTTGCACTTAAGCACCTGATCTTGATCAAACACCTCAAGGCTCGCCAGCGCCGCCGCACAGCCCAGCGGGTTCCCGCTGTAGCTGTGTGAGTGCAAAAAGGCACGCTCCAGTTTGGTGTCTAAAAAAGCCTGGTAGATACTATCGGTGGTCACCACGGCGCTCATCGGCAGGTACCCGCCAGTTAACCCCTTGGAGAGGCAGACAAAGTCGGGTTTGACCTCACAGTAATCCAGTGCAAACAGCTTGCCTGTGCGACCAAAGCCTGTCGCTATCTCATCAAAAATTGCGTGCACACCAAACCGCTGGCACAGCGCCAGCGCCGATTCAAGATAGTCTGCGGAGTAAAAACCCATGCCCGCCGCCCCTTGCATGAGCGGCTCCAAGATCAGCGCGCAGATTTGCTCGTGTTCATTTGCCAACAGCGACTCAAGCGTAGCCAAACACTGCTGCTCATGCTCAGTTTGGGTAAGGCTAACGGGACAAAATATATCAGCAGGCGAGGGCACGCGCTTATGGTTAATCAGCAGCGGCGCATACTGCTTAGTGAACAGCGGGATGTCGGTGATCTGTCTCTTATACACATCTCCGAGCCCACGAGACTAGGCATGATCTCG
>CAJXOR010000056.1 GCA_913057715.1 uncultured Moraxellaceae bacterium
ATATCAATAACGCCCGCGAGGAAGCCCAAAAAATCGGCTTTCCGCTGTTGATCAAAGCTGCCTCCGGCGGCGGCGGACGCGGCATGCGCGTGGTTGAGCGACTTGAGGATCTAAACGATCAAGTTCACGCAGCCAGATCTGAAGCGGAGTCTTTTTTTGGTGACGACACGGTTTATGTTGAGCGCTACCTGAAAAAACCACGACACGTCGAGGTGCAGATCCTAGGCGATGGTAACGGCAACGCCATCCACTTGTTTGATCGCGATTGCTCGCTGCAGCGCCGCCACCAAAAAGTGTTAGAAGAAGCGCCAGCCTGTGACATAGACGAAACTGCGCGTCAGCAGATACTGGAAGCTTGCGTGAAAGCAACCGAGGACATGAAGTACCGCGGGTTAGGAACTTTTGAGTTTCTTTACGAAAACGCTTCTTTTTTCTTCATCGAGATGAACACCCGAATTCAAGTTGAGCATCCGGTGACCGAATGCATCACGGGGATTGACTTGCTGGTTGAGCAGATCCGTATCGCATCAGGACTTCCTCTCCGGCACACTCAAGAACAGATCACCACTTCAGGGCACGCAATCGAGTTTCGCATCAATGCTGAAGACCCAGTGACATTTCGCCCCTCTCCTGGCACCATCACCGCGTTTCATGCTCCTTGTGGTCACGGCATCCGCTTTGACTCGCACGTCTATGCCGGCTATGCCATGCCTAACTTTTACGACTCGATGATAGGCAAGTTGATCGTGCACGCTGAATCTCGTGCTGCCTGCTTGCAAAAGTCAGTTCAGGCACTGGATGAGCTCGTGATCGAGGGGATCAGTACCAACATCTCTCTTCACAAAAACGCGATCTTAAAAGATCAAGATTTCTTGAAAACCGCGCAAAGTATTCACCATCTTGAAAAGAAGATACTGGTTAAGCCGGTTGAGCAAACCATGCAGGTGGCTTTAACTTAAAGCCGTCTTTAATTTAGAGCCGGCTTTAATTAGTTTGTTTGAATCAAGGCAAGATACGGTTGAGTTTCACTGGGCAGTTATTGCCCTGAACGGACGAGCACAAAACGATGCTGTCTGGTGTGAGTTGCTTCATGAAAGAAGCAAAGTTCTCTCCCGCTTGGTCTACCTGATTGCCAGAGCAGTCCATCTGGTTGTCATCTAAGATCGTATGAAGAAGTAAGATCGGTAGATCAAGCTTGGGCTGCTCTATGATCCGGTAAGTACCATAAGTCCACTCGTCTGCCGAAACCACGAGCAAACGGTTGTTGGGTAAAAAGTTTAAGTCTTCGTTGCAGCCCGCCCTAAGGTTGGGAGACTCCATACGCCACTTTCCCGCAATCAGGGGATAAGTCGTCTTAATCACCGGATCAGCAGTGGGCGGCTGGCCGACCAGTGTCGGTATGCTTGCCAGCAAATTGATTGCAAATGCGTTCATCATCACTCCTCACGATCTCCTGAGACTACCTGCGTGTTGCTTGTGAATATCCCAGATCCAACCAACCCCATCCAGAGTGCATAAATCAACAGCAGAACCCCGCAGATGATAAACCAAAAGCTACCGCCAGTGCGATTCCATAACAACCCCACGACAATTGAGCCAGCGGCTACCCCCGCTCCCCAGCAGCTGGCATAAGCCGCTTGTGCCCTGCCCTGAAACTGAGCTGGCAATTGAGTGGAGATAAAGTGCATGGAAAGCATCTGAAACAGACCAAAGCTAAAAGCATGCAAGATCTGAGCGAAAATCAGAGCCCAGATGAACTGCGTCAGCGCGCCGGTGATGATCCAGCGCACTGCCGTAATCAGCATCACCATCATGACCAAGTGGTAAGTCCCAAACTTTAAAAGGCCCCGCCCCAAGCTGAACATCACGATCTCAGCGACTACGCCCAAACTCCACAGCACACCGATTTGGGCTGCGCTATAACCCGCTTCATGAAGTAGGATCGAAAAAAAACTGTAAAACGGCGCGTGTGAAAACAATAGGATCAGCTGGGAGAGGTAAAACCAACGTACCGGTCTTTGATAAAAGACATTTTTAAATGTCAGCGCAAGAGCACTTCCAGTCTCCTGGATTTGACTGACTCTGCCTGGATCAGCAGATGCCAAATGAGACTCTGAAGCCTGAGGTTGCGGCGGATCTTTGATGAAGAGCGACAACAAAAATGATGAAAAGGTAAGCGCCACCAGCAAAACCGGCAGATCATCGACCCCGTGGTTTTCAACCCAGAGCCCGAAAAATGTGACCGATCCGATAAATCCCAGAGACCCCCACAAGCGAATCTTGCTGTAATGCTCGCGCTTCTCTCCCAGCCACCCCAAGGTGACTGATTCTAGGATTGGCACCACGGCGTTTTGAAAAAAACCGAACCACACCAGCATGAGTGCATAGGGCCAGAACTCTTTAGGCAAAACCAGTAGTGACGCACAAGCCAGCATCTCAGCCAGTGTTGCCATGCGTATCCATGAGACTTTAAGTCCGGTCTTATCCGATAAGTAGCCCCATAGGCTTGGCGCCACGATCCTCGCCAGCATGGGGATCGCCAGCAAGATGCCGATCTGGCCTTTACTAAACCCTGAAAGCTCTAAGTACAGACTCCAAAAAGGCAAAAATGCGCCGATCAGCGCATAGTAGAGGACATAGAACCCGCCCAGCCTGATCCACCGCATAAGCGAGACCTGGCTCATACTGAGCAGCCGCTGCTTCTAAACAGAATTTGCACCGAATTCATGAGACTAGCCAGCCAATCACTCAAGCGATCGGAGTGAGCGGCGCAGTCACATCGGCGTTTTGGGCGCGGTTTCTTAAATAGTGATCCAGCAAAGTGATGGCCAGCATCGCCTCAGCGATGGGTGCGGCACGCACACCCACACAAGGATCATGGCGCCCCTTGGTGATCACTTCAGACGCATCCCCGCTCAAGGTCACTGAACGACCCGGCGTGGTGATACTGGAAGTGGGTTTGAGTGCGATGGCAACACGGATGTCTTGACCGCTAGATATGCCGCCCAACACTCCGCCCGAGTGATTGGCCGTAAAACCGCTTTGGGTTAGCTCATCTCGTGAGACATGCCCGTACTGCTCAGCAACCGCCATGCCGTCACCTATCTCAACTCCTTTAACCGCATTGATCGACATCATGGCGTGCGCGATATCCGCATCCAGCCGATCAAAAACTGGCTCACCCAACCCCACCGGTACTCCGCTTGCGATAATCTCAAGCTTCGCTCCAATACTGGTGCGATCACGGCGGGCCTGATCGACCAGTTGTTCAAACTTGGGGATCGCTGCTGCATCGCCGCAGAAAAAGGGGTTGGTGTCAACCAAGTCCCAATCAAGGTTTTGAGTTTTCACAGGTCCGATCTGAATCACGTGCGCGCGAACCTGCACCCCTAACCGCTCAAGCAAATACTTTTTCGCGATCGAGCCTGCTGCGACCCGCATCGCGGTTTCGCGCGCACTTGAGCGCCCGCCGCCGCGGTAATCGCGAAAGCCGTACTTCATGGTGTAGGTATAGTCAGCGTGCCCTGGGCGAAATGTCTGCGCAATCTCAGAGTAGTCTTTGGATTTTTGATCTTCGTTGACGATCAAGAGGCCAATCGGTGTTCCAGTGGTTTTCCCCTCAAATACCCCAGAGTAAATTTGCACGGTGTCCGACTCTTTTCGCTGCGTAGCAAAACTCGACGTCCCAGGCTTACGGCGATCCAAATCAATCTGTAGATCCGCCTCAGACAGCTCCATGCCAGGCGGCACGCCATCGACGATCGCCATGAGACCTCGGCCGTGCGACTCACCGCACGTGGTGACCGTAAAAACTTTGCCAAACGTATTGCCAGCCATACAGACCTCTTAAAATTGGTTATCCGCGCCAGTTTCAGGGACGGGACATGCTGCCGCATGACCAGCAAACTGTGCGCGGTGCTCGATCAGCTGCTCGCGGGTAAGTGCAAAGATCCCAGTGCCGCCCTTCTCAAACTTAAGCCAGTGAAAAGGAACCTCTGGGTAGCTCTGTCGCATCGCCCACTCTGAGTTGCCCACCTCAACCACGATCAAACCCTGTTCGGTCAGGTAATCAGGCGCATCGTTGAGTATATGGTGAACCAGATCCAGTCCGTCGTGACCCGCAGCAAGCGCGAGCTCTGGCTCGTGTTGTATCTCAGGTGGCAGCTCACTCATGTCCTCAGCATCGACGTAAGGAGGATTGGTGACGATTAGCCCGTATTGATTGTCCGCACTCACCCGTTCAAACAAGGAGCTTTTGATCAGGTTGACCTGAAAACCCTTGGCATGGTGGTCGATGTTGATCGCCGCCACTTCCAAAGCATCATCATCGATATCAACCGCATCGACCGCGGCATCGACAAACACGTTAGCCAGTGCAAGCGCGATACAGCCCGATCCGGTACACAAATCGAGCATCTGCTCGGGATAAGGCAACCCCAGCGCAGGCAAACCGTGATCAAAGCCGTGATCAAAACCGTGATCTACATCTTGATCACCAACTTGAGTTTGGCTAGCGGAGGCATTTTGGGTGAAAAAAGGCGCGAAGCGTTTGTTGATCAGCTCAGCGATGGGCGAGCGCGGGATCAACACCCGCTCATCTACGTAAAAAGGCAACCCGCAGAAGTAGCTCAGATTGATCAGGTAAGACAGCGGCTTACGGGTTTGAACTCGGGCGCTCAGCAGCTTGAGTACCTGATCTTTCTCGATCGGCATGAGCCTCGCGTCCAGGATCTCAGGATCAGCCGACCAAGTCAGGTTTAGGGTGTGCAGCACCATGGCTGCCGCTTCACTAAAGTGATCGGTGCCGCCATGCCCAACAAACACATCGTGAGCGCGCAGCACACTCACGCACAAGCGGATATGATCACGGATGCTTGAGAGGCCAGCGCTCTGCTCAATTAAGCTCTCTAGCGCGTAATCCACTTCAAAACCTAAAGGCTCAGATGCGCTGCCAAAATCATGCTCAGCATCAGCGTCTAGTGAAGGCTCAAAAGTGGTGCTCAAATCAGCAGGCTCGCTCATACGGACTCAGGATACAAAGAGGGCTATGTTATCTGGATGCCCCAGCAAAGTTAAGCCTAAAGTTATCCACTCTGTGTGAGTTGTGCAGTAAAGCCTCTAAGTCAAATGACCGCCTTATCCAGTTCAGCTATACTTAGGGTCACTTTACCTGTTGAAGCGGATTGTTCATGCGTCATCCTGTTTTATCCTCACTTTACAGCTTGCTGCTGTTAACCGTGATCGGCTGCGCTGGGCACTCAGCCCCAGCTTATAGTGCACTGTTAAACCCCAGTGTGCAGGCTCAAACCCCTTCAACCAAACCTGCTGCAAATTCAGGTGCCAAATCCAGTCTATCAACTGACCCCTTTGAGTCAGCTGAGATCAGTGATGCCAGCGAGCTTAAACCGCTTCCGGTGACTCAGATTAAGCGCCTGCCCCCTCAAACTGTGCAGGATTATGAAGACGAAGCGGGCACCAGTGCTGATCCTTCGCAAGCTGACATCAGCTCAATCGACGCGGCTGAGTTGGGCGCGCCCATCCCGAATCCGGAGCCAGCGCTGAGCCCCGAGGATTTGATCACACTCAAGATGGCAGAAAAAAAAGCTGAGGTTTTCCCGGAGATTGTCACTCAGCCAACTCAAAACCCGATGGGTCAGGCGATTAACGATGCGCTTTGGTATCAGGGCATGACCAAAAACGACGCCATGACGGTGAAACTGCAGATTCTGCTCGACTGGAACCACACTTCTCCTGGCCCAATCGATAACGGTTGGGGCATGAACTCGAAAAAAGCCCTGCGGGGATTTGAACACTTGCACGGGCTTGACATAGACGGTCGCATGGACGCAATGACATTTTCCCTACTTTATGACAACTTCATGGGTCAAGACGCAATCGTTGACTATGTGATCACCGAGGAAGACGCAAGCTATGACTTTGCGGTGATCCCCAGTGGATACCCCGCTAAATCCAAACTTAAGTGGCTTGGCTACACCAATTTGATTGAGCTGTTGGGCGAGCGCTTTCACATGGATGTGCGGTTCTTAAAAAGCCTGAACCCTGAAAGTAAGTTTAAAGCTGGCGATACCATCTCGGTGGTGAACACAGGGGTAACGCTCGATCGCCCCATCAACCGGATTGAAGTGAATAAAACCGATCAGATCCTCTACGCCTTTGACGGCGATGAGATGGTGGCTACCTACCCAACCACCATCGGGTCGAGCTCAACCCCTACGCCAGTCGGCACGCATACCGTGATTAACTCGGTTTACATGCCTTGGTACTCAGGTAAAGACGACAGTGATCCGAAAAAGCGCTGGCCGATTGCACCGGGGCCAAACAACCCGGTGGGCGTGGTCTGGAACGGCCTATCAAAACCCTCTTACGGCATCCACGGATCGCCGGTTCCCGAAGGCATATCACGTCAGGCCTCTCAGGGCTGCGTGCGCCTGACCAACTGGGATGTGCTGGAGTTTTACAGCGCCGTTCAGATTGGGGCTACGGTTGTCTTTATCGAGTGACCGTTAATTTGTAAAAAACCCGGCAGATGCCGGGTTTTTTTGGGTCAAATGTCAGCTCAATTGAGCTTGAGGAAGCCCTAGAGATAACAGACGGGAATCAGATCTCAGTAATCAAGTTACTTTCATGACTTGAGAACTCAAAAACAGTTGCCAATCATCTAATCCTAAAAGCCTGAAGTAGGCGCTCGGTGGAATCCCACTCAAGCTCTCTTAACACCCTAGACTCTTAAGTCTCATCAAAGTCAGATAACCTTAAGCACTCAGCGCTCCGCTTTTCATCTGGCGCTTGATCATGACCAGTAGCAGCTGCACCGCTGCTGGCGTCACCCCGCTCACCCGTGTGGCCTGAGCCAAGGTTTCCGGTTTAACCAAACTCAGTTTCTGCACGATCTCTTTAGATAAGCCCGACACCGCCGCATAGTCAAAGTCGCTTGGGATCTTGGTGTGCTCAAGCCGCTTCATCTGCTCGATCTCACTCGATTGACGATCAATATAGCCTGCGTACTTAACCGCAATCTCAATCTGCTCGCCCACCTCGGTTGAAACTTCAGAGTCCGTGATCGCGCGGATCACACTGAAGTCAGTTTTGGGGCGCTTGAGCAGATCGGTAACCCGTGTCTCTTTGGTCAGCTGCTCACCGGTTGCTTCAAAGAAACTCGCGCCCAAAGGGTTGTTAGGCGCCGCCCACAGTCCATCGAGACGTGCCCTCTCCTCTGTAATCGCCGCTTGCTTGGTCTCAAACGCTGCCCAGCGCTCATCACTCACCAGTCCCATCGCGCGGCCAACAGGAGTCAGGCGCTGATCGGCGTTATCTTCGCGCAGCATCAGGCGATGCTCGGCGCGGCTGGTGAACATGCGGTAAGGCTCTTTGGTGCCATGGGTAATCAAGTCATCTACCATGACCCCGATATAGCTCTCGGCTCGCGTTGGTACCCAAGCTTCCAAATTTTGCGCGCGGCGCGCGGCGTTCACGCCCGCCATGAGCCCTTGTGCGCCAGCTTCTTCATAACCGGTGGTGCCATTGATTTGGCCAGCAAAGAACAAACCTTCGATCGCGCGGATCTCAAGGCTTGAGGTTAGGTGACGCGGATCGAAGTAGTCATACTCGATCGCGTAGCCGGGTCTGAGTATGTGGGCATTTTCCAAGCCGCGCATCGAACGCACTAAGTCGATCTGCACGTCAAATGGCAACGAGGTCGAGATCCCGTTGGGGTAAAGCTCATGCGTGGTCAAACCCTCAGGCTCGATAAAGATCTGGTGCGAATCTTTGTCGGCGAAGCGGTGGATCTTATCCTCAATGCTAGGACAGTACCTCGGCCCCACGCCCTCGATCACGCCGCTGAACATGGGCGAGCGATCAAGATTCGCACGGATGATGTCGTGCGTGCGCTCGTTGGTGTGGGTGATGAAGCAGCTGATCTGCTCAGGGTGCATGGCCGCGCTACCCATAAACGACATGACCGGCAGCGGGGTATCACCCGGCTGCGCCTGCATGACGCTGTAGTCCACGGTCTTGCCATCGATGCGCGGCGGCGTGCCGGTTTTGAGTCGCCCGACGGGAAGTTTAAGCTCACGCAAGCGGTCAGCCAGCTTGATCGAGGGTGGATCACCGGCGCGCCCGCCGCTGGACTTCTCTAAACCGACGTGGATTACCCCACCCAAAAATGTCCCCGTGGTCAGCACCACTGAGGGCGCAAAAAAACGCACGCCGGTTGAGCTGACAACCCCCTTGACTGCCCCGCCCTCGACGATCAGATCGTCCGCGGCCTGCTGAAACAAGTGTAGGTTTGGCTGGTTTTCCACGATCTCGCGGATCGCGGCTTTATATAGGATCCGGTCGGCCTGCGCACGAGTCGCTCGAACTGCAGCGCCTTTACGTGAGTTGAGCACGCGAAACTGAATACCTGCCTTATCGGTCGCTAAAGCCATCGCGCCGCCAAGCGCGTCGATCTCACGCACGAGGTGTGACTTGCCAATCCCGCCGATTGCCGGATTGCAGGACATCTGCCCGATGGTCTCGATGTTATGCGTCAGCAGTAAAGTAAGCGAACCCGCGCGAGCAGCTGCCAGAGCGGCCTCTGTGCCCGCATGACCGCCGCCGATCACGATCACGTCGTACTGAGTGGGGTAATCCATGGCGGCGCTCCGATATAAAGGGGGTTAACTTGCGTATTTTAGCAGTTAACGCAAAAGCCCGCTCAGCGATGCGCCGAGCAGGTTTGGTTTATCATCGCTTGGTGAAACTCGTGTCCATGACCCATGGCTGCCCAAGTCAATCATCAGCTGCTGGACTTTGATCATCTAAACAGTCAATACAAGAAAAGCAGCCACATGACCAGCTGGGGTTTATAGGGCGGACATTTTAATGATCAACTAAAAGTTAAAACAACCGATTCATACCGTTGAGTGCGGCGACCCGATAAGCCTCAGCCATGGTCGGATAGTTAAATGTCGTCTCAACAAAGTAGTTCAGCGAGTTGTTGGGTGAGTTCATCACCGCCTGCCCGATGTGGATGATCTCCGAGGCGTGATTGCCGAAGCAGTGAACCCCAAGCACCTCTAAAGTCTCGCGGTGGAACAAAATCTTTAGCAGCCCCGAGCGCTCACCGATGATCTGAGCGCGTGCTAAGTGCTTAAAAAAAGCCTGCCCCACTTCGTAAGGTACTTTTTCTTCAGTCAGCTCTTGCTCAGTTTTGCCGATACAGGAAATCTCAGGAATCGTGTAGATGCCGGTTGGCACTTCAGTGATGCAGATCGCATCTTCACCCAGCAAATGTCCCGATGCTGCTCGGCCCTGATCGTAGGCTGCCGAAGCCAAAGACGGCCAACCCATGACATCGCCTGCCGCATAGATAAACTCGTTGGCGGTTTGATAGTGGTTGTTGACCGATACTTGTCCGCGCGAGTTCACCTCGATACCGACATTTTTAAGTCCCAGTCCCTCAGTGTTACCCGAGCGACCGTTTGACCAAAGAATCGCGTCCGCCATGATGCGTTTGCCGCTTTTTAAGTTCAGCACTACGTGGTCGTCGTAGGTGTCGAGTGACTCCATCTCCTCCTCTGAGCGAATCAAAACCCCTAACTGACGCAAATCGTGCGAGAGCGCGTCTGAGATCTCCTCATCCAAAAAGCTGAGCAGCCGCTTCTGGTTGTTGATTAGCTCAACTTTGCAGCCCAGACCCACAAAGATTGAGGCGTACTCGCAGCCAATCACGCCGGCACCATAGATGATGATCTTTTTAACGACTTGATCGAGCCCAAGCACTTTGTCTGAATCCAAAACTCTGGGGTGAGTAAAGTCGAGCTCTTTGGGGCGATACGGACGAGATCCGGTGGCGATGACCGCTTTGTGATAAGTGACGCGCTCAACGCCCCCATCTAACAGTTCGACGTTGATTTGATGATCTTCAACAAACTGCGCTTTGCCGTGGAGGATGTCGATGCGGTTACGCTCATAAAACCGCTGGTGAGTCGCTACCTGCAACTCAATCACGTCGTGGGCGCGCTTAAGCACCTCAGTCAAAGGTACTTGATACCAGTCTTTTGCGTTTGAGAACAAAGGATCACGGCGAAAACTGATCAGATTGAAAACCGTTTGCCTAAGCGCCTTACTGGGGATAGTCCCCCAGTGCGCGCAGTTCCCACCCACTTCGCTTTTTTCCGAGATTACCAGCACGTTTGCGCCAGATTTAGACAGCTTCATCGCTGCGGCCTCACCGGCCGGGCCAGCGCCGATCACAACAGCATCGTAGTCAAATTCATGACTAAAGGGATAACTGGGCGCCTCAACTAACGTACGCGGCTTTTTTTTGTCTTTACCTTTGTTGTCAGTTTTAGCTTCGTCTACCTTTTGCTCTTTGGCGTCCTTAGACGATCCGGTCTCACTGTTCACGCCGTCATCTTCTCTGGTGTCGCTGCTCATGGGTTTCTCCTTAACCAATCCTACGCTTCATGCCAGTCATTTGCAGGATTCGTGTGGCAATCTCCTCAATCGACATCTCAGAGACGTCTAAAAAAGGAATCTGATTGTCTTCGTACATGTTGCGCACTGCTTTAAGCTCACGGCGGCACTGATCCACACTGGCATAGCGACTGTTTGCTTTACGTTCGTTGCGAATCGCAACCAGACGCTGCGGGCTGATTTCCAGTCCAAACAGTTTATCTTTGTGCGGCAGCAGCACCTTAGGCAACTTGTGATAATCGATGTCTTCTTCAGTGATCGGATAATTTGCTGCGCGTATGCCGAACCGGAGCGCCAAGTAAAGTGAGGTTGGAGTTTTGCCCGAGCGAGAAACCCCAACCAACACCACATCAGCCATGTCGTAGTGGCGAGTTCGCGCGCCGTCGTCGTTGTCTAGTGCAAAGTGAACCGCATCGATACGTGACTTGTAGGTGTCTGAATCCACCGAATCGTGCGCCTGACCTTGGTGCGGATCTGGCTCCACCCCAAGCTCACTAGAGATCCGCCCGATCAACCCTTCATAGATATCTAAGTTAAAGGCGTTGGCCGAGTTCACCATGGCGCGAATCTCAGGATCTACCAAGGTATCAAATACCAAAGCCTGGGCACCGTCAGCCAGCGTGGCCGCGTTGATCTGCTCAATCGCGTTTTGCGCGCGCTCAGGCGAATCCACATACGGAATCACTCGCGGCTCAAAGTTGATGCCCGAAAACTGACTCAAGATAGAGCGCCCCAGCGTCTCCGCCGTGATTGCTGTGCCATCTGAGATAAAAAACACGCTGCGGTACGGTATGCCCATGAACTCAAAAGCCCCTTAAAAATGTCTACCCTAGCAGGCATCCATACAAATTACTGCCCGTTGATTGTATCGCCAGTGACTCATCATTTGAGCCTTCACACAACCAAATACCTATTTGCCTTGCAGTCTTGCCCCCATGTGAAGCCTCAATCTGCCTAAAGCCACTTGCGGAAATCAGTTCTGTTTAGCGGCGACATTTGACTCAGCTGCTCTGACTCTCAAGAGCTTTAGCTGCCCAGAGCCTTAAGTTTCTGAGAGCTAAGTTTCTGAAAGCTTAGGCACCGCGTACATCCAAGCCAAGGCCCAAACACAAGCCGCGAGGCCAAACCAAAAACTGGCGATCAAACTCAGCCCACTGTGTAGCAACTGCTCAGTCAACACGGGACCTGCGAGCTGCATGAGTGCATAGATCGTCACAAAAGCTGCGCCAATTCGAGGGCCTTGGTGCGGGTGCAGGGTGCGGGTGAGGCGAAGGGTCAACAGCACCGTACCCATAAAAGCACTGCCCATCAGTAGCGCACAGATCAGCAGCGGTGCTGGTCCCGCAGGCAGCACAAAAAACACGCCCATCGATACGATCTGCGCCGCGTAATTGATCTTCAGCGCAAAGATATCGCCGAAGCGCGCGCCCAGCCAATTCCAAAACCAGGTAGAGGGTATGGCGGCAATAGAGGCAATCAACCAAGGACTGGGGTGAAGCTCGACTTGCCAGCCGTGGGCCACCTCAGGCAAAAAGGTCATGGGCAACACATAACCCAAACCGCCGCCCGCGTAAGCCAAAAACAGAGGCGTGGTACTGCGATCAAAAATCGGTGTTTTGTCGTGTGAGTGCGGAAGCTGAAGTCCGTGCGTGTAGCGAGCAAAGTAGTAAGCCGCAGCGATAGCCACCGGCAAACTTAAGAGCGCCGGCATGAGCCAGCGCATAGCACCGGTAAGCTCAAAACTAAACCAATCCACGCTGAGCGCACTGGCGATGAGGCCAAAACCCACCCCAAGGTACAAAAGCCCGCTTAAATCGGTGCGGCCGCGCTTGGCCAACCACTCAAGGCTCAGCGCTGGCACCAATACAAACACAAGGCCATTTGAGATACCGTTTAACAGCCTGAGCACCACCAGTGACTCATAGCTCGTCCCCAGTGTCTGCGCCAAGGTGATCAGCGCGTTGGCAAGCAACCCATAAATCGCTGCACTTCTGCCCCGACCGCCGCCTGAGATTAAAAAGGCGACTACCGCGCCGATGAGATAACCCAAGTAATTCCAGCTGGCTAGGTTAGAGGCCTCTGGCAGTGTGATCAGGCCATCGCGAACCAGAAGCGGTAGCAGCGGCGTGTATAAAAACCGACCAAAGCCGTGTACCACGATCATCGCGCCGATGGCTGCTAGCAGCAGTTTAAGCGGAGTCGCCTGGCGTGTTTTGACTGCAGCGTTTAACTCGATATCAGCGATCACGACGTCACCATGGGTAAAAATGTCCACTTTAAAAGAGGTCTCGAGACTCACTACCCTATGCCTCTGAGGTGATTTGGGTAAGTTTTCAATTAAAATATGGGTATTTAGCTGATAAATACCTCAAGTGTTTGCACGATTGAGGTGCTTTTTGGGCAGACATTTTAGGTTAAGTCTTGTGCCATGATTAGCACCGCAAGCAAAGCCGCCCTATAATTTGGCTCATCGAACCATCTTCGATGCACCTTTTTGGGATCCCAACCTCAGGATCCGATCAGACCCAGGAGAGACGCATGACTCAGCAAGTGATCGCTTTAGACAAAGTTGGCAACACGGATGTTGAACTGGTTGGAGGCAAAAACGCGTCCCTAGGCGAGATGATCTCAAACCTGGCTGGCGCTGGCGTCTCAGTTCCTGGGGGTTTTGCAACCACCGCTGAAGCCTACCGCACCTTTTTAAAAGACAGCGGTTTGTTCGACAAGATCAACCAGACGCTTGAAAGCTTAGATGTAGACGACATCAGCGCGCTGACCAAAACTGGTGCAGCGATCCGCGGCTGGATCATCGATGCGAGCCTCCCTGAGTCTTTGGAGAACGAAATCCGCGCCGCCTTTGACACCATGAGCGGCGGCAAAGATATCTCAGTTGCGGTGCGCTCATCGGCCACGGCAGAGGATTTACCGGACGCTTCGTTTGCCGGTCAACAAGAGACATTTTTGAACATCCGCGGCATCGACAACATACTGATCGCGATCAAAGAGGTGTTTGCCTCACTCTACAACGACCGCGCGATCTCTTACCGCGTGCACCAAGGTTTCACTCACTCAGAAGTGGCTTTGTCGGCTGGCGTACAGCGCATGGTTCGCTCAGAAACGGGCGCATCTGGTGTTATGTTTACCCTCGATACTGAGTCTGGCTTCCGCGACGTGGTCTTCATCACCTCAAGCTACGGTTTGGGTGAGATGGTCGTCCAAGGCGCGGTCAACCCCGATGAGTTTTACCTGTCTAAAAAGCTGCTGGAAAAAGGCAACCACAGTGTGGTTCGCCGCACTTTGGGCTCTAAAAAGCAAAAGATGATTTATGGTGAAGCGGCTGATACTAAGCGCAGTGTACAGATCGTGCCCGTTGACCGTGAAGAGTCGATGCAATTTTCCTTAACCGATGCTGAGCTGACCAGCCTTGCCACTCAGGCGATGACGATTGAGAAACACTACGGCCACCCGATGGACATCGAGTGGGCTAAAGACGGTGACGACGGCGAGATCTACATCGTGCAGGCACGTCCTGAGACGGTTAAGAGCCGCGCCTCCTCCAACGTCATGGAGCGCTTCATCCTAAATGGCACTTCTAACATTTTGTGCGAAGGCCGCAGCATCGGGCAACGTATCGGTTCAGGACGTGTGCGCGTGGTTGACTCCATCCACGAGATGGACAAAGTACAAGACGGCGACGTACTGGTCTCCGACATGACTGATCCGGATTGGGAACCGGTCATGAAACGCGCTTCAGCGATCATCACCAACCGCGGCGGGCGCACCTGTCACGCTGCGATCATCGCGCGTGAGCTGGGTGTTCCTGCGATCGTGGGTTGTGGTAACGCAACCGACGTGCTGAGTGAAGATCAGGAAGTGACTGTGTCTTGTGCTGAAGGCGACACCGGATTTATCTACGAAGGTCTGCTCGACTTTGAGATCAAAACCAACTCGATCGACTCGATGCCCGATCTGCCTTTTAAGATCATGATGAACGTCGGCAACCCCGATCGCGCCTTTGACTTTGCCCAGATCCCTAACCGCGGCGTGGGCCTTGCGCGACTTGAGTTCATCATCAACAAGATGATCGGCGTGCACCCTAAAGCGCTTCTTAACATCGACACTCTGCCCCGCGACGTCAAGGAAAAAGCACTTGAGCGCGCCGCCGGCTACGACAACCCAGTCGACTTTTTTGTAGAAAAACTGGTTGAGGGTATCTCAACTCTGGCTGTCGCCTTTATGGATGAGCCAGTGATCGTGCGCATGTCCGATTTCAAATCCAACGAATACGCCAACCTGATCGGCGGGCAGCTTTACGAGCCTAACGAGGAAAACCCGATGCTGGGTTTCCGCGGCGCTTCTCGCTACGTGAGCGAAAACTTCCGTGACTGCTTTGAGCTTGAGTGCCGTGCGCTTAAAAAAGTTCGTGATGAGATGGGCTTGACCAACGTCAAAATCATGATTCCGTTTGTTCTGTCTCTTATACACATCTGACGCTGC
>CAJXOR010000057.1 GCA_913057715.1 uncultured Moraxellaceae bacterium
TGCCAGCGAATCCATGCTCTGTTTGAGTTGCATGCATTCACGCTTAACGTTCATCTCTTTTTGCGCTTTAAGTTCGCCCTTCAGTGCTTCAGCCTCAGTCGGTTTGGCATCAGCAACTTCTGCTGTCGCAGCAACTGGCGCAGGTTTAGCGCGTGAGGTTGTGTTTCTGAGGTTGAGCTCTTTGGCATTTTGGTTGAGCGGCTTAGTCTGCGTATAGTGAGTACGGCCGTTTTCATCGACGTATTTATAGATCGCGTTGGCTGGGGCAGCCATAGCGAGCAGTAAACCAAAAGCGATGGTGGATCCCATGAGTGAAGATCTCATAAAAAACTTCCCTTATTAATATATGCACTCATGCTAGCGCATATCTGCCATGCAGGGATACAGGGGCACTCCAGACGGTGATCAATCAGACACCAGCGGAGATTGCGCCTAGCTCACCGTCACTTGATCACTGAAAAGATCCCGAAAAACTCTTGGGCCCCAGCATCATCAATCGACCTCAATCGTTGACATTTGGCACTATTTGGACAAAAATACACCCCAAAGTGAGCCTCAACAATCACCCAATGTTGATGCAAGCATACGAGCGGACGAATCTCAACTGATCGACCACTCAAGACCCCTCAATCCGCCATCCTTAGCGGATTTTTTTATCATTACTCGCTGCACGCCGGAAGATTAGCGCGGCGCGGGCTGTTTTAAACATCGCAAACACAGTTTTGCACAGATCGACGGGTGAAATTCTTGAATGACATAATCCAAAACGCAACTCCTCAGTACGAGGGCGATGCTCCACTGTTATCCGGTGGTCAGATGGTAATCCAAGCTTTGATTGACGAGGGTGTCGATCAGGTTTTCGGTTATCCAGGCGGTGCCGTACTGCACATATACGATGCCCTTTTCCAGCAAGACGAACTCAAGCACTATCTGGTGCGCCATGAGCAAGCCGCAGGACACATGGCCGACGCTTACTCGCGGGTAACCGGAAAAACCGGCGTGTGTTTGGTGACCTCAGGTCCCGGCGCCACCAATACCGTGACCCCGATCGCCACCGCCTTTATGGACTCGATCCCGATGGTGGTGATCGCCGGTCAAGTACAGAGCCACTTGATCGGCGATGATGCCTTTCAGGAAACCGACATGGTTGGTGTCTCACGCCCCATCGTCAAACACAGTTTTCAGGTGCGTCACGCCTCCGAGATCCCCGAGATCATCAAAAAAGCGTTTTATATCGCGAGCACCGGTCGCCCCGGGCCAGTCGTTGTCGATATCCCGAAAGACACGACCGATCCTGCGAAAAAGTTTGCTTATCGCTACCCCGATTCGGTCGACATGCGCTCCTACCAGCCGCCTGTCAAAGGTCATATCGGACAGATTAAAAAAGCAGTTGAGCTCTTATTATCTGCTAAAAAACCGGTGATTTATGCTGGCGGCGGCTGTGTGATGGGAGATGCCTCAGGCGAGCTGACCCAGTTGGCTCATGCGCTGGGTTATCCGGTTACCAACACCCTCATGGGTCTGGGTGCATTTCCAGGAACTGACGAGCAGTTCCTAGGCATGCTGGGTATGCACGGCACTTATGAGGCCAACATGTCGATGCACGGCGCAGACGTGGTCTTCTGTGTGGGCGCGCGTTTTGATGACCGCGTCACCAACAACGTCTCCAAATTCTGCCCGAACGCTAAGTTCATCCACATCGATATCGACCCCTCCTCGATCTCAAAGATCATCACGGCGGACATACCGATCGTGGGTTCAGTGAAAAATGTCCTCGAGGACATGAATCAGATCTTGGCAGAAACCGAGCAAAAACCTGACAGCGACGCACTCAAAGCTTGGTGGTCACAAATCGGTGAGTGGCGCAAACGCCACGGCCTGCGCTACGCCGCGGCTGAGCCGGGCGAGATGAAGCCGCAGCAAGTGGTTGAAGCGATCTACAAAGTGACTGATGGAAAAGCGATCATCACCTCCGACGTCGGTCAGCACCAGATGTTTGCTGCGCTCTACTATAAATACGATGAACCACGCACTTGGATCAACTCAGGCGGCCTTGGCACCATGGGTGTGGGCTTGCCCTACGCGATGGCGGCTAAGCTTGCGCGTCCCGAAAAAGAAGTGGTGTGCGTGACCGGTGAGGCCTCGATCCAGATGTGCATCCAAGAGCTCTCGACCTGTCTGCAGTACAACCTGCCGGTCAAGATTGTTTGTATCAACAACCAAGCGCTTGGCATGGTTAAACAGTGGCAAGACATGGTCTATGAAGGTCGTCACGCCAGCTCCTACATGGAGTCACTGCCTGACTTTGTGAAGTTGGTTGAATCTTACGGTCACGTCGGTATGCGAATCACCGATCCAGATAAGCTTGAGTCTGGCCTGCAAGCCGCGATGGACATGAAAGATCGACTGGTTTTCATCGATGTGTATGTCGACCCCAAAGAACACGTTTACCCCATGCAGATCGCAGGTCAGTCTATGCGCGATATGTGGCTGTCTAAAGGAGAGCGTACCTGATGCGACACTTGATCTCTGTCTTGATTGAAAATGAAACCGGATCACTGGCCCGGCTCGTTGGTCTGTTCGCGCAACGCGGTTACAACATCGAGACCCTAAACGTGGCGCCAACCGATGACGCGACCCTGTCGCGCCTGACGCTAACCACCTTTGGTGACAACGCCAAGATCGAGCAGATCACCAAACAGCTCAACAAACTGATCGAAGTGGTCAAAGTCGTTGATCTGTCCGACTCTGCGCATATCGAGCGTGAGATGCTGCTAATCAAAGTCAAAGCGGTCGGTGAATCGCGCGACGAAATCAAACGCACCGCCGATATCTTCCGTGCTCAGATCGTCGATGTCACGCCCAGCGTCTATACCTTACAAATTGCCGGCTCCACCAACAAACTCGACGGCTTCATCGCTGCGCTTAGCGATCAAACCATCATGGAAGTGGTGCGCTCAGGTGTCTCAGGCATCGCACGCGGCGACAAAGTCTTAAGCGTTATCTAACTCAACGTTTATTCATCATCTAACCCAAAACCTTTTTTATTTATGACGGAGAAACTCATGAAAGTGTATTACGACAAAGATTGCGATCTATCGATCATCCAAGGCAAAAAAGTTGCCATCATCGGTTACGGCTCACAAGGCCACGCGCACGCGCTTAACCTTAAAGACTCAGGCGTTGATGTCACGGTTGGTCTGCGTGAAGGCTCAAGCTCACGCAAAAAAGCGACCGAAAGCGGCCTGAACGTTGACACGGTTGCCGCTGCGGTTAAAGCGGCTGACGTGATCATGATCCTGACCCCCGATGAGTTCCAAAAAGCGCTCTACGAAAACGAGATTGAGCCCAACATCAAGCAAGGCGCGACCTTAGCTTTTGCTCACGGTTTTGCCATCCACTACAACCAAGTGGTTCCGCGCAGTGACCTAAATGTCATCATGGTGGCTCCTAAAGCACCCGGCCACACCGTACGCTCTGAGTTTGTCCGCGGCGGCGGTATTCCTGATTTGATCGCCATTTTTCAAGATGCTTCTGGCAGCGCTAAAGAGTTGGCACTGTCTTACGCGGCCGGTGTTGGCGGTGGTCGCTCAGGCATCATCGAGACAACCTTTAAAGATGAAACCGAAACTGATTTGTTTGGTGAGCAAGCCGTTCTGTGCGGCGGCGCGGTTGAGCTGGTGAAGATGGGCTTTGAAACCCTGACTGAAGCTGGCTACGCACCTGAGATGGCGTACTTTGAATGCTTGCACGAACTCAAGTTGATCGTCGATTTGATGTACGAAGGCGGCATCGCTGACATGAACTACTCGATCTCAAACAACGCTGAGTACGGCGAGTACGTCACTGGTCCTGAAGTGATCAACGAAGAGTCGCGCGCCGCCATGCGTAACGCGCTCAAACGCATCCAGTCAGGCGAGTACGCCAAGATGTTCATCGCTGAAGGTGCGACTAACTACCCCAGCATGACCGCACGCCGCCGCAACAACGCTGCGCACCCGATCGAAGAAACTGGTGCACGTCTTCGCGCGATGATGCCTTGGATCGGTAAAAACAAGATCATCGATAAAGACAAAAACTAAGTTTGATTGCCTAAAAAAACCCAGAGCATGCTCTGGGTTTTTTTATTGCTTGGCTTTTTATCTACTGAGTTGTTCTGAAATATTATATCTCAGCTCAGTTAAATCTTCGACTGAGTAAACACCGGTTGATCAAGCCACCTGAGCATAGTACCGATTAAGCAAGTTGCCCAAGCCAACCCCTCAAGGATCCTTTTGAAAAGCAGAAACGCTAGCCGGTGGCTTTTTGTTTTGAGTGCCTTCGTCTTGGCTTTTAGGCTTAGCCGCACTATCTGCTGGCTTAGATTGCTCCGCTTTTGTCGCAGCCTCTGCTGGCTTGTCGCTACTCGCCTCTGGGTTAGGCGGCACAGGTCCTGGCAAGGCAGAGCTACCTGGATTGTTGGTGTCGATACTCTTAAGCTTACGAGAAACTTCAGATGCCTCGCCCTTTTGACGCTTCGCTTTGGTCTTCTCAGACCGAGTAATCGGTTTATTTTCACTACCCGCATCTTCAACGACGAGTGAAACTAACTTTGAGTCCTCAGGAATCTTTGAGTTATCAGCAGCTTTCACCACATGGACGCGGTTTTTACTGTCCAAGTAAAACAGCGGTACAAAGTTGGTGTTGTCCGCACGGTATTGGGAGTAGGTATAGTTCTCCGTGATCTTAGTCACCTTGGTGCGAGCTTGCTTTGAGATCATGCTCGCGAGTTTTGCGTAAGTCGCATCATTTGCGAACAACCAGTTTGACTGAAAGTTTTCCTGATTTTTATCACGATCGGCCTGGGGTTTTTCCTGCGCATACCGCAGGCGGTGGACATTTTCCTCACCAAAATCATGCCTAAAATGCACCTCGGACAGGGCGTTTAATTCCTGATCCACACTCATCGCAAACACATGGCCAATTCCCACCAGATCCATCTGACGCTCGGCATGCTCTGACACCGGATTGCCCAGATAGTGACGAATACCCTCCATGCGGGCTTTAGAGATGTTGGAGTAGTTGTTGTGCGCCATGATCACCTCGATACTCTGGGCTTTTAACGCCTTAGCCACCGCCAGTGCTACCGGATTGGAGCCCACGATTAAAACCCCATTTGCCGCCGGCTCACGAAGACCCAGCAAATTGGCGATAAACTTGGCACCAATGCTCTGGATCACTACGGTGCCAAGGATGATCACAAACACCAATGGAACGAGCAATTCAGCTCCCTGCAGGCCCATATCAGCAAACTTGGGGTCCTGAAGCCGTATCGCAAACAGGGAGGAAATCGCAGCGGCGACGATGCCGCGCGGTCCGATCCAACTGATCATCAGCTTTTCGTTAAACGACAGCTTAGAACCATAACTTGAGGCAAACACCGCAGCTGGCCTCGCCACAAACATGACGGTTGCCAGCACCAGCAAACCTGGGATACCGACTGCGAGCAGACTTTCAATTTCAACACGCGCCGCCAGCACGATAAACAGCACCGAGATCAATAGCACCGAAAGTGACTCGTTAAAGTGCAGGAGCTCGCCTTTGGGGAACTTAGGCCAGTTCGCCAGAGCCACCCCCATCACGGTGACGGTCAAAAGCCCTGACTCATGCTCCAGCTGATTGGAGACTGAAAACAGCAAAAGCACGAAGGCAAGGGTGAAGACATTTTGCAGATACTCAGGGACTTTGTGGCGCTTGATCAGGTAAGCCAGTGAGGCCGCCCCAATCATGCCCAGCACAAAGGCCACCAGCAGCATCTTAGCAAAGAGCATGAAGGGGTTGCCCTCTGCGCTGCCGCCGGTGCTGATGAACTCATAGATCAAAACCACTGCGATCGCGCCGATGGGATCGATGATGATCCCCTCCCACTTAAGCACGTTAGTGATCGCCTGATTTGGCCTGACCGACCTTAGGATCGGCAGAATCACAGTAGGCCCAGTCACGCAGACCAGCGCACCAAAGAGCAGCGCAATCTCGATGCTCATGTCGAACAAAAAGTAGGTAACCAGGGTAGTGATCAATATGGTGATCAGTACTCCCACCGACACCAGGTTCTGCACCACGGTTCCATGGCTCTTTAGCTCGTGAAACTGCAGCGTCAGTGAGCCCTCAAACAGGATGATCGCCACCCCAAGTGAGATAAATGGAAACAGTATGTTGCCCAGCAGTGCGTCGGGATCCAGACCTTGCAGACCACCAAAACCCAAAAAGGCCGGTAGCGGTCCGATGATCAGACCCAAGGCCAGCAAAAAGATAATAGAGGGTTGTTTTAAGTACCAGGCCAGCCACTGCGCCGCGATACCCAGGGCTACGATTCCAGAGAGCACAAGACCAGTGTCGGCGTGCTGGAAAAACCCGATGACAGATTCAAGCATGTTGATCAGCATAGAAACTAACAGCCCAACAGTTTAACGAAGCAGTCATTCAATTGCTTTGGTTTATTTAACTTGAGCAGCAGGGCGCGCCGGGGCCGGATCGAACTCGATAGAGAAGGTTGAACCTCTACCTGGTTTGGAATCAATCCTGAGCTCAGCACGGTGGTGGTTGACGATATGCTTGACGATCGCAAGCCCGAGCCCTGTTCCACCCGTGTCTCTTGATCGACCCGCATCAACTCGGTAAAAGCGCTCGGTCAGGCGTCCTTGGTGCTCAAAAGGTATGCCGATTCCGGTATCGGAGACGCTAAAGACGCATTTGTCCTCGATGTTTCTCCAGCTCACCTCCACTCGCCCCCCGCTCGGGGTGTACTTAAGCGCATTGGTGATCAAGTTGCTCATCGCGCTTCTGAGTTCTTTTTCCACACCAACCACGCAGGCATTTGACTCGACAGATAAATCCAAACGGTGCTCGTGATGCTGATTCAAAGCGCTGGCGTCGCTAAAGAGCTGTCTGATGAGTGCTGGCATGTCCACGCGCTGCTCATGCATCAACTGGTGGTCAGATTCAAGCTTAGAGAGCATGAGCAGGTCGTTAACGATGCTGTTCATGCGACTCGCCTGTTCATCCATCTGCATGAGAGCTTGCCTGTGCATGGGCGGCAAATCATCCAGATCCAGCATGGTCTCAAGATAACCTGAGAAAACCGTGAGCGGGGTCTTAAGCTCATGAGAGACGTTAGCAACGAAGTCTTTACGGATTTTCTCAAGATTGCGGATCTTGGTGACGTCCTCAACGATGATCAGCTTTTCGTTGTCCCCAAAGCGAGTCACCGAATACTTGAGGATCACACCAACCTGTAGGTTTGAATTTAAAACCAAAGGTTCACTAAAGTCGGCATTTTCAAACTTTTTAATCAGCTGCGGCGCACGCAACAAGCTTAAGATGTGCAGCCCCTCATCTCCCGCCTTTAGACCCAAAATCCGCTCAGCAGACGGGTTCCACCAATCAATCCGGTTGAACGTATCAACCAATACGACGGCTTCTTCAAGCGATGAGATTGAGTCACGGGTGCGCTTGATGCTCGATTCGAGTAACACCTGAAGCCGCTTTTGCGCCTTAAATGCCAGATAGCAGGCGTTTGCTATGTCACTCAGCAATCCATGTAAATCAGGCGGATACAGTGAGTCACTGCTTTCGATCCAGTCGTTGAGTTTTCGTGCATTGATCCAAGTGTGCGCGATGAACATCAGGCAGCCGATCAACATCCAACCAGTGAAGCTGAGCAAGGATCCAAACGCCAAAAAACTCAGTGCCAAGTAGCCAAATAGCCACTTGAAGTCAGCCCACAAAAACCGGCTGATGCTGGGGCGTTTATCCACCCGAGGCGTCAACTTGAGTGGAGAAGCGGTAGCCAGTGCCGCGAACAGTCTGAATCATCTTGTCGCAGTCATGCGGCTCAAGCACCTTACGAAGCCTGCGGATGTGCACATCAATCGTGCGATCCTCGATGTAGATATTGCCGCCCCAGACGTGATCAAGAATCTGCGAACGGGTATAAGCGCGCTCAGGGTGTGACATCAAAAAAGCGAGCAATCGATACTCAGTTGGTCCTATCTCAATCAAATGCCCGTCCGAGCTGACCCGCTGAGAAACCGGATCAAGGCTCAAACTCAGCGCGGTAAGCGGTTTTTGCGCGCTAAGCAAACTGGTACGCCTAAGCACTGCTTTAATCCGCGATTTAAGCTCACGCACTGAAAAAGGCTTGGTGATGTAATCATCGGCGCCAGCATCAAGCCCGGTGATCATGTTCTCCTCATCGCTTTTTGCGGTCAGCATGATGATGGGAATCTCACTCAGCAGATCATCTTTTTTAAACAGGCGGCACAAATCTATCCCGCTTCGCTCACCCAGTAGCATCCAGTCAAGCAGGATCAAGTCAGGCTTTAGGTTGACCGCAGCGCGCTGGGCAGAGTTCGCATCAGCCGCCTGATAACACTGGTAACCTGCCATCTGTAGATTCGTTGAGATCATGTCACTGATCGCTTTTTCATCTTCAACAATCAGGATTTTTTCGCTGCTCAAAATAACCTCGTTTTTTAGGTCGACAAGACGAATATAGAATCAGATCACAGCGGCTGACTGCGACTGATCGGCGGTCACGACATCAATAGTGAAAAATGCCTGCGAAACAGAGCCATCACTTGAGCTGGCTTGTGCTTGAACCTGATAGGTCCCGACCTCACCAGATAAATCGGTTGCGGTCAGGATCTGACCGGTTGTCGCATTGATGTTAAAGCGGCCGTCTGCATTGTCCAGTAACTCGTAGCGCACTTGATTGAGCGCCCCATCTGCATCGATCGCCCTGACCGTCACCCCGACATCAGAGCCGACCACTCCATTAGCGTCTACTTGGTTGGCAGCCGAGTTCACATCGGTTGGTATGGCGATGGCGTTATCGTTGAGATTGACCACGTTGATGTTGAAGTTGGTGTCGTTAAAGCTGCCGTCAGCTGAAGTGGCCCTAACTGTGACTGCATAAGTGGCAGCCGCTTCAAAGTCGAGCACTTCAGAAGTGGTGATGATCCCGGTGAGCGGATCTATGCTGAACTGGCTGGGGTTGTTGACCAGCGCATAGCTGATCGCCTCAAGATCACTGGCCTGAGCGGTGATACCGACAGTGGTACCCACTGCTGAGTTTTCAGTGACCACGTTGTTGGCCGGATCCAGATCGACCACTGGGCTAATGGGGCCATTTTGTCCGACTGGCGCGGTTATGGGCACCAATGCGCTCACCTGATCACCGATAGCCGCTCTGACGTTCAAACTTTGGCCCGCAGTTTGTGGCAAAGCCAGATTCACCGTGAAAGTGCCAGCGCCTGAAACTGTGCTGGCGCCCAAGCGGTTACCAGCCAAATCAAACACAGTAATACCTGATCCCGGACTGCCCTCGCCGCTCACGCTCAGCCCATTGTCGGCCACCACAAGCTCAGTTGGCGCCCGTAGAGCATTGTTGCCGCCGCCGTTGTTATCGTTATCATCTTCTGAGTCACTGGCTTGCTGGATAGCAAAAAAACCAACTACCGTTGCTGCCACACTGGTCAATACCGGTATCAACAAAGAGGAAAACGCACTGCTTGAGTTGTCCGCGGCAAGCCATGAAGCCTCAAGTCGCTCCTCCGACAATTCAGCCCGAGTGGACTCACCTGACTTCAACTGCAGACCATCCCGCAGACCCATCCACTCGAGCATATCAAAACCAGGATCTTCGTAAGTGGCGTAAGAGCTCACTCCCACCGGCCCAATCAACGCGGAGCCTTCATAAACAAAGTAGTCCTTGATGAACACTTCGTCCTCTCCGCGCGTGATTTGAAGGTCATTTCCCAAACGCGCCAAGTTCAGCCCTTCAGGTGCCCTGCCCGTCTCGGTATCAATCACCACATAGTTAGCCCTGCCGCGAGCAACTACGGCAGCCGGAACAAACTCGGTGTACTTGCGATCAGCGCGAGCAACATAGCTTTGCTGTACTTCAACGATCAGCGCCATAACTCAATCTCACTTTTTAAAGCCAACTGCAGCTTATCAATTTAGGCAGTGTGGCAAATGTCATCCAACGTCATATCTCGCCAATTGAGCGCTTAAGATCAAACCAACTTAACGCCTGTCGATCAACCAAGCGCCGCTGCTACCTCAGCACCCTCTTTGATCGCGCGCTTGGCATCGAGCTCACCGGCCAGTTTAGCACCGCCGATCACGTGAACCTTGGTTTCAAAGCTTGCATCTTCGATGATCAAATCAGCCACTGATACTTGACCAGCACACACCACGATATCATCAACTCTGAGCAGCTGCTCTTGACCACCGCGCTCAATCCAAAGCCCCTCAGGTGTGATTCGCTGATAGCTCACGCCGCCCAAAGTTTTGACCATGTTTTTCTTGATGTGAGCGCGGTGAACCCAACCGGTGGTTTTACCCAGATCTTTACCAAACGGCGTATCTTTACGCTGCAGCATAAACACCTCGCGCTCAGGCGTCGGCGCATGCGGTTTAACTAACCCGCCTTCAGTCTCATAGTCAGCATCTTGGGTAACACCCCACTCACTGCGCCACTCTCTGATAGTTTGCGGCTCATCTTGCTCCGAGGGCGCGACCAAAAACTCACTCATGTCATAGCCAATTCCGCCAGCACCGATCACCGCTACCCGTTTGCCGCAAACCACCTTGCCCGAGAGCACATCGGCGTAGCTGTGCACATGCGGCAGATCAGCCCCTTCAAGCTTAAGCGAACGCGGTACCACACCGGTTGCGATGATCACATCGTCCAAGTGCAGGCTTATCAGCTCCTCACGCGTCATGGTGCGATTAAGCTCGACATTGACCCCGCGCAGCTCAAGCATCCGCTTAAAGTAGCGCACGGTTTCGTGAAACTCTTCTTTACCCGGGATCACTTTGGCGTAGTTGAACTGCCCACCAAGCTCTGTCCCCGCTTCAAACAAAGTCACCTGGTGGCCACACTGAGCTGCCGTGATCGCAGCTGACATACCCGCGACTCCGCCTCCAATCACCCCAACACGCTTAGGCGCCTTGGTTTTCACATAAACCAATTCGGTTTCGTGGCAAGCCTGCGGGTTCACCAAACAAGAAGCGCGTTTGTTTGCAAACGTATGATCCAAGCACGCCTGATTACAAGCAATACAGGTGTTGATCTCATCGCTGCGGTTAGTGGCTGCTTTGTTGACCCACTCTGGATCCGCCAAAAATGGCCTCGCCATTTGGATTAAGTCCGCTTGATTGGACTCAAGGATCTTTTCAGCCGTCTCAGGCATGTTGATGCGGTTGGAAGCGATCACCGGCATCTTCACGTGTTTTTTGATCTCAGCTGAAACATCAGCAAAGGCTGCTCTTGGCACACTGGTCACGATGGTGGGGATACGCGCTTCGTGCCAGCCAATACCGGTGTTCAGCAGCGTAACTCCCGAATCTTCGAGCATCTTAGCAACTGTGATGACTTCATCCATGGTGTTGCCGTCTGGCACCAGATCAAGCAAAGACAAGCGAAACATGATGATGAATTTAGGCCCGACCGCAGCGCGGATTGCCTGCACGATCGACTGAGAAAAGCGCATCCGGCCATGGATGTCGCCGCCCCATCGATCGCTGCGCTGATTGACGTGTGAGCTTAAAAACTGGTTGATCAGATAACCCTCTGATCCCATGACTTCCACGCCGTCATAACCTGCTTTTTTAGCCAGCAAAGCGGTTTTTGCAAAGTCTGCAACGGTCGCCAAGATCTGCTTTTCTGTCATCGCGCGCGGCTTAAAGGGTGAGATCGGCGACTTAATCGCACTGGCCGACACCACAAACGGCTGATACCCATAGCGACCTGAGTGCAGGATTTGCAGGATCATCTTGGCGCCATGACGGTGAGCGGCTCGCGTGACTCGCTTGTGGTTAAACACATCGAGTTTGTTGTTGAGCGTGCCGCCTGCTGGCAACAACCAACCCTCACGGTTAGGCGATATCCCGCCGGTCACGAGCATCCCCGCTCCGCCTTTGGCGCGAGCCTCAAAGTAGGCTGCCAGCTTTCCGTAGTTCCAGAAACGATCCTCAAGACCGGTGTGCATCGAGCCCATAACCACACGGTTCTTAAGCGTCGTAAAGCCTAAATCGAGCGGCTTAAGTAGGTTGGGGTAGCTCATGGTCAATCCTCAAGAGTCGTCTTCAGTTAAAAGCTTTAATCTCACGCGGGGAAGCAGCAATCAGTTTTTTAGCCAACTGCTCATAACTGCTGAGCGAGGGAAACTGCGGAAATTCAGTGATCACATTTTCTGGTGCATGAAGCAAAAACCCAGCGTCTGCAGCACCCAGCATAGTGGTGTCATTGTAGGAGTCACCCGCCGCATAAACGGTAAAGTTTAGTGATTTGAGTGCTTCGACCGCTTTTTGCTTTTGGTTGGGCTGGCGCAGTTTGTAGTCCGTGATCATGCCAGTTTCATCCACAATCAAGCGATGACAAAACAGCGTCGGGAAATCCAGCTTCTGCATGAGCGGGCGTGAGAACTCATAAAAAGTGTCAGACAGGATAATCAGCTGAAAGTTCGATTGGATCCATTTGACAAAGGCTTTGGCGCCTTCAAGCGGCTCAAGCGTGTTGATCACCTCTTCAATCTGCGGCAGACCCAGCCCGTGTTTTTTCAGGGTCTCAAGACGCATGGTCATGAGTTCATCGTAATCCTGAATATCACGCGTGGTCGCAAACAACTCCTTGATGCCAGTTTTCTCAGCAAAGGCGATCCAAATCTCCGGGATCAGCACCCCTTCCAAATCAAGACAGACGATTTCCATAGATTTTTCCGTAAAAGTAATGTTTAAGCGTTTAGTGCTCAGCGCCGACTTGGGTCAGCGCGGTGTTTAAGCGATCAAAAGCCGCATCGACGCCCGTGAGTTTATCCAAACCAAACAGCCCCACCCTAAAGGTTTTAAAGCCAGTCGGTTCTGCGCACTTAAGCGGCACACCAGCGGCGATCTGCACGCCAAGCTCAGCAAAAGCACTGCCCTTATGAACCGCGTCACGAGTGGTGTAACACACCACCACACCGGGCGCCTCGAAACCAGGCGCAGCGACGCTCTTAAACCCAAGCTCACTCAGGCGAGCGCGCACTTTGTTGCCCAACTCACTTTGAGCAGCCTTAAGCACATCAAAACCATCCGCTTTAGCCTCGCGGTAAACCTGAGCAAAATACTCAAGTGCATCGGTTGGCATGGTCGCATGATAAGCATGTCCGCCATCACGGTAAGCCTGCATGATCTGCATCCACTTACCCAGATCAGCTGAGAAACTGGTGCTGGTGGTCTCAGACACCCGTGCTTTAGCCTCGGCGCTCAGCATCACTACCCCAGCGCCCGGCGATCCACTCCAGCCCTTTTGCGGCGCGCTGATCAACACATCGATCCCGAGTTTCTTCATGTCCAGCCACATGCAACCAGAAGCGATACAGTCCACCACCAGTAGACCACCAACCGCATGCACGGCCTTAGCTACCTGAGCAATATAGTCATCGGGAAGCATCAGACCTGCTGAGGTTTCCACGTGCGGCATAAACACCACCGCCGGCTTGGTTTCATGAATCTGAGCAACCACTTTGTCGAGCTTATAAGGCGCAAAGTATGGCTGATCACCGCCGTCCTCAGCGTTGGCGCACAGCACGGTTTGATCCTGAGTGATCCCGCCCATCTCGATGATCTGCGTCCAGCGAAAACTAAACCAGCCGTTTCTCACCACCAGCACTTTTTGATTGGTGGCAAGCTGACGCGCGACCGCTTCCATGGCAAAGGTGCCCCCGCCAGGAACCAAGACTGCGTAATCAGCTTGGTAGACGTCGCACAAGCCCTCAAACAGCTCGTTCATGACTGCTTGAAACTTTTTCGACATGTGATTGAGCGAGCGATCGGTGTAGACAACCGAAAACTCAGCAAGACCGTTTGGATCAACCGGGTTGGTATTCATAAACTCTCGCAAATCGTTTGGTGAAGGGCTAAATTTACCCTGATATTTTGTAACAAAATTATGCACTAAATAGAAGGGCTAAGCTGCCTTTAGTGGCAGTTAAGTTTGCGTGCGAGCAAAAGTTTTAGCAATTAACTATAATGCCCAGCATCAGACAGCTCAGGCGAAAACCCATGACTCAGAAAATTGAATCAGTCGACCAGATTGATGCGCTAGCAAACGAATATGCAGACCAGTCCCCACAAAAGATCCTTGAGCTGGCCCTGAGTCAAGACGGCGAAGTGGCGATCTCTTTTAGCGGCGCTGAAGACGTGGTTCTGGTTGATATGGCAGCCAAGTTAGCTCGTCAAAAAGGCCTTAAGTTTCGGGTCTTCAGCTTAGACACCGGCCGCCTGCACTCAGAAACCTATGCTTTTTTAGAAACCGTACGTGAGCACTATGAGATCGATCTTGAAATCTGCTTTCCTGACGCAGGGCCACTGCAAGAACTCGTCACCAAAAAAGGCCTGTTCAGCTTTTATGAAGACGACCACAAAGAGTGCTGCGGTATCCGTAAAGTCCAGCCACTGCGCGCCAAATTGCACACGCTAGACGCTTGGATCACTGGCCAGCGTAAAGACCAAAGTCCCGGCACCCGAACTGAAGTGCCTGTCGTGCAGCACGATGTCGTCTTTAGCGGACCGGGCAAGCAGTTGATTAAATTCAACCCGCTTGCCAACTGGAGCTCTGCTGAAGTTTGGAACTATATTCGCATGATGGAAGTTCCCTACAACGAGCTGCACGAACAGGGCTTTATCTCAATTGGTTGTGAGCCTTGCACGCGCGCCGTGTTGCCAGGCCAGCATGAGCGCGAAGGTCGCTGGTGGTGGGAAGAAGCCACCCAAAAAGAGTGTGGCCTTCACTCTGGCAACCTAAAAGCTGTCTCTTATACACATCTCCGAGCCCACGAGACTAGGCATGATCTCG
>CAJXOR010000058.1 GCA_913057715.1 uncultured Moraxellaceae bacterium
TACGAGATCATGCCTAGTCTCGTGGGCTCGGAGATGTGTATAAGAGACAGGCACACCGTAGAACATACGGCAGCTCCAGTCATTGATACACAAGTTCCGCCTGTAACTGGTTTCATGGATCCAAACGACGCCTTCGCAGACGCAGCTTTCATGGACGCTGAAGGCTTTGATGATTACTCGGCTGCTGGAGGCGGCTCACAGGCAATCCATGAGTTACTTGGCAAATTGGGTAACTCGGCCAAAACCCACGGGGTTGGTGCAGATCAATCCGACCGCCCACGCACGGCAGATCTGGACGTCGAGCAAACTCTTGAAGAGCCCACTAAAACCAAAGTCAGTCAGCGAGTAGAGTGGCTCAGTTTTTGTTATGGCGGTTATCTCGTGGTGGCAGACGCAGCTACGATCAGTTTTGAGGAGCAGCAATTACTTGGCAATATTGCGCAAGCTTGTTGTCGCGCAAATCTGCTGCCAATCAGTTTCCCGCTCAATCAAGACGATCAATTACCGGCTTATTTTAGTGATCAACAGGCATTTAACGCCTTTATCAAAGGTCGATTGGCGCAATCTGGGACGCAAAGCTTGATCTGTCTGGGCCAACTCAACTCACCTTGGGGGTTGAGCTTAAGAGTTCATCAGACGCCATCGCTACAAGCGTGTTTAGACAATCCCATGCTCAAAGCTGATCTGTGGCGAGGACTCAATCCGATCTAGATCTGTGGCTATTAAAAAAATATGTCTCTCATGAGATGCGTCTCAGAGCTGGACCAATACAACTTAACGCCGCACAGCAAAAGAAAAAATAACCAAAGTTCAATCCAGTTATCGGCCGAGGTGGTTTACAATTTGCGTCATTAAAAAGACTAATGAGTTTGCCATGAGTGTTGCTTCTGATTTTCGCGCCGATAATTTCAGTGCAGGCCCAGCCTCTTTGCCCACGGCTGTTTTAGAGCGAGCTCGTGCTGAGCTACTCAATTGGGATGGACGCGGGGTCTCGGTCATGGAGATCTCACACCGCTCAAAGCCCTTTATAGAGGTTGCTGCGCGAGCTGAGCAAAACCTGCGTACGCTCATGAACATACCCGATGATTACGCCGTACTTTTTTTGCAGGGCGGAGCAAGTCTGCAGTTTTCATCGGTCGTACTCAACCTGACTCAGGCTGATCAAAGTGCAGCCTATGTTGACACCGGCATCTGGTCAGCCAAGGCAGTTAAAGAGGCGAAAAAGTACCTGAGCGTTAACCTGGTCGCCTCAACCAAAGAGGCGGGCTACCACTCGGTGCCCACTCAAGCGCAGATCGCTGCCAATCTCTCAAGCGATGATCAGTTTTTGCACTACTGCCCGAACGAGACCATCAACGGAGTGGCATTTGACTATGTGCCCAAAGCGGACATGCCGCTTGTCGCTGACTTCTCCTCGGTGATCTTGGCTGAGCCGATTCAGGTGAGTGACTTTGGCGTGATTTACGCAGGCGCTCAGAAAAATGTCGGCCCAGCTGGCCTCACCTTGGTGATCGTCAAGCGCGACCTGTTAGATAAAGCTCGAGATAACTGCCCAGCAGTGATGAACTATGGGCTGCAAGCAGCAGCTGATTCGATGCTCAACACGCCAGCGACTTACAGCTGGTACTTATCAGGTCTGGTGTTTGAGTGGCTGATAGAACAGGGCGGTGTCGATGCAATTGCCAAGATCAATCACCAAAAATCTCAGATGCTCTATAGCGCGATTGACTCATCTAAGCTTTACAGCAATCCAGTTGCGATCGCTAATCGCTCCATCATGAATGTGCCGTTTTATTTGGCAGATGAGTCGCTAAACGCGGAGTTTTTACGCCAGTCCGAAGAGACGGGTTTACTTCACCTCAAGGGTCACCGTACGGTGGGCGGTATGCGCGCCAGTATTTATAACGCCGTTCCGCTTGAAGCGGTTGAGCGTCTGGTACAGTTCATGCATGAGTTTGAACTTAAGCATGCCTAATTACTTTTTGCCATCAAATATCTTAAGGGTTAATTAATGGCCATCAAGCCGATCAGCTCCATCAAGCGCTTTCTAAAGACCAACTCAGCCGGGGGAGTCGTACTGGCTTTGGCCGCGATTGCTGCCCTGATAGTCGCTAATTCACCACTATCGGGGGCTTATCAGGATTTTTTGCATGCGACGGTAAATTTTCAAATTGAAAACTTTAAGATCGAAAAGGATCTGCGCCACTGGGTTAACGATGGCCTCATGGCGATCTTCTTTTTCTTGGTGGGGCTTGAGCTCAAGCGTGAGTTTGTTGCGGGGGAGCTCTCCAAAATATCTCAAGTCGTCTTGCCAGGTATCGCCGCAATTGGCGGTGTGTTGATCCCGGCTGCGATCTATGTGGCGATTACCAAATCCTCGGGTGAACCTTCTTACCTAGATGGTTGGGCCATACCAGCAGCAACCGACATCGCCTTTGCTGTTGGGGTGTTAAGCCTACTGATCGACCGGATACCGACTGCACTCAAGATCTTTTTGCTGACCGTTGCGATCTTTGATGACATCGGTGCAATCGTGATCATCGCTCTGTTCTATAGCGGTGACATATCGTACACCGCTTTAGGTTTTGCTGGTATCGGCATCATCGCGTTGGCACTGATTAACCGGCTTAAGGTGTCAGGCCATACGGTTTATCTCATCATAGGTCTGTTGATCTGGGTAGCGGTTCTCAAATCTGGTGTCCACGCCACCTTGGCTGGTGTGATCACCGCACTGTTTATCCCGTATACCGATCCCAAAAATCCAGACTTCTCTCCGGTCAAAACCCTAGAGCATGATCTGCATAATTCAGTGGCATTTATCATCCTTCCGTTATTTGCCTTTGTAAACGCCGGTATCAGCTTTGAGGGGATGGGAATTGGTGATGTATTACACCCAGTCCCGCTTGGCGTGATGCTAGGCCTCGTAATCGGTAAACCGATAGGCATACTGTTGTTCAGCTGGCTGACCATCAAGTTGGGCTTAGCAGAGCTACCCAAACACGTGAACTGGTCGCATATCTTAGGCGCGTCTTTACTTTGCGGAATCGGCTTTACCATGAGTTTGTTTATCGGCGGGCTGGCCTACCCACAAACTCAAGTATTCGATGAGCGTATTGGCATCTTACTTGGATCGCTCATCTCAGGATTACTGGGTTACTTCTACCTGCGACATGTGACCAAAAACACAGCTTATGTTGAGGAATAACACGCTTTAAATACAGGATTAACTTGAGGGGGGAGGGGTTATATAACCCCTCCCTTTTTTTGGACATGGATTTAGTGTTTGAGTTTGCGGGTGAGCGTGTTGCGACCCCAACCCAACAAGTCAGCAGCAGCGCCTTTTTTGCCTCCGCTGATCTCTAACGCGGTATTGATCAGCTCCTGCTCTATCTGTTCCTGTATGGCGATCAGGTTTTTCATATCGCCTTTTTCGTGCTGTTCAATCAAGAGATGATGCAGCTTTTGCTGCCAAGTGGTGGGTGCTGGATTGGGTGAATCATCCAAAACCTCGGCTTCTGATTCACTACTAAGTAACTGATCGCTAGGTACACGGCCAGCAGTTATCTTTTGCTCTGAACCATGCTCGAGCAGTTTAGCCGGCAGATCTTCAAGCGCGATTTGAGCGCTAGGCGCCATAACCATCAGCCACCGGCAGGTGTTTTGAAGTTCTCGAACGTTACCTGGCCAAGGGTAATCGACAATTCGCTTGAGCGCTTGATCACTCAGAGACTTTGGCTCAATGTCCATCTGCTTGGCTGATTCACTCAGAAAAAACTCAGTCAGTTTGGGTATATCGCCGCTGCGCTCTTTTAAAGCTGGCAAGTTAAGCCGAATCACGTTTAATCGATAAAATAAATCCTCACGAAACTTGCCGTCTTCTACCCGCTGCTCCAAATTCTGGTGAGTCGCTGCGATGATCCTTACATCAACACGTATGGGTGTATGTCCACCTACTCGGTAAAACTCACCGTCCGCCAAAACCCTGAGCAATCGGGTCTGAGTCGCAAAAGGCATATCACCGATCTCATCTAAAAACAGTGTTCCTCCATTGGCTTGCTCAAAGCGACCTGAGCGCTTAGCAGTTGCGCCGGTAAACGCCCCTTTTTCATGGCCAAACAACTCCGCCTCAATCAAATCACTGGGGATTGCCGCCATGTTGAGTGCGATGAAGGGGTTGTTCTTACGAGGAGAGTGTTCATGAAGTGCGGCCGCCACCAGCTCTTTGCCGGTCCCTGATTGACCATTGATGAGGACGGTGATGTTGGAGTGCGACAGCCTTCCGATGGCCCGATACAACTCTTGCATCGCGGGAGATTCACCAATGATTTTAGAGCCACTTGGATTGACATTTAGCTCAATCTTGTCCTGCTGTTGCACTTGGTGATCAAAGGCACGTTGCACCAATTTAACCGCATCATCGATATCAAAAGGCTTGGGCAGGTACTCAAAAGCGCCGGTTTGATAGCTTGATACCGCCGAGTCGAGATCAGAGTGAGCCGTCATCACGATGATCGGCATGTTGGGGTGCTGCTCATGCACCTTTTTCAAAAATGTCAGCCCATCCATACCCGGCATGCGGATGTCGGTGAGCAGAACTTGCGGTGCTTCGCCTTCTTCAAGTGCCTCTAAAGCTTCATAAGCATCCTCAAAACAGCGAACCTGCATGGATGCTGACTCGAAGGTTTTCCCCAAAACCCACCTGAGCGACTGGTCGTCTTCGACGACCCATATTTGTGGAAGGGGGCTGAGTTTATTATTGTCTGACGTCATGATTGCTCTGTATTTGATAGGGACTGGTTTGAGTCACTTTGCTGATCAGTTGGCAGGTAGATGGTAAATTCAGTACCGGTGTTCTTTGGCTTGCTGGAAGCATGACGGGTATTGAACTCTATATAACCGCCATGCTGAAAGATAAGGTCTTGGGCGATTGACAACCCAAGGCCACTGCCCTGAGCGCGCCCAGTCACCATAGGGTAGAAGAGGGTATCGCACAGTTTTTTCGGGATGCCCGGTCCGTTGTCTTCGATATTGATGCACAGCATCTGACGGTGTACCTGCCCATGAGCAGTCACATGGTGCTTGATGCGGGTTTTTAGCTTGAGTACCGGCTCACTTGTTTCACTCTCCACCATGGCGTTGATCGCATTGATGCAAATGTTGAGCAGCACTTGGATGATCCGGTTTTTATCCATCTCGATTTCAGGAATCGACAAATCATAATCCCTGACCAGCTCGATTTGTTGATGCTGGGCTTTGAGTAACTTATGGATGTGCTCAATCGGTTCATGGATGTTGATCCGCTCAAGCTTGAGCGGTTTGTTAGAGCCCAGCATGCTGTCGGCCAAGGTCTTGAGGCGATCTGATTCAGTGATGATCACCTCAGCAAACTCACTGACGTCATCGGTCGTGCCTGAACCCCTAAGCAACAGCTGCGCTGCTCCGCGGATCCCAGCTAATGGGTTTTTGATTTCATGGGCCACCCCGCGAATCAACTGACGAGTCAGCTTATGCTGCTTAGCAATCATCTCTTCGCGCAAGATCTTTGATTGGCGATCCTTGGCATGCAGCTCAAATATAAATTCAACGGGGGCTAAATCAACTGGCGTGGCCGTAAAATCCACTAGGGTTGAGCGCTGTCCAACCGAAATCCTGAGGTTGCGCTGAGCAAAAGACTGCACGTTGCGTTTGGAGCGTTCGCACATCGCACCCAAGTCAAAGTCGCTGCCGTTAAACAAATTCACGATCGCGCTACCGAGCAGACGCCGCTCCGAGAGCTGGAGCAATACTTCAACTGCCGAGTTGATCTTTAAGATGTTGAGGTCTTTATCGACCAGTATCACCCCGGTCAGCATGTGGTCGAGCAGGTGCATTGCCTCCGCGCCCATCACACTGGGTCGGCTGGCTTCAAACATCTTGCGGACAGAGCGAATTGGCATGGATTAGGCCTTAAGGTCTTACCATACAGCTAGCAATATTCAGGCCACAATTGGGTGCAGGCAAACGTGAAAATTTGGCTAAGCTGGGACAGGTATCAAATGTCCCCGTAGATTAGCACCAAATTGGTGCATAATTGATGCTATTTTTTGGTGCATTTTAGGAAAAGTGATTGAATTAATTCAATATCAATAAACTGGCGAGTCCCAAGAAAGACAAAAAGCCAACCACATCGGTCACCGTGGTTAGGATCACAGAGGCGGATAGAGCAGGGTCAATGTTCATCTCTTTAAGTGTGAGCGGGATCGCGATACCGGCGACATTTGCCACGGTCATGTTGATCACGATGGCGCAACCAATCACGATGGCGATGGCGCCTGAGTCAAACCAAAGGTAGGAGACGATGGCGACCACTATCGCCCAAATCGCCCCATTGATGGCACCAACCCAAAGCTCCTTATTGAACAGCCAACTGCGGTTGGAACCCCCAATCTGGTTCATCGCTAGTCCACGGATCACGACGGTTAAGGTCTGTGAACCGGCGATGCCGCCCATACTTGCCACCACGGGCATGAGCACCGCCAAAGCCACCACCTGAGAGAGGACCAGCTCAAAGCGGCCGATAACAAAAGCAGCTAAAAAAGCGGTCAAGAGGTTAATTCCCAACCAAAAACTACGGCTTTTGGCACTGCGAAGGATCGGTGCAAACAGCTCTTCATCGTCGCTGACCCCCGATAAGTGCTTTAAGGTTGAATCAGCATCATCGCGCACGATACTTAAGATATCTTCAGCGTTAAGCTGACCCACCAACGTGCCTTCGCTGGTCACAACCGGGGCAAAACGAAAGTCCTCGGCGCGGATCAAAGCAGCAGCGTCCCGGATCGGCATGGTGTCGAGTACCTTGATCGCGGTATCGATGTGCTCTGATACCAGCATGCTCTGATCAAACTTGATGATATCGACCAGTGACAGCAATCCCAACAGCTGGCCGGTTTCATCGATGACGAGCAGCTCTTGCGCCTGATCATCGAGCAGGTCTTCGTCACTGCGCATCAGCAGTTGCACCTGCTCAAGGGTCAATGACTGATCGACAAATACGACCTCCGGATCCATGTAGCTACCAACGACGTCGGCGTCGTAAGAGGCAAGCTTACTGACCTGCATGCGCGTGGCATGATCCAGCCCGTCGATGACCGCAGCGCGAACTTCACTGGTGGCGTTATCGAGGATCTCAGCAATATCCTGAGCATCCAGATCCTCAGCCATAACCCCGATCTCATCGGCTGGTATGTCGGCCATGAGGGCGCTTCGGATATCGGCATCAACCTCAGCCAGTACCTCACCCTTGAGCTCTAAAGGTACCAATGCCCAGAGCTCAAGTCGCTCTGGTTTGGGAAATGACTCTAGTAGGCTGGCAATCTCGTACTCTGACTGGTCAGAGAAAAAATCGATCAGCTCCTGATGCTGCTCAGTTTTAAGCAGCTCCTGCACCAGCAGCAGCTTAGCGCCAGAATCAATCACATCTGTGGCTTTCTCTGCCATCTGCAGACCCCTTGAGCTGGTTATATCATCGAAATTAGAGGCATTAGCCTAGCATGTAACCCCTTAGATTTGATCGAAAATTTCTTAAAAACGCCGCGTGAAAAAACCGCTGAACCTGCTGTGTTAACCACTCGAGATCTAATTGACACCAAACTGCCTAGGGCGATTAAAGCGATAAAAACCTGAGCGCTCCTCAGCAGCAATCGTTGGAGCGGAAGACCCAAAAGTTGCGCTTTGCAAATTACTTAGCTCTTGCTCATATCTTGATCCGGTGTACTGCTCAGACAGTGATTGTTTGGCTGCTTGGTATTGATAACCCGTGTCCCATTTTTGTTGATTAATCTGATCGCGCTGAGCTAACTGAGTGATGACTTCTTCAGGGTAACCCACCTTTTTGCGAAGCTCCTTAATTTGATCAACTCGACTTTGCGGGTCAAGCGCAGCCAGATCTGCCTGCACCGAATCCAGCGCAAAAACCGCCTGACCCAGATCGTTTGGTGTGAGCAGGGCAGCAGCTGTAGAACCAGCATAAATTTCATCTATCTTATCCAGGAGTTGATCGGCGATGCTGCTGGCCGATTGATCGTTAATTTGCGAAAGTCGATCCATCTCTGCTTGGATTTGCAATTGCTTAACATCTCCGCCCAAAGTTGATTCAGCCCAAAGCAGATCGGCGTCAGCTCCAAACAACTCATAGCGTTTTTCCCATAGCTTCGCTAGGCGTTCAACTGATTCTAAACGGTTCAGTCGGCCACTATTTGTGTCCACCCAGTCCTCATACTCAATCAGTAAATCGATGAGTCTTAAGATCTGTGCGGCTTGATTGGGAAATGCCATCTTTACCGCCTCATCAAACAAGAGGCGACTTTGATTAGGGTGGGTGCTTTGAAGCCGGTCAAGCTCACTGAGCAAACCGGCCTGAGTTACCACCGACCCGATTGATGCGCCGTAGCGCCGCTGAAAGCGGCTGGCTATCTGATTCACCAACGTATCCTTAGGTTGTTCAACCAAATCCTCAGAGACGCTTGAGTGCGGTTGATCAGAGGCTTGAGCGGTTTTCAGTACCACTTTTTTATGATCGAGTCTGACCAGCGTCGCAATCAATGCTGCCAATAAAACGAGTGATAGTCCTGCCCAAACTTTTTTCATCTCTAACCCCCAAAAAAACCGGGATAACCCGGTTTTTATTTAACAATCCAGCTTTACAAATCGTCTTTCAAGCCCGCTTCCCAGATCGCGTTACCGATCTTGATTGAGCCCGAAGTTTTGGGGTGAATTCCATCCCACTTGATATCCTCATCATTGATGAAAGAGCGGGTATCAACAAAGGTGCAATCGGCAGTTGAGTTAGCGCAGACATTTGAAAAAGCTTCAGCCCCATAATCTACGGCTTGCTCCAAAGCGTCGAGTTTGAAAAAAGCGTCTTTTACGTAGTAGTAGCCCATCAAATAGGCTTTGTCGACGCCGCGATCCGCTGTTGAGTTCATCAGATCAACGCCCTGAACATAAAGGTTATCGATCAAATCCTTGCACTTCTGGCTCAAGTCTTTGCGGTACCAGCGTGTTTTACACTGATTGGGGTCAAGGGCGATCGCAGGAATCAAGATATCGTTGCCGCCCGCATCGACCACCGCCAAGCGGATGTTAGGATCATCGCTAAAGGCTTTATCGAGTTGATCTGGAACCGAATCAGCTATGCTTCCTTCGACCAATTGGGCACCTGAGATCGCATAGTTTCTAAACGTGGTTTGCGCGTTTTCTTCAATTTGCGCCTGGATCTCCCCAGATAGCGCAAAGATAGAATCACCCACAAAAACCACATCGTTGGTTTGTGCGTCGCTGACTTCAGGCACACTCAATAAGGGGCCCAATTGCCCGCAACCCACCATACCCATGCTCAGTACCGCAGTACTGAGCAGAGTTGCCCATCGGTTTATTGATTTCAAAATTATCATCCTTGATATAGAGGGGTTTTTTTAAAACCCTTTTGATAGCCGCTTATCCATAGCAGCAAGAACCAACATCACAACATGTCTTTAATGAACATATATCGAGCTCATCAATTAGTCAAAGGCGCTCATCGGAGTGATATCATGTGCGCTGACATTTTGATGGTTTTTTTATGACGGCAAAAATCGGTTTTGTATCTCTTGGCTGCCCCAAAGCTTTGGTTGATTCTGAGCGCATCATGACTCAGCTCAAGCAAGAAGGTTATGAGCTGGGGGCAGATTATGCGGGCGCTGATCTGGTTGTCGTCAACACCTGCGGGTTTATCGAGTCGGCTGTTCAAGAATCACTCGATGCGATTGGTGAAGCGATTGATCAAAATGGCAAAGTGATCGTGACCGGTTGCTTGGGCAAAGACGCCGATAAGATCATGGGTATGCACCCCAGTGTGCTCGCGGTCACCGGTCCTCAGGCATACGAAGATGTCATGGGCGCGGTTCACTTGCACTTGCCAAAGCCGCCCAAAACTCACAATCCCTTTATCGATCTGGTGCCAGAGCAGGGGATTAAGCTTACGCCCAAGCACTACGCCTACCTTAAGATTTCCGAGGGCTGCAATCACCGCTGCCGCTTTTGTATCATCCCATCCTTGCGCGGCGATCTGGTGTCACGTCCGATTGACCAGGTTATGGCAGAGGCCGCCGCGCTCAAACGTGCTGGCGTCAAAGAGCTGCTGATCATCTCCCAAGACACCTCAGCCTATGGTCTGGATTTAAAGTTCCAAACCTGTTTTTGGGAAGGCCAGCCGCTTAAAACCAAGTTTTTTGATCTGTGTCAGGCACTGGGCCAGCTGGGTATCTGGGTGCGTCTGCACTACGTTTATCCTTATCCGCATGTGGATCAGGTGGTTGAGCTCATGGCCGGCGGCAAGATCTTGCCTTATTTAGACATCCCGTTTCAGCACGCTGCACCAAATGTCTTAAAGTCGATGAAACGACCAGCCGCTTCGCACAACACGCTTGAGCGGATCCGACGCTGGCGTGAGATTTGCCCTGAGATCGCCATCCGCTCCACCTTTGTGGTGGGCTTTCCGGGGGAAACCGAGGAGGATTTTGAGTACTTGCTGGGCTGGCTCACTGAAGCTCAGCTCGATCGCGTGGGTTGCTTTACTTACTCAGCGATTGTAGGCGCAGCGGCAAACGATTTGCCCAATCACGTCGATGAAGCGGTGAAAGAAGCGCGCAAAGATCGCCTCATGCAGCACCAACAAGCGATCTCTGAGGCGAAGCTTCAAGCCAAAGTAGGCAAAGTGTTAAATGTCCTCATCGATGAGATCGACGAAGAGGAAGGCGTTGCGATCGCTCGAAGCTACCTAAGTGCCCCTGAGATCGATGCCAATGTCTTTGTGGACTCGCTCCCTGAAGGGGTCAAGGTGGGCGATATGATTCAGGTGATGATTGATGAGGCGGGTGAGTACGATTTGTTTGGTCAGGCGGTAAGCTCTTAAAAGAGACCGAGCTGGATAGATAAGTTTTCACTATCTGGCTCTGATTGGCGTCATGACAGCCATAGCAAAGCGATCGACGATCTAAGCGTTGGCTAGCCCAATGAAGTTTGCTAACATGCCAACACTCAAAAAAGCGTGCTGCTGCTATGTCTTCCCCGCAAAAAACCCCCAAATACGGACGCATTTTACTTAAGCTCTCAGGCGAGGCTTTAGCCGCCGGTAAAGGCATGGGTATCGATGCCGAAGTACTGGATCACATGAGTTTGTCGGTTGCGCACCTCGTGGGCTTGGGCGTTCAAGTGGGTATCGTGGTTGGCGGCGGTAACATCTACCGAGGCTCAACCCTTCAGCAGCAAGGCTTGGTTGGACGGGTAACTGGCGATCAGATGGGTATGCTGGCAACCGTCATGAACGGGCTGGCGCTTCGAGACGCACTTGAGCGCCGCAACATGAAGGTTCGCCTCATGAGCGCCATGAAGATCGGTGCAATCACCGAGGAGTACAGCTCACGCAACGCGATCCGCCACCTCTCAAGCTCTGAGGTTTGTGTATTTGTGGCAGGAACCGGTAATCCCTTTTTCACCACCGACACAGCAGCTTGCTTGCGCGGCATTGAGATCGAAGCGGACCTGATCTTAAAAGCCACTAAAGTAGACGGTGTATTTGATAAAGATCCAGTCAAACACCCCGACGCCAAAAAACACGATTTTTTAAGTTTTGATGAAGTGCTTGATAACAAGCTCGGCATCATGGATCTGACCGCGATTGCACTGTGCCGCGAGCATGACGTGCCGCTTCAAGTGTTTGATATGAGCAAGCCCTCCGCGTTACTCAGCGTGGTGATGGGCGAAAAAGAAGGAACGCTGGTTTTTCACAACAAAGGCCAGTGAACAGGAAAATCTTATGATCAAAGAAATATTAAGTGAAGGCGAAGCGCAGATGCAGCGCTCCATTGAGGCGCTCGAGTCGGCTTTTGCCAAGGTGCGCACCGGACGTGCCCACCCCGGTATGCTGGGCTCGGTCATGGTGCCGTACTACGGCTCTGACGTGCCGCTGAATCAGGTGGCGAGTGTCAACGTCGAAGATTCGCGCACGCTTTTGGTTCAGCCCTTTGAGCGCGACATGGTGTCTACTGTCGATAAAGCCATCCGCGAGAGTGATCTGGGTTTAAACCCGATGTCTGCTGAAGTGATCCGCGTGCCTTTGCCAGCCCTGACTGAAGAAACCCGCAAAGACATGCAAAAATTGGCTCGCACTGAAGCTGAAAACGCCAAGATCTCCCTGCGTAACGCACGCCGAGACATGATGGGCGATATCAAAGAGCTACTCAAAGAAAAAGAGATCTCAGAAGACGACGAGCGCCGCGCCTCAGATCAAATTCAAAAACTCACCGATCGCTTCGTTGCCGAGGTGGACAAACACCTTGACAAAAAAGAAGCTGAGCTCATGCAAGTCTGAGTTTTGAGCGACCCCTTAAAGCACCTTGCCATCATCATGGATGGCAACAACCGCTACGGTAAAAAGCACAGCCTTCCAGCAGGCCAAGGCCACTCCTTAGGCTCAGATCGGCTAGAACCAGTGTTAACTTGGTGCCGTGATCACGCGATTGAAGTGCTGAGCGTCTTTGCCTTTTCCAGTGAAAATTGGCAGCGCTCCGCTCAGGAAGTCAACTTTCTCATGGATCTGTTTAAAACCAGCATGATCCAGCGCTTGCCCGATATGATCAAAAATGGCATCAAGGTAATCTTTACCGGAGATCGCACTCGCTTATCTGAATCAGTTATGCGTGTCGTCGATCAGGTCGAATCAGACACAGCTTCAGGAAAGCGTCTTATCCTAAATGTCGCCTTTAGTTACGGCGGCCGCTGGGATATTACCCAAGCTGCTAGAAAACTCTGCGAGCAAGTGAGTTCAGGTAAGCTTGAGATAGAAGCAATCGACGAGGGACATTTTGAATCTGCTTTAAGTACAGCTGGGCTTCCTGCTGTTGATTTGCTGATTCGCACCGGCGGAGAGTTCCGGATTTCCAACTTCTTGCTCTGGCAAGCAGCGTATGCTGAGCTTTACTTTACCGATCGACTTTGGCCGGATTTTGGCCATGAAGATCTTGATCAAGCACTCAACTTTTTCAATCAGCGGGTACGACGGTATGGCAGATAAGCAACGTGCGTTTTGGCTAAAGATTTCGGAGCGGTCATGCTGACCCGGTCAATCACAGCACTACTGCTGCTCGTGGTGGTTGCCATCGGTGTGTTTAGCACCGCGTTTCAACCCTATCTGATCGTCCTGCTTTTGCTGGCAGGGGCCTATGCGGCAGCTCGTGAGTGGGCGCAGATGATGCCGGTTAAATTATCCGCACCTGCTTTTGCACTGGGCGTGACTGCAGTCAGCGCGTTGTGCCTTTACTTTAACGAGGTTTGGCTTGGGGTCAGCCTGATTGGCGCACTGATCTGGATACCCGCCAGTTACTGGGTGAAGCGCTACCCGCTGCACCCCAAACAGTGGTTTAACTCCCGTCTGGTTTTGATCGGCGCTGCCCTGATTGTCGCGAGCGCCACTTCAGCTTACGCCCTTTGGCAAAGCTCAGCTTGGTGGCTGATTTACGCCATGGCCTTGGTCTGGGTCACTGACACTGGCGCCTACCTTTTTGGGCGTAAGTGGGGAAAACATAAATTAGCCCCAAATGTCAGCCCGAACAAAACTTACGAGGGTATGTGGGGCGGACTTTTTTTAAGCGCTCTGTATGTTTTATCGATTGGTTTGTATGCGCTTGAGCTCAGTGGTTTACTGCTGATTGAGTTCTTTATGTTGTCGATATTTTGCGCTTATATCTCCGTCGCCGGCGATTTGTTTGAGAGCATGATTAAGCGTGAGGCAGGGGTTAAGGACTCAGGCACAATGCTGCCAGGTCACGGGGGAGTGTTAGATAGGATCGATGCTCAGCTGGCTACTTTGCCCATTTTTTATGCTGGGATCACCTTGCTGATGAACCCTTTGATCAGTGGGTTTTAGATGCAGAAACTTTGTGTGCTTGGCGCAACGGGTTCAATCGGTGATAGCACCTTTAAAGTGATCCGAGGGTCCTTAAGTGATTATCAGGTAACAGCGCTCAGTGCGTTTAGTCAGATTGATAAGTGTGCAAACCTTTGTGCTGAGTTTGGCGTTTTATACGCATGGGTTCCCGAAGATCGCTCGGACCAACTCACAAACCGTCTAAAAACCTTGGGCGCAGAAACTCAGGTGCTCTCGAGCGCAGCAGATTTGCAGCGCCTTGCTGCGCTTAAGTGCGTCGATACGGTTATGGCGGCTATCGTGGGCTCGGCTGGATTACCGCCTACCTTGGCCGCAGTCAACGCCGGCAAAAAAGTACTCTTAGCCAACAAAGAAGCCTTGGTAATGGCTGTCTCTTATACACATCTGACGCTGCCGA
>CAJXOR010000059.1 GCA_913057715.1 uncultured Moraxellaceae bacterium
CTATCCTCTTCGTCGGCAGCGTCAGATGTGTATAAGAGACAGCAGCCAACATCGAGAACTTGTAAGCCGCTTTGCTGAGTGAACTGCGCTAAGTCACTTTTCAATACCTTAAGACGAATCTGACCCTTCAGTGAGCCGTAGATCTTTTGGGTAAAGTGCTCAGCAACGGCCTCAAAACTGCGATCTGCCAAAGGTTTTAGGCTTTGTTGTCTAACGAGCGAGCAGTGATGCCCATGAGTTTATGAGTCAGCAGGGCAGCAGAGAAATCATAAGCGTGAAAACCTTCGATCGGTGCGAACTCCATGATGTCAAAACCGATGATCTCGCGTTGATTAGCCACGCTTTCAAACAGCCCAAGGCTCTGGTGCCATAAGAGGCCACCTGGAACCGGCGTGCCGGTAGAAGGGAAGACGCTAGGATCGAGGCCATCAACATCAACGGTAAAGAAGACCTGTTTGGGGAAGTCCTCGGGTAGCGTGATCTGATTGATCAGCTTTGGCACCAACTCATCGGCGTCTTGAAAGTAGATATTGGGGTTGGATTCGCGGGTGTTTTTTTCTTCTTCACAGTAAGCGCGGATGCCAAGTTGATAAAGCGGTATGCCCTCGTCAACCACGCGCTTCATCACCGATGCGTGAGAGTAGGGGTTGTCTTCATAGGCGTCGCGCAGATCAGCGTGAGCGTCGATCTGCACTACCCCAAAATCACGGAAACCTGCTGCTAAGTATCCTTTGATTACCCCGTAGGTCACGGTGTGTTCACCGCCCAGTACCACCGGCATGCTGCCTGCTTCTAGCAGCTGCTGAGTTTTGGCTGCGATCCGGTTCACCACTTCCTCTGGTGACCCACTGCAGTCGATAGCTTCGGCGGTGTGTATACCATGCTCGCTCGGCTTTGAGTAGCCATCCCAAACCTCTAGCTGATCAGAAGCCCGGATGATGGCTTCTGGACCATGCTTGGTGCCGCCGCCATAGGAGACGGACTCTTCGTAAGGAACCGCAAGTACGCTAAAGCGAGCTTTGTCGGCTGGGGTATTTTCAATTTCCGATGATAAAAAGTGGTTCATCTGCCTCTCCAGTTGCTGCTATCAGCTGCATTTAATTTCAGGATAACCGCGTTTTAAAGTCTTCATAGCCAAATTGGCGCACCACTCTAAGCTCGCCGGTTTCAGAGTTCCACAGCGCCAGCGCAGGCAGCAAAGTGCCGTTAAAGGTTGAGGTCTTGACCATGGTGTAGTGACTCATGTCACTGAACATGATCCGATCACCAATCGAAAGTGGCTCGTCAAAACTGTAGTCACCCATGACGTCCCCTGCTAAGCAGGTCAGCCCGCCAAGTCGGTAGGTGTGCGCTTTTTCATCGCGCTCGCCTGCGCCCCAGATCTCAGCGCGGTAGGGCATCTCGAGTGTATCGGGCATGTGACAGGTGGCTGAGGAGTCAAGGATTGCTTGAGGCAGCTGATTGAAGGTCAGATCGAGCACCTCTGTTACCAGCACCCCGGTTCCAATCGCCACCGCTTCACCTGGCTCTAAGTAAACTTGAAGTCCGGTTTGCTCACGCAGTTTTTGAATTCGCGCGATCAGTGCCTCGCGGTCATAATCACTAGCGGTGATGTGGTGACCGCCGCCAAAGTTTACCCAATCAAGGTCAGTCAGCAGATCGCAAAACTTTTTAAACACCGCATCGATGGTTCGATCCAGCGGCCCAAAGCCTTGCTCGCAAAGCGTATGAAAATGTAGCCCGCTGATCAGCTCAGCAAACAATTGCGAGAACTCAGGCTTAGCTAAGTACTGATCCAAGTGAGCGCGCGTGCAGCCCAAACGTGACCCCGGCGCACAGGGGTTATAGATCGCCTGTGACCCTTCAGAGTGCTCAGGGTTGATCCTGAGGCCAAACTGTAGCTCAGCTCGTCCGCGTCGCGCCTCAAGACACATACCCCCGAAGCGCTCGATCTGACCGGGTGAGTTGAACACGATGTGATCGGCAAATTTGAGTAACTCGGCAAGATCGCTCTTCGTGAAGCCCGCAGCAAACACATGGATCTCGCCGTGACCAGTCTCCTCGCTTTGGTAAAACTCTTGCGCCAAGCGCGCCTCGTGCAGGCCACTTGAACAAGTTCCGCTCAAGTACTGGTTAGTCAGCGGGCTCAGCTCGAACATGCTGAAGGCTTTAAGCGCGTGCAGGATCTTGGCGCCAGAGCGCGCTTGCACGTCGGCCAGCACTTTTAGGTTTTGCTCCACCGCCCACTCGTCCACCACAAAACAGGGCGAGGGCAGCTGAGTCAGATCGATCTGGGTAAAGTCACTGAGCATGATTCATCCAAGGATTATCAAGAGTTGGCATTTTAGCGGCTAGCTGGCACAAAGTGAGTTCGACTTATGTTGATCAATGTCAACGCTAGCCAAGCCCCAAGCGATCACAGCTTTGCGCCCAAACCGGGCGCAAAACCTGATCAAACTAGATCGACTGAGGATCGCTCTGGTTGTGCTCTGAGTCAGTTTGCAGGGCGTCCTTGGCTGGTTTGCCAGCTCCGCGCGGATCGTTTGAGGCGCGAGGGGCTGCGATAGGTTCAGGTGCTGGCGATGAACCGGCTGGCTTATCAGCCTGAGCAATCACGGCGGTTTGCTGTTTCCAAACACTCCAGCTCTCCTCGCTCAGCTCAGCATAGGCAACAAACTGCTCGCGGACATCGTTACTGGCGCGCTGGCCTATCGGTACGCGCTGAGCAGGAGCTTCAGCCGAAGGCTGGAAAGAGACAGCGCTGGTTTCAGTGGTATCAGCTTGTTGAGCTGACTGACTTTCTGTAGGAGCCTCAATCAAAGTGTCTGATTCAGTGGAGTCTGCTTCTAGTGCATCAACTGATTCTGTCTCGGTTGTCACTGAATCCGCTTTAAGGGCTTGAGCGGTATCTGCTGGAACTTCAGGGGCAGCTGCTACAGCTTCAGGCTGCTCAGGTTCAACTGTTTCAGCGACTTGTTGAGTGGCCTCACTGCTCAGCGATGGCTGCTCTGAGCTCGACTCTGTCACTGGCTCGGCGTCGGCTGTAGCTGCTGGCTGCTTCTCAGAAACCGGCTCTGCAGGTGACTCATCGCTAGTAGTGGAAACATGATCCGGAGCTGGCGCGGCTTTGGCTTCGAGTTCTGCTTGATCAGTTGGCACTTCTGGTTCAGCACTCAGGCTTTGCTTAGCGGCCTGGCTGTCTGATTCAGCATCAGGTTGGGCTTCTGGATCAGCTTTAGCTTCCGAGAGTGGCTCAGTCACTTGAGCCGTTTCATGAGGCTCTTTGGTGGAGTCCGCAGTCGGCTGCTGATGTGATTGCTGGCTTGATTGATGATTTGACTCGGCCCCAGGCGCTTGAGTCTTCGCTTGATCGGGCGAGCTGCTTTGGGTATCGACAGATGATTCGCTTTTGAAACCCAGATCCAAGCTGATCAGCTCATGTTTGAGCTCTTGAGTGGGGTTCTCAATTACCTGCATCTTCAGCAGCTCGGGCGCGTCTGCAGACGAGTTGCTAGTGCTTTTAACAGCTCGATCTTGAGTGCTGGTTTGAGCAGAGTCTTCAGCACCCTTGTTGCGGTTACGCGGGCCACGGCTAGGGCGTCTGGAGTTCTTGTCCCTCTGCGGCGCTTTTTCGTTGTCATCTGCCGTTGCGCTAGTGTCAGCTACGTTGGCATTTGACTGGTTTCTGGTGGATTGATCATCTGAATCAGTTTTTTCAGCAGAATTTAGCTGACTCACACCCTGTTGATTGGGCTGATCTTTTTTGTCCCCGCGACGGCCGCGACGACGGTTACCACGTTTGGCAGTTTTCTCGCCCGAGGTAGTTTGATCTGAATCACTGCCAGCTTGCTTTTGCTCGCCCTGATCGGCTGCTTTGGCTGGCGCGTCGTCTGCAGATTTAACTGGTTTAGGCTTAGCGTTAGTCGTGCTAGTTTCTGAGTTTTTGGCGGTAACCGAAGGATCTTCAATCACCGGGGTCAACATGACCGACTTAAACTTGTTCCACGACTTGTTTAGCCAAGAGTACTGAGCCACCGGCTCGCCTTGGGTTTCTGTCTTGGGCTTAGCTTGAGCCTTGGCTGGGCTTTTAGTTGCTGGCTCAGGCTCGCCGCTAACTTTAGCGCTGCTTGGCGCTGGGCTGGCACTGCTTGGCGCTGGCTTGGCCTTAGCAGTTGAGTTGTAGCTGGGGATCGCTGGGATCTGGGTAGGTTGATCCAGCCAATCGGTGTCATAGCCAAGCTCTGCAGACTCTTGGGCGCTGCGGTTGCTGACGCGCTCGTAGCTAGTCGGGCCATAGCCGCCAGGCTTGAAGCGCACGTCGTAGTGCGGAGTTTCCATGTTGGCATTTGGCAGGACAGTGATCCGAACCCCGGAGTCCTGTTCCATCGTGAGCAGGCTCTCACGCTTCTCGTTGAGCAAAAATGCCCCAATTTCAAGCGGCACTTCAGCCTGAACTTCGCCGCGACCTTCTTTGATCGCGATCTTCTCGATATCGCGCATGATGGTCAAGGACAAAGAGCGAATATCGCGCACCATGCCGGTGCCGTGGCAGCGCGGGCAGGTCAGACCCGTAGTTTCCTCAAGGGACGGGCGCAGACGCTGGCGGCTCATCTCCATCAGGCCGAAGCGCGAGATCGAGGCAAATTGCAGACGCGCGCGATCCTGAGAGGTTGAGTCTTTGAGGCGCTGCTCAACCTTGCGCTGGTTAGCCTCGTTGCTCATGTCGATAAAGTCGATGACAACTAGGCCGCCCATGTCGCGGATGCGCAGTTGGCGCGCGATCTCAACAGCAGCCTCGAGATTGGTTTGAGTTGCTGTCGACTCGATGTCGGTGCCACGAGTAGCTTTGGCGGAGTTGATGTCGATACTGACCAGTGCTTCAGTCTGATCGATCACGATCGAGCCACCCGAGGGCAGCTTCACTTCACGCGCGTAGGCGGTTTCGATCTGGGTATCGACTCTGAAGTGGCTAAATATCGGCGCTTGGCCGACATAGCGCTTCACTTTAGAGATCTGGTGCGGCATCACCGCCTCAACGAACTGATAAACCTCTTCAAAAGCAGCAGGGTGATCGATCCACACCTCAGCGATGTCTTCACGCAGGTAGTCACGCACCGCGCGCGTCACCATGCCGGCTTCTTGATAAGCCAAGCAAGGTGACTTTTTAGAGTCACACAAGGACTTGATGTTTTTCCAAGTGTGCAGCAGCTGATCCAAATCCGCCTGAAGTTCCTCTTCACTGCGGCCAACCCCTGCAGTGCGAATGATCACACTCATAGATTTGGGGAGTTTAAGCTTCGATAGCAGGCGCTTAAGCTCGTCGCGAGTCTGACCGGTGATCTGACGTGAGATCCCGCCGCCACTGCTGTTCGTGGGCATGAGCACGAGGTATCGACCAGCCAGTGATACAAAGGTAGAAAGGGCTGCGCCTTTGTTGCCGCGCTCTTCTTTTTCTACCTGGACGATGACTTCATCGCCTTCTTTGATCAGCTCGCGAATATTGCCTTTTTTGCCTTCACGCAGAAACTCAGCACCGATCTCACGAACAGGCAAAAACCCCTGACGCTCAGAGCCGTACTCGACAAAAACCGATTCAAGTGAAGGTTCCACGCGGGTCACGTGACCCTTGTAGATGTTGGATTTTTTCTGTTCGCGGGTGCGATTTTCTAAATCAAAATCGTAAAGCGTGTTGTTGTCACAAAGAGCAACCCTAACCTCTTCGAGGTGGGCGGCGTTTATCAATATGCGTTTCATCGTTGCATTTCCGTCAGGTCATGCACCGCAAAACAGAATTTTCCTAAGCTCAGGACACAGCCTGCTCAGAGAAATGTCACCGGGTCACAGAACCGTTAGTTTCTCGGGCTCTGCGTCGGGAGTTAGCGTGAAGTTTGGCAAGCTTTAATCACTGTTATCGGTTTGCTATCTCTTCTCGTTTCGTCAAATTTACCGTGCACAGCGCACGGTATCTCAGGATATATTCTGTTTAGCGATGGATGATTAAGTTAAATCCTCAGTGCGTTATCGCGACTGGGACATCGATCCACCAAGTGCGGCTCTTTCACAGCCGCATGGATGCGCTTACAGGGCGCAACCACTTGAAAAGGGGTTGAAGTCAGCCGATTAACAGATTGGTCAGTCCAATTGCGACCACAGATGTCAAGGGTTTGAGTCTTCTGCCACAAAATATAGCAAATAAGTGCTTTAGTAGCTACCATAGCCAGCCGCAAACTCAAGTTTGTTTTGTCTATTTTATGAAAAATCCCATCGATCCCTCCGCCCAAATCGCCCGCGAGCAAGAGTCACTCAAGCAGCGCGACTTTGCGCAGGTGAACTATTTTGAAATCAGTCGCGATCAAGCCGATCAGCGTCTGGATAACTTTATCCTGGCGCGCTACAAGGGCCTGCCCAAGTCCAACGTCTATAAATTGATCCGAAAGGGTGAGGTGCGGATCAACAAAAAGCGCTGCAAGCCGGAGCAAAAACTCTCAAATGGCGACATTTTGCGTATCGCGCCGGTGCAGCTCTCCACCCGTGAAGCACCGGTGATCTCTGCTGACTTTGCTAAGGGTTTGCTGGATCGACTGATCTATGAGGATGATCGCCTGATCGTGATCGATAAGCCTTCGGGGCTCGCGGTTCACGGCGGTAGCGGGATCAGTTTTGGTTTGATCGAAGCGATGCGCGAGTCCTTTGGGGTGCCTTACCTTGAGCTGGTGCACCGCATCGATAAGGACACCTCAGGAGTGCTGCTCGTGGCTAAGCGCCGCAGTGAGCTTAGGATCTTGCAGGAGCTGTTTCGTGAGAAACAAGTCAAAAAGACTTATATGGCGATCCTCTCCGGTGAGCTTGACTCTGACTTTGCCAAGGTGAACCAAGGGCTTGAGCGCTTTACTCTGCCAAGCGGCGAGCAGCGGGTCAGGATCAGTAGCGAGGGCAAGCCGAGCGAGACGCACTTTCGCTTGCAGCAGCGTCTTCGCGGCGCGACCCTGGTGGCAGCGACTCCCTTAACCGGACGCACCCACCAGATCCGCGTGCACGCACAGTTTTTGGGTCACTCGCTTTTGGGCGACGACAAATACGGCGCGGGCAGCACTTCGACCGCCCACCGACTTTGCCTGCACGCGCATAAACTCGAGTTGCCAGACGGCCGCGTGTTTGAAGCGCCGATCCCTGCTGACTTCGCAAAGTTTATAAAAAAGCTCAGCTAATCATGGTGACTTCAAACCAGCTGCCGGGCGCGCCTGATCTAAGCCACAAACAGCTGATCATCTTTGATTGGGACGGCACCCTCATGGACTCGGTCGGCCTGATCGTGCGCGTGCTGCTCAAGGTTGCAGACGCGCATAACCTCGCCCTCACTCCCGAGGCGGCCAAAAGTATCATCGGGTTGTCTTTGCATACCGCCATGCAGGAGTTGTTTCCTCATGAAGGTGACAAATGGAACCAGTTAGTGACTGATTACCAAGAGCAGTACCGCGCGCACTTAGGTGATGAGCAGCTGTTTGACGGGGTGATCCCGATGCTGGTTCAGCTCAAACAGGCGGGTTATACGCTCGCGGTCGCCACAGGTAAGTCCCGCGCTGGGCTAGATCGGGTGCTTAAGCTTTTTGCGCTTGAGGAGCTGTTTGCTGCGACTCGTACTGCGGACGAGGCGCGATCAAAACCTGACCCCGACATGCTGGAGCAAATCCTCAGCGAGCTTCACTTTACTGCTGAGCAGTCAGTCATGATCGGTGACTCAAGTCTCGATATACACATGGCAAACGCCGCGGGTATCGACGCGCTTGGGGTTGCGAGTGGGGTGCTTGGTTTTGATCAGCTAGAGAAGCTGGATACGGTGGCCAATGCGATGACAGTGACTGACTTTGCCAAGAGCTTTAAATCGTCCCAGCTTCAATAGGCACTTTTAAAGTTACTGTGCACATAGAGAGTAGGCCTTAGTGGCTTGTGAAAGGTACGCCGAAGAACTCAAGGTTGATGCCGACAAAAGGGTAACCGTAAACAATCACACGATAGCTGATGTCATCCAAGATTTCGGTGTCACGATAAAGAGGATGTGCAGCTGGCGTGGTTATTACGGTATGAGTGCCGAAAGATACCGAGTCAACCAGACGTCTTGGGGGTTAGACCCTTGGTAGGGTTATGGCAGGAGTTATAGATCTTCTTTATATCTAAATATAACAAATATAATCATCAAGCGGTGATCTAAACAACTTTTAATAGCGTGACGTTGAAATATTTCAGCCAGTTAGGTTTGATTTTGTTGAGTTTTATATATTTAAGTTCGCTAGGATGAGGAGAAGCTCATTCACTACTAGTTAGGTCGTCGTGTTTTTTAAAATGAAAATTGAATGTGCTCTGAGGTATGTAGAATGGGATCTTTTTAATGTCTAATCTTCAACGGCTTAGAGAATCTAGAGGCTATAGCACACACGACTTGGCAAAAAAGATCGATGTTGATGTTGAGAGGTTGATTGCGTGGGAAGAGGCTGCGGAAAATATCTCAAATCAAGAACTCAGTTCATTAGCCTATTTCTTTGGCGTAAGTTCAGAGGACCTGCGAGATTCTTTAAAAGAGCAAGAGGTAACGCTCACTTCAAATGATCACTATATATCTGCTAATAGATCAAATAACGATGGTTTCTGGGGTCACTTCGGCATACTTCTCAAAGGGCAAGAATTTTCTAAGTGGTTTCCAATTACACTTGGCGCTGCAAATCAAGTGTCAAGTGTCATGAGGAGTATAAGTTTTAAAGAAGAGTGGATGGTTGTTGAAACACTAAACAATCGAGTACTTGTTTTGAAGCCCGCTTCAATAGCAAGGCTTTGGTTGCTAGATGACGGTCAAGATCAACCTGAAGAGGATTGGAATATCCCAATAGATGGTTATTCGGGACAGCCAGGCGAGTTTTACAAGGGGTTGGAGGAATATTGTGATGATTCATGCGAGTGGGGTGAGGATGGAGTTTCAGAATATGTAATGGATAAGGTTGACGAATTTACAGATGCTCATGATCTTGGTGAAGTCGAGGTAAAAAAGATGGTGCTCGAAACCCATATTTACAATTTACAAGGCGTAGAGTTCTCTCATTATGTTAATGAGCTTAATTTGGCAGAAATTGTAAGTGGGATCGAATTAGGGATTCCGGATTTGATTTTTGATATGAGTAATGATAGCTACGACCTATATATTCCATCTGATGAAATATGTTTGATTAATATGCCCTAAAGAAGCCTCAATAATGGAAATAAGGAGCTTTTCAAGGATTTGGAGGTTCTTGATGAGGAATGAAAATATTGACTCACTAAATCAGTACCTAAATATTATCGAGGATGTAAATTATTGCCGTTTTGAAGATTCCAAAAAGCATAGTGTTAAGCAGGAGGGTGATCTATTATTTAGAGGACAAAATCAAGACCTCCCACTACTGCCTAAAATCGCTAGAATTGAAAATAAAAAGTTGAACCTTTTAGATAAAGAATCGGCGATGTTATCTGAACTAAAAATTAGAGGGGGAGTGCATAGGGACCTTTCATTACTTGATACATGGGGGCTGCTAACTCTGGCTCAACACTACGGCCTGGCGACTAGACTACTGGATTGGACCCGAAACCCTCTTGTGGCTATTTGGTTCGCGTGTAAAGAACTATCTGACGACAATTCTCCACACGTTTATATTCTATTACCTCATTGGGATATAGGTTTTCTGGATCGTAAAGATCTTACCAACCCTAAAGATCACGTTGGCTTTTCTATCTTAAGGCCGCAAATGGAAGATGCTAGAGTCATAGCTCAAGACGGTTGGTTTACTGTGCACTCTGTTTCAAGGAAGTATGGAAAATTTGTACCTTTAGGAGAACTTGATCATCATGCTAAAGGAATGGTGAAAATCAAAATTAACCCTAACTCCAAGGCGACGATATTAAGGGACTTGGATAAGTTAGGTATTAGCTATCAGACAGTATTTCCCGATCTAGAAGGTGTGTGCAAATATATCAATTGGCAATCTGATAATTTGTAGTTGGTAATAGTTAATAGCGGCGATGAGGATGAAAGCCTAACAAGAAGTAGTTGTCAGGCTATTTCTCGGCTACGCTCCATACCAGCCGCTAATGTGGACGTTAAGCGCAGGGAGCATTAAGAGTGATTCAGTTATCTCACATTGGAGAAGTTCTCATATCCAGAATGCTTGAGAGTTCAAGCGAGGTCAGGAATCTAGTTTTAGGAGATGTTAAAGGTTTTGATTTTTTTCCAGAGATTAGATTGAATAAATGTGGCTCATTAATTTTTGATGGTGTTCATAAAGTAGACGTTTCTGCATTAAGTTCTGAGTCATATACATGTATTGCAATTGAAGTAAAGCTTGGGCTTGACCGTCTTTCAAAGAATGAATTCAATAAGCGCTTTATATCCAACTGCGGCACATCCCACTTAGAAACAAGAGTTAAAGGGAGTATGATTTCGATTCTTGAGGGTCGCCTACCAGAACAATGTACAGGAAATTTATCAGTCACATATTCATTTAAAGCTTATGAATTAAGAGAATCATGGGTGTTAATTTGCCGAGAGAAAGTTATTAAAAACTGGGATGAAAGAGGTTATCCTAATTTATCAAAAAATTGCAAAATTGTCTGTTTTGAGAGTCTTGTAGAGCTTTATGGCGGCAAAGAGCGATTCAATCTATTAGTGTCGGATCTGTTAGATCATGACTACTATAATGAATGGATGGGTATTCATGATTAAGCAGCTGCATTCTTACTCCAAAACCCGTCAATTTATATGCAAAACCGCCAGTTTGTCCCCCAGTTATCACGGCCTTTCAAATGCCTAGTTTTTGTGGGTAACACCGATCGCCAATACATGCAATTAAGACATTGATCAAAAAACTTATTAACCGCTCTTTCGTCCTGCAACTTCAACTACCTCAAAATCCTGCTCCAAAGTCTGAAGTTTTATGTTTTGGCTGCAGGGTTCTGTTTGTTGAGGGTTGATTTAAGCCACCACCTCACCCGTCGCCACTACCTTAGCAAACGCGCCACTTATCCCTGCTAAGTAAGCTGTTTGTGCATCGGCAGCAGATACTTTGTTCCCGCCAAACTCAAGATCAAGCGTAGCGCAGGCATCGTGAGCGAGGGTGCAGTCAAAACCTAAGTCAGCTGCAGCTCGGGTGGTGGTGTCGACACACAGTTGGGTCATCATGCCGACGATCAAAAGCGAGTCGACATCTAGCTCGCGCAAGTGCTGGAGCAGGTCAGTTTCACGAAACCCGTTTGGGTAGTTTTTTTTCACCACGATCTCACTTGCTAGCGGCTTCACGCTCTCGTGTATCTCAGCGCCTTTGGTGTCGGGCCTAAAAAAAGTGGCGTCAGAGTCCAGCGCGATATGCTGAAGGTGGACGATCGGGTGGCTATGTTCTCTAAATTGAGCGATCAGCTTAGCTGCGTTAGCTGCTGCGGCTTCAGTGCCGACCAGCTCCATCGCGCCGCCGGGGAAGTAGTCACACTGGATATCGATGATGAGTAGCGCTTGTTTCATGAGCCGTGCCTGTTGAATGGTAAAACCTGTGATCAACTATAGCTGTGCGTCGCCTCATGCCTTGTAGTGGTTTATTAATGGAGTGGCGCTTTAGGTTAATTGGCTAGTGCCGCACGCCCCAAAGATCGGTTATAAACCTGCCACTTGATTGAGCCTGTAAGCGGTGACATTTGACTTAGGCTCTTGATCTTAAAACTAACCCTTAACCTAAGTTTGCTCTTAGCTAGCCTGCGCGCCGTCAGGTTCTGCTGACTGCAAAGGCTGCTCCAAAAACTCAGTCAACTTGTGCTGTAGATCGCTTACCCCGTCGCCGTTTAAGGAGGAAAACAGCTGAACCGAACACTTGAGCCCCAAAGCCTGCATGCGCTGCTCGGTTTCTCTGAGTAGTTTGCGAGCAGGATCGCGCTTGAACTTGTCGCACTTGGTCAGGATCACATGCGTCTGTAGCTCAGCCTGATTGGCCCACTGCAACATCTGCTGATCAAACTCGGTGAGCGGGCGGCGCGCGTCCATGACCAGCACCAGCGCGACGAGGGACTGACGGGCAACCAAGTACTTCTCCAGCTCCTTTTGCCAGATCAGTTTCATCTTCTCCGGCACCTGCGCGTAGCCGTAACCGGGCAGATCGACTAAGCGTTGATCCTCGCGCCCCATGGTGAAGTAGTTGATCATCTGGGTGCGGCCGGGGGTTTTCGAGGCGCGAGCGAGCTGGCGCTGCTGGGTGATCTTGTTGATCGCGCTCGACTTACCGGCGTTAGAGCGGCCAGCAAAGGCAACTTCCAGCCCCATGTCTGGCGGGCAGCCCTTGAAGGTCGGGGAGCTGGTCAAAAACTTGGCTTGCTGAAGCCAGCTGGCGGCAGTTTTGGGCAGTGAAGTTTTGATGGGCTGAGCGTCGGTTGCAGCTGTGTCGGTTAGAGCTGTGTCGGTTAGAGCTGTGTCGGTCGGTAGTTCGTCGGTCATGTCAGATTCGTTTGGTTAAATTGGTGCCAATCGGTGAGTTAGCCAGTGGGTTTGGCGATCGGGGCAGCTAGGGTTAACGCTAGCACGAACCGCTTAAGTTTTATATGAGTCAGCTTATCGGGGCGCATGACACTTTGCCCAGACTTTCACAGCGACTATCTAAAATTACGGAGTGGCGGGCTTTATCGTGCATAATTAATCTAAGTAGTTTATCTGAGCATCACGCTAAGGAGTGATATGTTTCAGCATCATATGAGAGGTTATCTGCACGCTGCGCTGTTGGCAGTGCTGGCGCTAAGCGGCGTAACAGCTTATGCCGCGACCGCGGATATCGAGAAAAAGTACAACCAATCTTGCGCGACTTGCCATGAGATCGGCGTGCTAGGCGCGCCCAAAACCGGCAACGTCGCCGCGTGGAAGCCACTACTCGCCAAGGGTGAGCAGGTGCTGGTTTCTCACACCAAGCAAGGCTACAAAAACATGCCGGCTCGCGGACTTTGCGACAGCTGTACTGATGAAGATTATCTGGCGCTGATCAAGTTCATGAGTTCGCCTAATTAAGTAGCGCGCAATTACCCCGTCGTTAGTCCTTCGCTCTGCAAATCGATCCTTTTACCTAAGTTAACCCAATCAATCTCAGTGCTAAAAAATCGGCTGGGACTAAACTTGGCTGAGGTTTTAAGGTAAAATGCCCACTCGATCAGCGATAAGCCTGATCAACTCCTTATCTCCCGTGTCAACACGAGACTTTATATGAAGCGTTTTTTACTGGGTTTAGCCCTCATGGCTCCTTTGGGTTTGGTACATGCAGCAGGCGCAGCGCACGCGCCCACCAGCAACATCAAGCCCTATGACACTGCCGCTGGCAAAGAAGCGGCAACGCCTTGCGGCGCTTGTCACGGAGCAGATGGCAACTCTACTGATCCTCAGTACCCGCGTCTGGCGGGTCAAAACCCGATGTATATCTACAAGCAGTTGAAAGAGTTCAAGTCGGGCGCTCGCAAAAACGCAATCATGATGGCGCAGGCGCAAACCCTGAGCGATCAAGACATGCTGAACATCGCTTACTACTTCGCTAAGCAGCCAGCGGCGGTCTCACTAGCTAAGCCTGAAGGCTTCTTGGCGGGTCAAAAACTGTTTCGCGGCGGTGCTTCAGAGCGCGGCGTGATCCCTTGTGCGGGTTGTCATGGTCCTACGGGTGCGGGTAACAACGCAGCTGGCTTTCCCAAGATCGGCGGTCAGCACCCTGAGTACATCCGCTCTCAGCTCATGGCTTTTCGCTCAGCTGGACGTGAAGACGAAGGCGGTGTTAAGCGCATGAACGACACCAAACCAGGTGACAAAGGCCCCATGCAGATGGTGGCGGCTCACTTGTCCGACGAAGATATCGCGTTGCTGTCTAACTACGTTAGCGGCTTGCACGGCAAGTAACAGCATCGATTAGTGTCTCTACCCCAGCTTGCTGGGGTTTTTATTATTTGAGTGGGAGACTTATGAGTACGATTAAACGCATCAGCCCCTATGCCATGACCGTCGCGGTCACACTGGTTTTCTACTGGGTTGTCTCTACCTTGATCTTGCCAAGCACGCTGAGCAACCTGAGTTTTTGGGGTTTGTGGTTTGGCGGTATGTTGCTGGGTGTTTTGCCGCTCATGTACCTGGAGGTCGCTTACGCTAAGCGCGCAAAAGCTCTACCGATCACCGCGATGAGCGAACTCACGCGTCAGTCTGACAGTCCAAAGTTTTACCGCATCGCTGCCTGGCTGGGTTTTTTTGCGCTCAGCGCTGGCATGATCGGTTTGATCAACGAGGCGCAGCTGCTGAGCGAGTCGCT
>CAJXOR010000060.1 GCA_913057715.1 uncultured Moraxellaceae bacterium
ACGAGATCATGCCTAGTCTCGTGGGCTCGGAGATGTGTATAAGAGACAGAACCAACAGCCAAACTGACAACCAACCGCCAGCTAACCGCTAAGTGTTCGGGGTTAGTTTTACTGAAGGGCTGGTGCTCTTGATCGTTGGATTGATCGTACTGGGTCCTGAAAAACTACCTGAAGCGGCTCGGGCTGCTGCTAGGTGGTACGCCCGTATTAAACAGATGATCACCCAAGTTCAGGGCGACTTTAGCCGTGAGTTTGATCTGCAGCAGACACAAGACTCGATCCGCTCTGAGTTCAGTAAACTAAAAAGCCTCAACAGTGATATGGATCTTGGCGCACTAAAAAACCAGATCTTGCCAAGCGCTGATCTTGAGGCACCGAATCTCCCCATGCAGGGATACTACTTTTTACTGGGATCTCATGCCCGCGCGCGCCGTTTGCCTAAGCCTCCGCGATTGCCTGATCTAAGTTTGGATCAGCTATTGAACGAACCTAAACCGCAGCCCGTAAGTGAGACTCAAAGCTTTGAGGCAGATACAGGCAAAACCGCCTCACATGCAGTAGATCCAACCCAGTGAACGATCAATCCACGTCAGCGCCCAGCGCTTCTAAAAATTCAATGAATCTTGCCGAACACCTGCTTGAACTCAGACGCCGCGTGGTTCACAGCTTGATTGCAATCGGCCTCGCTTTTGCAGTGATCTTTCCTTTTGCGCGTGAGCTTTATGATTTGCTCGCCCAGCCTATCCTGCGGTTTATGCCGGAAGGCGGCGGCATCATCGCAACTGAAGTGGCGGCGCCCTTTTTGATTCCGATCATGCTCACCTTTTATGCAGCCTTGTTTGTCACCATGCCCTATCTTTTGCTGCAAATCTGGCGATTTATCGCACCCGGTCTTTACCGAGGCGAGAAAAAGATCGCGCTACCGCTGCTGCTCTCAAGCATCGGGCTGTTTTATGCGGGAGCGACATTTGCCTGGTTTGTGGTCTTGCCCGGTGTGTTCGAGTTTTTGCTCAAATTTGCGCCTGACACCGTCACCCCCATGACCGACATGAACCACTACCTAAGCTTCGTGACTAAGCTTTTGCTGGTGTTTGGGTTTACCTTTGAGATCCCGGTGGCGGTGCTGATCTTGGTGCTGAGCGGCGTGGTCAGCGTCGCCGCACTCAAAGACAAGCGCCGCTACGTGATCGTCGGCTGTTTTTTTATCGCAGCGGTGGTCACTCCGCCTGACGGGGTTTCCATGCTACTGCTGGCGATACCCATGTGGCTGCTTTTCGAGGTTGGGATCTTGATCGCCAGTTTGCTCAAAGCGCCCATAAAGCTTGAGTAAAATGCCAACGCGATCACACCGCTGAGCAGGATCAGATTTAGGGCAACACCTTGTTCCCCTTACTCAATCGGTGATCTCGAGAGTCAATCACAACACTCAGGGTTTTGCTAAGATACCCACCACTTTGCAGTCGACAGTTTTAGGTAGATCGGCTTTAACAATAGGAAGTTTTTTGGCGCACCGTCCGACACGCGAACAACAAGCTGCATTAGCACAGGCGCTCACCCGCCAGTCCTTTAAGGTGGTGGCTTATGCTGGCGCCGGAAAAACTACCACCCTGCAGCAGATCTCTGAAGCCATCCACAGCGATAACCCGCGTGCGCGTGGGCTATATGTGGCATTTAACAAAGCGATCGCAACCGAAGCTAGAGCCCGCTTTGGTCAGCACGTCGACTGCCGCACCTTTCACTCACTGGCCTACCGTTTTGTGCCCCGCGAGATCACTGCTAAGTTGTCTTTGCCCAAACCAACCCCAAGCATGACCGCCAAAGCTTTTCGCTTGCAGCGCATCACGCTTAGAAAGGTTCAGGGCGGCAAGCGCACCGCGGTCGATATCACTGCCGCTCAGCAAGCCGCGATGGTGGGTGAGGCGCTGGCGAACTTTTGCTCAACCCACTCAGCTTACCCAGCTCCGCGCCACATCACGCTGCCCGACTGGATCATGCCAGCCGACGCCGATGAGCTGCGCACTCAGCTCTACCCCGTGCTTGAGCTCAGCTGGCAACAGGCGATTGACCCCGATCACCAAGGCGGCATCAATCATGACATTTACCTCAAGCTCTGGGCGCTGAGTAAACCGCGCATCCCTGCTGAGTTTGTGCTGTTCGATGAAGCGCAAGACGCCGATCCGCTCATGCTGGGCGTACTCATGAACCAGAGTGACACGCAGGTGATCTACGTCGGCGATGCGCACCAGCAGATTTATGAGTGGCGCGGCGCGGTCAGTGCCATGCAGCGCTTGCCGCTGCCTGAAGCGCGCCTGACCAAGTCCTTTCGCTTTGGCTCTCAAATCGCTGGTCTTGCCAACACGCTGCTCACCGAGCTTGGGGAAACCCACCCACTAAGAGGTGCTGAGCACGAAGATCAAGTGCAGCATACCGGCGGACTATATAGCAAAAATGCCATCCTTTGCCGCACCAACGCCTCTGCCTTAGCCCGGCTTTTTAAGGGGGTCAAAGACGGATCAAAGGTAGCGCTGCAAGCCGACACCCAGCGGCTCTTAGGTTTTGCTGAAGCGTCTGAAAAACTGCGCGCTGGAAAAAGAGTCACCAACTTGCCTGAGCTGCGCCTGTTTGGCTCTTGGGGCGAGATCCAGGAGTACGCCGAGTATCACCCAAAGTCTGAGCTCTCCGGCATGATCCGTTTGGTCGATGAGCACGGACACGCCGCGCTTAAAAAGGTGCTGGCTAAAGCAGTCACCACCGACAAAGCTGACTATGTGATCAGCACCGCGCACAAAGCCAAGGGGCTTGAGTGGGACTCGGTTGAGTTGGACGATGACTACCTGTTTGAAGTTACCGATAAAGGCGAGCCAAAGATCTCAAGTGAGGAGCTCAGACTGCTCTACGTCGCTTCCACGCGCGCGAAGAAAACCCTCGGCATACAGGGTGTGCTGCCGCTGATCAAGGCGCTTGAGAAAAAACAACTGGGTAAAACTTTGCCAAGTCGATCCGTGCTTGATCCTAAGAGCGCCCAAGATGCTGAGAACTCATGAAACTGGTGCTCGCCCCCATGGACGGACTCACCGACCCACTCATGCGCGATATCCTGACTCAGATCGGCTGTTTGGACGGCGGACAGGGTTATGACTGGTGCGTGAGTGAATTCATACGGGTGACTTCTACCCTGCACGGCAAACAGGTTGTTTACCGCTACTGCCCTGAAGCGCTTACCGACTGGAAAACTAAAGCGGGTACGCCAGTGCACCCACAATTTTTGGGATCAGACCCGATTTGTTTAGCGGAAAATGCCGCGCGAGCTGCGGAGCTTGGCGCACCCGCGATTGATCTGAACTTTGGCTGTCCCGCTAAGACGGTCAACAAACACCGCGGCGGCGCGGTACTGCTCGATGAGCCTGAACTGATCCACTCGATCGTGAGTACGGTTAGACGATCTGTGCCAGCGCATATACCGGTTTCAGCCAAGATCCGTCTGGGGTATGCCGACGCTTCGGTCGCGCTAGACGTAGCCCAAGCAGTTGAGTCAGCTGGGGCTGCCTGGCTCACCGTCCACGCCCGCACCAAAACCCAAGGCTATAAACCACCGGCTTACTGGGAGTTGATCAAACCTTTATCTGAGGCGCTTCGCATACCCGTGATCGCAAACGGTGAAGTGTGGACGGTTGAAGAAGCCAATTTCGCGCTTGAGCGCAGCGGTTGCACCGATCTCATGCTCGGTCGGGGCGCGGTGACACGGCCAGATCTGGTTAGGAGGCTGCGCGGCGGATCGGAGATGAGTTTCGATGAACTCCGGCCGTGGTTTGAGTATTTTTTAAGCAACGAAACCGAAAACCCCAAGGGGCAGCTTGGACGGTTTAAGCAGTGGTTTGGGTTACTTGGAAGGGGATATGAGGAAGCCCTGGTTGAGTGGGGTACTGTAAAGTCGCTAACGCTGTAAAATAGAGAGAGTTAGATGGAAATATTCAATCTGCAGTTTTACCATGGCATTGTCGAGTGTTGTTTTTAAACCACACCCAATTGATTTGAATAAAAAGGTTTCTAAAATTATTAAATATTAATTGAAAATTAAATATGAATTTGGCTCAAAACTAAACCGCTTTGCAAATGTTAGATGCGATGCAGCCCGAACCCGAATTTGACCAACTAAATTGTCCCGCACCAACCAAAGTAGGGGTTAATAAATAATCATCTGTAGCCAGTATGCCATTTACAGCTGTAGGCACAACACGTATTACTCCATCTGTGATAGTTACCGATAAAACCTCATCGCTACCTTCAACCAGAGCGACCGCAGCAACGACGCTGTGTTCGCCAGCTGATGTTGAGTCACAACTAGCCAAAGCACCACCTGCTTCTTGAGCACATATTTCTACAGCCGTTTTAAGAGCACCAGAAATACCGATTACCTCGGTGTAGCGTGCTCGCTTGGTATAGTCTTGATATGTAGGGATGGCGATTGCAGCCAATATCCCGATAATTGCAACCACGATCATCAATTCGATCAAGGTAAAGCCGGATTGTGATTGTCTCACAGCAAACTCCAATTTAAAGAGAACCACTATTTTATTAAGTTGACTTGAATTTTATACATCAATTTTGACGCCAACAATATCAGTTTATCAATTTTTTAAAGCGTAGTTATTAATCACTTTTTAGTTAAAAAAATTATTATTAATCTTAGTAAAAAATACACTATTGAGATTGACAACTATTGGCATATTTACTTTTAAGGTTTGAGTGAAATCGTAACGAAGTATTTTTTTTACGAAATACAATGCAGCTAAATTATTTAAAAAAAATTTCTATTATCCATAGATGTAAAAATTAATATGGCAATCATATGATTACCCATGAAGTTTCATGTAAGTTTTTTAATACAATTTATATTTTTATCATTTTTATCAACTTATATCTATCCAGCTATCTATTTAAAAATGAGTGCATGTCATTGCTTCTCATTCAGCCTTATCGGGATTAAAAAATCAACACCAATATACGCACTAATTTAAGTCACAAAAAAACACCCGCATAAGCGGGTGTTTGGTAGCTCGTAAAATCTTAGTTGGCTTTACAGACGTTGCTAGCAATACAGCCTGAACCAGCGTTGGACCAGTTAAGCTGACCAGCTGTAGCAACTGGAGTTAATACATAAGTGTCAGCTGCAAGGATACCATTTGCCTCAAATGGAACAACCGTGATCGCACCATCCACAACTGTAACTGAAGTTACTGCTTCGTTACCAGTTGCTGTTGCAGCAGCCGAAACAACACCTTGCTCACCACCTGCTGCAGAATCACATGTATCAGGAATCCCGCCAGCTTCTTGAATACAGACTTCAACCGCACTTTTCACAGCGTTCGACATGTTGATCACTTCAGTGTAGCGCGCGCGCTTGGTGTAGTCCTGGTAAGCAGGGATCGCGATCGCAGCCAAGATACCGATGATCGCTACTACGATCATGAGTTCGATAAGAGTAAAACCTTTTTGTACTGATTTCATGAGAAACTCCAGATTTGAAATTATCCACCAACATGGTGGGTTCATATAGGGATTTGCAACCGGCGTGCCAAGTTGGATCAGTTAGGTTAATTATTTTATAAGCCCTTGTTTTTAATTCATTATTTATTTTTTTAAGCGCTTACCTCACTACTTCTATACCTACCAAATCTGGTCAGTTGACAAATTTTGTCACCTCGAAGTCCGGATAAATGTTCTTTACTGCCGCGAATTGTCACTTACTGGTGACATTTTTTAACCTAAAGTGCTCAGTCTCGCGAGAAGACATAAAAACTAGCGGTATATCCCAATAAAAAAACTTAAGAGAGCACCGCCACTTGCATCACATAACACTCAAGCGACTCTAAAGCCGCAGCACTCAGTCCCTCATCTCCGGTTTGTTTGCCGTGCTCAAACCAGATCAGCTGCTGGTTGATCGAGTTAATCTCGGCAGCGGTGAAGTGCTTCACAAACAGCTTCACTTGATCGTCGTCACTCACCATGCGGTCGATCCAGCTGAGCACCTTGGCCTGCTGCTCTGGACTATAGGTTTTCTCAAAGATCGCTCGGGTCAGTGACACCACTTCATCGCTCTCAAGTCTGCCCAGCACCTTGCCGATCCGGCCGATCTGACGGTTTTGCGCAGGTTTCGAGCTGATGGTTGATAAAGCGAGCAGCTCCTCGATAACAAAGTCGACGGTGTCGAGCTTCTTAATCTGCTTGGGAGACAGATTCCCTAGCTTCTCACCAATCCCTTGCAGACGGTGCAGCGCCTTTTTCTTCTCGGTTTTCGAGAGCTCTAGATCGTAATCGTCGAACTCGGGGTTTTGATCGTACCAACGCGGTTTTTTGGCCATGAGATTGCCTGAACTTTGATTGAGTGGCGTGCTTTGACTTACGAGCACCTTTTGATGATGGGCATTTTACCCTATGGCAGCGTCTCTAGCTGCAGCTTTGCATCCTCTAGCTGCAGCTTTGCAACCTCTAGCTCCAGTGCTTTGCGTCGCGGTGCAAAACTTGAGTCTCATAGTCCGCTTTAAAAGCGGCTGCTAACTGCTCAGCGATATAAACACTGCGGTGGCGCCCGCCGGTGCAACCTATCGCTACCGTGATCCGCTGGCGAGCGCTTTGAGCAATCGGCGCAAGCCACTGAGTCAAAAACTCGCTTAAACTCTCAATCATGCGGCTCATCTGCTCATCTGCGGCAAAAAACTCGGCGATCTCGGCGTCCTGACCGGTTAGGGCTCGAAGCTCAGGGTACCAGTAGGGATTGGTCAGCATGCGTACATCGAACACGTAGTCCGCATCGAGCGGCACCCCGCGCTTAAACCCAAATGACTCAAAGGTGACTCCCAGCTCAGCGGTTTGATTGAGCGCAAACAGGATTTGCGTTTTGAGCTCATGAACATTTAACCGACCCGTATCCAGCATGAGGGTCGCATGCGCACTCACCGGCCTCAGCAACTCAGTTTCACTAGCAAGCGCACTGGCAAGCCCCGGGTGGGTTTTAAGCAGTGGATGCTGGCGACGAGTCGATGAAAAGCGAGTGAACAGGGTTTCATCGTCGGCGTCTAGAAACAAAATCACTGGTTCTAATTGAGCTGAGAGCTCATTGACTGACAGTGCCTCAAGCACTTGGGGAAACTCACTCAGATCACTCCCGGGGCTTCGCACATCAACGCCCAGCGCCAACTTAACCTCAGACTCGCTTGCGAGTAGGTGAGTCACCACTTGGTCGATCAGCGTGACCGGCAAATTGTCGATACACAGGTAGCCCAGATCCTCAAGCACGTGCAGCGCCGAGGTCTTGCCGCTTCCTGAGCGACCAGAGACGATCACGAGCCGGGCTTTATCAATCGCGGTGTTCATGTTGCTCCGTAAGGGTGAGGTTGGTTGATAGGCAGGCAGGTAGTTTACGATTGATTGATTGCAAAATGCCTGCAATAAAAGGATCAAGCGAAAGTTCAGCGCGCCGCTCAATCAGTTTACGAGCAGCACCCGCTGATCACTAGTCTTTGAGGTGCATTTGTTCCAAACAGCCGAGAGCCTAAACTCTCGCAGTCCTGATCCTAGCATGTGGACCCAGCGTACAAAGTCGTTAGCTCACGCTTCAAACTCAAAATTTTAGCACTCGATTCCAGCTCTCAGCGGTCCTAAAAGTAAGGCACATCCTCTACCAAACGCGTGACAAAGCGCCGCTGTCCATCCTCGCGGGTAGCATCACAGTCCACCCACTGCCACTCAACCGATCCCACCGCATACCGAGTCGGATCGCTGATCAAGGGGCCAATCTCAAACTTCAGGGCTATCCCATAACAGTAGTGTTTGAGTGCAGGCCAGTTTTTTAGTGCCACCCCAAAACAAAGATCCCCCAAAGAGTAGGCGATCAGCTGGCGCACTGACTGATCAGCAGATAAGTGATCAGTAACTGGCTGGGGCGTGTGCGAGTGGTGGCCAACTACCGCATCAAATTGATTAAGCCACTCAGCCACTTGGTTTTTCACCAGTTCTCGCGGCTCGGTCTCCATCTCATAGCTGTAGTGTGGCAACAGCAAGTTAAAGGCACCAGGTTTGATGCACTCCTGCCCTACTGACTCAAGCCAGCTCAACCGACCTCCATCAAACCGGTTAGACCACTGAGTGCCAGCGGTAACTCTAAAGTTTTGGCTTATGTCGGCGGCAGCAGAGTCGCTCAGACCAAAGCAGTGAAACCCCGCTTTGCTCAGTCGATCGACTGATGACTTAAGTTCACTTAAACCGAAGTCTGCCGCATGGTTGTTGGCGTGAGATAGCCAAGTTTTAGACGGCTCGAACAGCGTGGCCAACTGTTCGATGATCTCTGGTCCGTGCTTTTGATCTGGCCCCTTTTTAGGGTGATCAGTGATCACCCCTTCCATGTTCACCACCAGCGCATCGCAATCCGCATAAAAGTCTTTGATCGAGTCATCGAAGCTCAAAGGCTTATCAAACATCATCATGGCATCGCCAGTAAAACCAACCTTCAGCTCTGGCGTGATGGCGTTTAGCGTGGACATTTTGCTTAAAAAGCCGCTCGGATTGGCTACTTTTGGCGGACCCAGTAAGTTGCGTTTTATCAGGCCCAGCGCTTCAATTGGCGTGTAGGGATCGCACCAGCGGGCTGCAGGTAGATCGCCGCCGCTTTTTAAGAATTTCATGCCGATTTCCCCATGGGCGCGCTGAGGTTTTGGTGATAGTTGTGGTGCTCGTGTTGCAGGCGATCAAAAGCCACCACCAATCGCCAAGTGAGGATGTAGAGCGCAAAGTAGAGCACATAAGCGAACATCATCAGTGCAAAACCCCACTCCCAATCCGCCAAGGTGATCGCGTTTTGTAATTTTAAAACCGAGAAGATCTTCAGCACGTTGGCGGCGATCAACACCGTCCACCAGATCGGCACCAGCCCGCGGTGCTTGGGCTGAGCCGATTCAGGCGCACGCGAGCGTCGCCACATCGAGAGCATCATGCGCAGCGCAAAAGCGATGCCCAGCATCAGCCGCATAAAGATCACCAGCGAGTTCTTTAAAGACTGGCGCCTGAGATCATGCAGCAAATTCAGATTGCGAGCAGCTAAGTACAGCCAAGCCGTGAAGAAAAATGTCAGCGCGATCAGCGTCGTGCCGATTTGAGCAAAACGCAGATAGCTGTCGTGAATTAAGCGAGTGTGAAGGGGTTCTGGCAACACGCTTAATAGGTAGCCAGGGGTGTAATCCTGTAGCAGCCAGATCGAGATCGCACCGTGGGTAAATCCAACCAAAGTGAGGACGGCCGGTATGATGAGCAGCGGAAGCAGCCAGCGGTTAATCTGATAAAGCCTAAAAAAAGGATAGGGTTTGTCTTTTAGACTTTGGCTTGGGTTTTGGCTCATGGACATCCCTTGTCGTGAGTGTTTTTCTTTAGCTTTGGCTGCCAAGCCAACCGATTGAATCCTTAACCGGTTTAGCGATCAAACTGCAGGTTGTCGATCAACCTAACGCTACCAAGTTTAGCAGCGATCAGCACAATAAGCTTGCGGCTAGAAGGGGTAACCGGGGTCAAATCGTGGCTTAAAACCTCCAGATAGTCCACCGTAAAACCTAACTGATTTAGGTTTTCACTCGCGCGTCGCGTGATCTGATCAATGGTCATGCGTCCTTGCAGGCACTGCTCACGGACGCTTGTCAGCGCCTTGTAGAGTTCTGGCGCAAGCTCACGCTCTTTCGGGGTCAGCCTGGAATTACGTGAGCTGAGCGCCAATTTGTAAGCAGCGCGCTCAGTAGGGACGCCGTGTATTTTCAAGTTGAAATTGAGATCAGCGACCATCTCGCGTATCACGCTTAACTGCTGATAATCCTTTTCACCAAAGCAAGCGACGTCCGGCTCAACCAAGTTAAACAGCTTGGACACCACCGTCACCACCCCATCAAAGTGACCCGGACGGGCGCGCCCGCAAAGTATGCCGCTGATCGCTCCCGCTGTAACCGTGACTCTGGGCGGATAAACCGGATAGACCTCCCCGACCGCAGGGGTAAAAACCGCATCGACCTTCGCTTCCTGAAGTTTATCCAAGTCCTCATCCAGCGTGCGCGGATAGGTATCGAAGTCTTCACCCACCCCAAACTGCGTCGGATTAACAAACAGGCTCACAATCACTCGATCTGCCTGCTGCTGAGCCGCCTTCACCAAACTTAGGTGACCCTCATGCAAATTACCCATGGTGGGCACAAAAGCGACTTTTAAACCATGATCGCGCTGTTCGCTTCGCCAGTCCCGAAGATCTTGGGCGGTCAGTATTTGCTTCACTGCAGACTCCTAAGCAGAAAAAGTGTGCTCAGAACCCGGAAAATGCCCACCCTTGACGGCTTCATGATAGGCCACAAACGCCCCCTCTATCGAGTCTGCCTCAAGCATAAAATTTTTCACAAACTTAGCTGGCCTGCCTAAGTTAACCCCGAGCATGTCATGCATGACCAACACCTGAGCGTCGGTTGCTGCTCCTGCGCCAATCCCGATCACCGGTACGCTGGACTTTTGGGTCAGCTCAGCAGCCAGCTCAGCCGGGATGCACTCAACTAAAAGTAGCGCAGCACCTGCTTGGGCTAGCTGCAGTGCCTCGTCAATCAGCTGTTTACCAGCAGTATCACCGCGCCCTTGGACTTTGTATCCACTCATGACATTTACCGACTGAGGGGTTAGCCCCAAGTGCGCGCAAACCGGAGTCCCAGCCGATTTTAAGCTTCGGATCATGGGCGCAAGCTCAAGCCCACCCTCAAGCTTAACTAGGTGCGCTCCGGCCTGCATGAGCTTTCGTGAGCTCGTGAGACACTGCTCAAGCGTGGCATAGCTCATAAAAGGCAAGTCCGCCATGATCAGCGCGTGGGTGTTACCGCGAGCAACGGCGCGGGTGTGATAGGCCATGTCAGCCACCGTCACCGGCACGGTCGAGGATTGTCCCTGCACCACCATCCCTAAAGAGTCACCCACCAAGATCACCTCGATCTCAGCTGCCTGCATGACACTGGCAAATGTCGCCTCATAACAGGTCAAACAAGAAAATTTCTCACCGCGCAATTTAAGCTCTTGCAGGTCTTTCAAGCGAATCATCCGATCACCTTTTAGCCAATCTTTACAGGTTCAATGTTTTGGTCATGCTTAACTTTCAGCTGCCCAGATCGCGCTAAGCTCGTCGATCACGCAGTCCTTATCTGCACTATAATGAATGCAAATTTTGACTCAAGAAGAGCGCCCATGACCCAGATGCATCCTATCACAATCGATTGTTTCAAGGCCTATGACGTGCGCGGCAAGTTAGGCTCACAGCTAAACGATGAAGTCGCCTACCGAATCGGGCGGGCCTTCGCTGAACACTTAAGCGCCAAAACCTGCGTGATCGGATCAGACATTCGCCCCACCAGCGAAACCCTCAAGGCATCAGTCATCCAAGGCATGTTAGATGCTGGCGCCGATGTGATTGATCTAGGCATGACTGGTAGCGAGGAGGTGTACTTTGCGACCTCAGACTTAGACGCTTGCGGGGGCATCGAGGTCACCGCATCGCACAACCCAATTGACTACAACGGTCTTAAATTTGTGCGTGAAGGTTCACGCCCGATTGGCGAACACAGCGGGCTAGGTGACATCCAGACGCTTGCGCAAAATGGCCACTTTCAGCCGGCCTCCCAAGGGAATTTGACGCACAACTTCTCCAAAACTCGCTATGTCGATCACCTGATGAGCTTTATCGATACCGATAAGCTCAAGCCCATGTCCATCGTTGTTAACCCGGGCAACGGCAGTGCTGGACCGACGCTTGAGGCGCTTGAGGAAAAGCTCAGCCCATACGGAGTAAGCTTTATCCGTGTGAACTTCACCCCAGACGGCTCTTTTCCAAACGGCATCCCCAACCCGATGCTCACGGCGAACCGTCTTTCAACTGCTGAAGCAGTAGTGAATCATGGTGCGGACTTTGGCGTGGCGTTTGACGGCGACTTTGATCGCTGCTTTTTCTTTGATTCAAGAGGTGAGTTCATCGAGGGTTACTATGTCGTGGGTTTGCTAGCGGCGGCATTTTTAACCAAGGGTCCCGCCGCGATTGCCTATGATCCACGCTTGGTGTGGAACACCGAGGCAGTAATTGAGGCTGGCGACGGAACACCGGTTTTAAGCCCATCAGGCCATTCAAATTTAAAAGAAGCCATGCGCACGGCAGGAGCGGTTTATGGCGGTGAGATGAGTGCACACCACTATTTTGAAGACTTTTTTTACTGTGACAGCGGCATGGTGCCTTGGCTGCTCGTACTTGAGCTGCTCAGTCAAACCGAGCTGAATCTCACTGATTTGGTTAAGGGTTATCAGGCGGATTACCCCAGCCCAGGTGAGATTAACTACCGCCTGAGTGATTTGACGCCCGCTGCCTTGATCGCCATCATTCAGTCGCACTACGTGGATCTTTATCCTGACGCTAAGGTCATGCACGTCGATGGTGTGAGTATGGATATGGGTGACTGGCGCTTTAACTTGCGTTCATCGAACACCGAACCTTTGATTCGATTGAATCTAGAAACCCGAGCGGACGCCGCGTTGATGACGCAGAAGTTTGCTGAGATTGAAGCGCTGATTATCGCAAACGGAGGCACCAAAGCCTAAGGTTGCGCCTGATCCATACACAACTTCTTGCTGCCACTCTCTTCAGTCAAATCTCTCATAGCAGGCATTTGACTGAGTAAATAACACCCTTAAGTTTTGAAATCGCTCATGAAGATGGGTTCTTCAGCAGTAAAAAGCCTTTAGCACTTCTGCCCTTGGCCTATCCCAGTGTAAAAGTGAGTTAAGCGGCTCGCAGTAGTGGCATCCAGCAGGTTTCCTGCGTCAAATACCGGGATCCCCGCCTGTTTGATCTGATCTTCTTCAATTGGATAACCCTCAGACCAATTCAAGATCAGCAGGGCGTCATAATCCTCAAGCTGCTCGTATGGAGTGCTCACCATCGAAAAGGGCAATTCCCCAAAGTAATTGGTCAGCTCAAGCTTGGCCTTGGTATCAAAGAGACTCAGCTTAGCGCCGTGAGCAACCAGCAGTGGCGCTAATTCAAGTAGCGCAGATCCAGGAATTCTTGAGGATCCTTTCTTGTATCCAGCCCCCCAAATCATGATCGCCTTGCCACTCAGATCAGTATCAAAGTAGCGCCACATTTTCTCAAAGATCAGCTGCTTTTGTTCTTCATTGATTCTTTGAACAGCATTGAGCAGGCTAGTAGAAATGTTGTTGTGATCAAAAGCTTCTCTGAGTACCTTGATCTCAGCAGGAAGTGATTGTCCACCATATCCCCAACCAGCATTGATATAGCTACTGGATACCCTCTTATCCAGCTTAGCCAGTGTTGAGGCTTTCTTAAAGTCAGCTCCTAGTGCATCTGCCAACCTTGCCAACTCGTTGGTTAAGCTCAGTTGAGTAGCCATCGACGCTAGCAGGGTGCTACGCGCAAGCTCAACACTCAACACATCAGCGAAGGCGAACTCGTCTGCATTTTGCAGCAGCAGATGAATCACTGTTTCAGACTTTGCTGTTCCCGGAAGTTTCTCACCCACCAACACCAAGTGCGGATGGTTGATCGATTCATAGGCCGAGCTTGAACGCAAAAAGATAAAGGGAACGTAATAAACCCGGTATTGCGGTAGACTTTTGGCCAGATTATCCATATCGCCAGTTGGGAGCACACCTGAGAGCAGGATCGGAGTGTCACCGGTTTTTTTGAGTTGTTGGTGCAGCGCTGTGCCCTGATCAACTGTCAGCACATCAGTAAATATCCAATGCACATCTTCGTTAAGTCTATCCAAAGTAGCGGTTTTATCAGATCGCTCAGATAAAATTTGCGGATCAGTGTCACTGTTGAACTGCAGCTGTCCGGCATTCATGCCACTTCTGAGCGCTTTGGTAAGCGGAGCATCAATCAGATACTTATTTAGGTGCGACTCAGTTGGCTCGCAATAACAATACAGCGTTACTGAGTAGCCCTGATTGGCATAGAAAACAGCAGCGCTGATCGACTTCGTGTTAAGTCCGTATAGTTTGATTTTAAGCATTTTTAATCAAATTCAGCAGTGTGTTGGTTGAGCAATCGAATTGCTTGGTATCACCCTTGATGGCACTCAGCACCTCACCTGCCATCACCTTACCTCCTGTCTCTTATACACATCTGACGCTGCCGACGAAGAGGATAGTGTAGATCT
>CAJXOR010000061.1 GCA_913057715.1 uncultured Moraxellaceae bacterium
GTGATGGCAACAGGAGTGTCGCTGGGCGTAAAGGTGTCAGGGGTGCCATCACCGTTCACGTCCACACTGAACTCTTTAACGCTCAAGAGATCCTGATTGGGATCGGTGTCGTTAACGAGGACATTTTGGGTGATGGGTGTATCTTCAATCACCGTGATGGGGTCGTTGACGGCGATAGGCGACAAGGACACTGCAGTCACGGTCACGCGCACCGCCGCCGTGTCGGAAAGCGACCCGTCAGACAAAGTGTAAGTGATCGGCGGCACATTGCCGATGAAGGCGGGATCTGGAGTAAAAGTGAAGTCGCCGCTGGCGTTTAGGAGAAATGTCCCAACACCAGCGATCGTAGCAGTGTTACCGACAGCGAAAGTTTCAAGTGTGCCGTTGCCGTCTGTGTCTACACGGAAACTAGTGACGCTCAGGGTATCGCCCTCAGGGTCGATGTCGCTACCGTTGCCATTGTCCAGCAGCACGTTACCGCTAATCGCGGTGGCGCTGTCGGTTGTAATGCTGTCATCTGCTGCAATAGGAGCGGTGTTTGAAGCGGTTACCGTCACGGTGACTTGGCCGACGTCAGTTTTACCCACTTGGTTACTGACGGTGTAAGAGAACTGCGCATCGCCAACAAAGTTAGGCGCTGAGGTGAAGATCAGCTGGCCGTTTGAGAGCTGAACTGTGCCTGAGCCGTCATTTAGCGTCAGTGTTTGACCTTCGATGATCGGGCGGCCGTCGACGGCAACAATGGTGAGCTGGTTGTCACCCATCGCGTTGTCGTTTGCTAGGACGTCGATAACGACCGGCACCCCGCTTTGATCAACAGCGACATCGTTGCTGACCTGAGGAGCTGGCGGTAAGGTAGATTCGTTATCACGGGTTAAAAAGTAGGCTGCCGCCCCCACGACTGGCAGCGCTGCTAAGAAAAACCCGAGTGTTGGAAAGTCCCAAGCCGCGATCCACAAAGCTGAAGGCAAAGCTTCTCCGCCCAATGCGTGCCCTTCAGCCTGAAGCTCTTTTAAATTGTTGACGAAATCAAACTGTGAACCCGTGTCTGGTATGTATGGGTAATAAACCCCATCTTCAGCTAAGCCAACAAAGTAGTTTTCATCGAAGTCGTAGTAGTCCTCGATGATGAGATCTGGCTCAGCGCTGTCCTCATCAAAGCGGACCTCCAGATCCTGCCCCACTCGCTTCATGACGATGTGGTCTGGACCCACCCCAGTTTCTGGATTTAACAGCTCATAAGCAGTTTTGCCCTTTGCCTTGATCTTCAGCACCGCTTGGGTGTCAACCTCTGCCAAATTGTAGGTTTCGGTTTTGTTGCTGGATTTAACGATCAGGATTGACATAGACACAATTCCATAAAGAGGGGGAGTACAGATATGATGATTGAAATATAGTTACTAAGAAGTATCAATAGTTAAGTTCTGAACCGGGCTATTCACCAGACAGAGAAAATTTAGAGTTAATCGGTATCTTGCCTTAATTCTTTTTGTAAGTGGGGCTGAAAAGTAAAACGGGTGCATCTATAAATTGTATCGATATATGTCAACTCAACTAACATACAAATGACCAAAACAAAAAACCCCCAGATGATTCCAGAGGTTTTTTTATTAAGTGGTCAATTAATCAATCAAACTTGCGCCCTTTACTGGCCGCGATCGCGAGCCTCAGGGCATTTAGCCTAATAAAGCCAGCAGCGTCTTTTTGATCGTAAGCACCGGCGTCGTCTTCAAAGGTCGCAATGGACTCATCGAAGAGTGAAAACTCACTCTTACGGCCAACCACGATCACGTTACCCTTATAAAGCTTGAGGCGAACCACACCTGAGACCATGGTTTGCGACTCATCGATCAAGGCTTGGAGCATCTTGCGCTCAGGTGACCACCAAAACCCGTTGTAGATCACTTTGGCGTAGCGCGGCATGAGCTCGTCTTTTAGGTGAGCGGACTCACGGTCGAGCGTGATCGACTCAATCGCGCGGTGAGCGCGCAGCATGATCGTACCAGCCGGAGTTTCGTAGCAACCGCGCGACTTCATGCCAACAAAGCGGTTTTCTACGATATCTAAGCGGCCGATACCGTGTTTCCCGCCGAGGGTATTTAGGTCCTCAAGCACTTCATGGGCTTTTTTAGGAGCACCGTCGATCGCGACCACGTCACCCTTTTCATAGGTCAGCTCCACGTACTCTGCGGTGTCAGGTGCGGCCTCAGGCGACACACTCCAGCGCCAGATATCCTCTTCAGGCTCCCAAAAGGGGTCCTCAAGATTGCCGCCCTCATAAGAGATGTGCAGCAGGTTGGCGTCCATGCTGTAAGGCGACTTTTTACCGGCCTTGGCATAATCAATCGGGATGTCGTGCTCGCGCGCGTACTCCATGAGGGTTTCACGCGAGGTCAAATCCCACTCACGCCAAGGCGCGATGGTTTTAAGCTCTGGCGCCAGGGCCTGCGCGCCGAGCTCAAAGCGAACCTGATCGTTGCCTTTACCGGTCGCACCGTGCGATATCGCAACCGCGCCCTCGCGCTTAGCGATCTCAACCAAGCGCTTTGCAATCAGCGGGCGAGCGATAGAGGTGCCGAGCAAGTACTCACCCTCATAGATCGCGTTCGCACGGAACATGGGGAACACGTAGTCACGGGCGAACTCTTCACGCAAGTCCTCGATATAGATCGACTTAACGCCCATCGCCTCAGCCTTGGCGCGCGCCGGTTCCACTTCCTCGCCCTGCCCTAAATCAGCGGTAAATGTCACCACTTCAGCATCGTAAGTTTCTTGCAACCAGCGCACGATCACCGAAGTGTCGAGGCCGCCAGAGTACGCCAGTACGATCTTGTCTTTTTTCTCGCTCATGAGGAACACCCCTAATTAATCAATGCGCGCAAGTGTACTAAATCTGCATCGGGGCGGCTATGGGGGCGGTGTTTGGGCTTTGTGATTATCTGAGCCTAAACGGCATTGGCCAGAGTCAACCTTTTGGATACAAGCACTGGGTGAGATCAAGCGCCCATCAAAGCTTTATGAGTCAAATGTCAGTCGATCTGAGTGTTTTCAGGTAGCGAGCGCAACATCGCCTCAAGGATAATCGGTCAGCCAAAGAGCAAGCGAGTTACCAGCCAAGGTAGCTCTCAGGATAAAACCTACTTCTATCCTTATATAGGCCGCACTCTTTATAACAGCAAAACCCTGAGAGCTTAGAGCCGACCTAACAGAGCCTATGCTCATATGAGCTCGGAGTAGACACTTGGGATAGGCTGCCAAGCGGCGGCATTTTACTGAGCACTGGGCTTTGCCGCACAACTTGCGCAGATGCGCCGTCCCGCCCCATCAGGTATGATGCGCGCATGCAACTTTTGTGGAGCCTGCGGTGAACGAGCTGACCCTGATTCAACCAGACGACTGGCATATTCACCTAAGAGACGGCGATGCGCTCAAGACCACCGTGCCGCATGTGGCTCAGCACTTTGCCCGTGCGATCGTCATGCCGAACTTGACCCCGCCGGTGACCACCGTGGCGGGCGCTGAGGCTTATCGGCAGAGGATACTGGAGCAAGTGCCAAGTGGGGTTAATTTTGAGCCGCTCATGGTGCTCTACTTAACCGATCACACTGATCCGGCGGAGATTCACTTAGCTGCTGAGTCCACTTTTGTGCATGCGGTTAAGCTCTACCCCGCTGGCGCCACCACCAACTCAGCTTCTGGCTTGACTGACATCGCCAACGCTTACTCGGTGCTAGAGGTCATGCAGGAAGTGGGTTTGCCGCTGCTCATCCACGGCGAAGTGACTGATAGCGATATCGATGTGTTTGATCGCGAGGCCACTTTTATCGAGCGCACTTTGCGTCCACTGGTTGAGAAGTTTCCCAAGCTGCGTGTCGTATTTGAGCACATCACCACGCGTGAGGCGACCGAGTTTGTCACCGCTGCACCGGATCACATCGCGGCTACCATCACCCCGCAGCACCTGATTTATAACCGCTCAGACTTACTGGTTGGCGGGATCAAGCCGCACCGCTACTGCCTGCCCGTACTCAAGCGTGAAACTCACCGACTGGCTTTGGTTGAAGCGGCCACCAGCGGCAACCCCAAGTTTTTTCTGGGCACCGACAGCGCGCCTCACGCCAAGCACACCAAAGAGTCCTCCTGCGGCTGTGCGGGCTGCTATACCGCACCCCACGCCATGGCGCTTTACGCTCAGGTGTTTGAAGCGCAAGGTGCGCTTGATCAGCTGGAAGCTTTTGCTTCACTAAACGGCCCTAAATTTTACAACCTTAAGCCAAATGCCCACCAAATCCGCCTCACCAAGGCCGATCAGCTCATTGATCAAAGTTTTGACTTTCTAGGCGATCAAAAGCTGGACCCGCTGATGCTGGGTGAGACGTTAAGCTGGCATGCCGAGCTGATCTCTTGAGCTCAAAAAACCCAAACACCCCAAAAGTTGGCAGTTTGCTGGGCGACGCGCTAGAAGAACTCAAGCGTGAACTGAGCGGCAGTCACTCAGCAAACCCTAACCACTCTGCAAATTCTCATCCACCAGCTGATCACACCGAGCAGTCTGTGAATACCCCGGCGCAATCTATTGCCAGCGCGCCAGACGACCCAGCCGCACAGTTAACCAGAGGGGCAGCTCTGTCTTTAATTGGCAGTGAGGCCGCTGCGCAAGGGGAGACTGAGCAGCTAAGCCCAAAAGCACCCACGGTTTTTAAAGATGCGCCCACGCCAACCAAGATCGCCGATCGCTTTCGCGGCTATTTGCCAGTAGTAGTAGATGTGGAAACCGCTGGTTTCGATGCGGCAACTGACGCGCTACTTGAGATCGCCTGCCAGCCCATCCTCATGGATGAGCACGGCAACCTCTACCCTGGCGCGCCAGTACACGCTCACCTGACCCCTTTTGAAGGCGCAGTGATCAACAAGGCTTCGCTTGAGTTCACCGGGATTGATCTGGAGTCAGCGCTGCGTGCAGAGATCGCAGAGGACGAGAAAACCGCGCTCAAGCGTTTGTTTAAAGAACTTAACCTCACCCGCCGCGCCCAGCAGTGCAAAAAGTGCATCTTGATCGGCCATAACGCTCACTTCGACTTGGGCTTCCTAAACGCAGCGATCGCGCGCACCAGCACCAAAAACCAAAACCCCTTTCACTCCTTTAGCGTGCTCGATACCGTAACCTTAAGCGCACTCGCCTTTGGTCAAACCGTGCTAGCTCGAACCTGCAAGCGCGCCGGGATCGAGTTCAACGGAGAGGAGGCGCACTCTGCGCTCTACGACACTCAAAAAACCGCCGAGTTGTTCTGTCATGTCCTCAACCACTCCCCACTCCTTCGGGTTGCTGACACCAGTGAGCCAAAAACTTAAAATGCCCCCGCTTGCAGGCTGCCTCAGACGGCTGGATCATCTCAAACTCGAGTCTTCTTAAGTTTGATCCAAATACTTACACGCTTAGCTGCCGGCCAACCTAAAATCCAAACTTAGGTTGCATAAAGACGAGTGCCTACGGTTGATCTGACACCTCAAAACAAAAAAACCGCGCAGATAACCTGCGCGGTTTTTTTGTGGGTGGACATTTAAGTCAAATTACTTGGCGCGCAAACGAGAGGGTTTTTTCTTACCACCTTTGATCATCGCCTTGATGTTGCCTTTGACGTAGTGAAACAAAACTTTGTAAGGCGACAGTTTAGGGTTGGGCGCCTTGCCCTGACCCATATCCTTGAACTGAGCGGCGTACCAAAAGATCTCAAGCAAGCCAGCGTTATCGACTGGTGGCAGGTGAGTTTTGATCGGCTTGATCTCATGCTTAGGGGTTTTGCCCTCAAGCCAGCGATCAGCTACGTCCGGCTCAATCGCGAGCGGACGCGCCACGCCGATCAAATCAAGCGCGCCTGAGGCGAGCGCTGCATCCATAGCAGGCTGGGTACGAAAACCGCCAGTGACCATGAGCTTGATCTTGGTTTGCGCGCGCAGTTTTTCAGCAAACTCTAAAAAGTAAGCCTCACGCGCTTTGGTTGAAGATTTGACTCCGGTCATCGCAGGCGCCTCATAGGTGCCGCCAGACACCTCAACAAAGTCGACGCCCATCGACTCAAGTTTCTGGATCACCGTGGTTGAGTCTTCCTCACTGAAGCCGCCGCGCTGAAAGTCAGCAGAGTTGAGCTTCACGCCGAGCACAAACCCCTCCTCAGTTTTAGCGCGTATCGCAGTCACGATCTCGGTCAAAAAGCGCATGCGGTTCTCGATACTGCCGCCGTAGTTGTCTTCTCGGATGTTGTGCTTGGGCGATAAAAAAGCGCTAACCAAGTAGCCGTGCGCGCCGTGAATCTGCACCCCATCAAAACCACCAGCCTCACATCTGGCCGCGGTATCGGCAAAGCGCTCAACTAACACAGCGATCTCATCGACACTCAGCTCTTTAGGGGTTGCAAAAAAGGCCTGCATCTCTTTACTAAAAGGCACGGCCGAGGGGCCCACGGTTTGCTTATTCAATCCCTTTGGTGCTTGCTTGCCCGGGTGTGAGATCTGCACCACACAAGCAGAGCCTGCAGATTTTGCCGCTGCTGACCACGCCTTGATCGGCTCAAGCGGCGTATCCGCCTCGATCACGCAGTTGCCCGGCTCACCTAGCGCCGCGGGGTCCACCATGACATTTCCGGTGATTAGCATGCCCATGCTGGAGTCTGCCCAAGTTTTATAGAGCTGGATTAATTCAGCATTGGGTAGTCCATCACGGCCGCACAGCGCCTCGCTCATGGCGGCCTTCACCAGACGGTTGGGTAGTTTGGCGCCCGCAAGGGTAATCGGATCATGGATAGTGGTCATGCAACTGATCTCAAAATGTCATTTGTAGTGGCATATTAACCGAGCCAAGATCTGTGTATGGTTAATTGACGACACTCAGACGATAAGCTCCGTCAGCGGCGGCATTTTTTAAATAATTTAAAGAGTAGAGGTTGCCAAAAAACAATTTAGCGATTAAGATACGCGCACTTCTAAACGTCCCTATCGTCTAGAGGCCTAGGACACTGCCCTTTCACGGCGGCAACCGGGGTTCGAATCCCCGTAGGGACGCCATCTATCATCAGCTCTGATGATTGACTTCGTTACACAAGACACTCACAATTGCCACGTTTCATGAAAACATCTTTCATGACCTAGATCCCGTTGGTAATTGGAATATGCCCAGTTCTCGCTTGAACGCAAAACAATATAAAACCATGGCGCTTGCCTCTCTAGGCGGTGCGTTAGAGTTTTATGATTTCATCATTTATGTGTTTTTCGCCACCATCTTATCTGAGCTGTTTTTTCCAGCTGATATGCCCTTTTGGCTCAAGCAGCTGCAAGTGTTTGGGATTTTCTCAGCAGGCTACCTCGCCCGCCCCATTGGCGGGATCATCATCGCGCACTTTGGCGATCTGATCGGCCGTAAGCGCATGTTCATGATCAGTATCTTGCTCATGACCCTACCCACGCTTGCGATAGGCCTCATGCCGACTTACGCCCAAATTGGCCTTGCTGCGCCGCTGCTTCTCTTGCTGTTTCGCGTCCTGCAAGGCGCCGCTGTGGGCGGAGAAGTTCCCGGGGCTTGGGTTTTTGTGTCCGAGCACGTCAGCAGCCGTCACGTGGGCTTCGCCTGCGGCGTGCTCACCGCAGGGCTGACTTTAGGTATATTTTTGGGCTCCTTGGTTGCCGTGGTCATGCGCGAGCTGTTTAGCGAGGAGGAGCTGCTCAGCTACGCTTGGCGCCTACCCTTTATCTTGGGCGGTGTGTTTGGCCTGATCGCCATCTGGATGAGACGCTTTTTAGATGAAACCCCGCTGTTTAAAAAGATGAAAGAAGCCGGAGATCTGAGCACCAGAGCCCCCATCAAGCAGGTACTGCGCAACCACAAAAAATCAGTGATCGTCACTGTGCTGCTTACTTGGCTGATTTCAGCTGCGGTGATCGTCATGATCCTCATGACCCCCGCCATCATGATTGGCTCATCTTACTTTCAAATTGACGCTCTGACCCTGCAAAAAGCCAACTTGGTCTCAACCGTAACCCTGACCTTTGGCTGTGTGATGTACGGCTATCTGAGCGACAAGCTCAACCCGAGTCTGGTGATTGGTTTTGGCTCACTGATCATGGCGTCAACCTCCCTGCTGCTTTATGTCTGGCTGCCGCTAAACCCTCACCTGGTTTACTGGCTGTTTGCCCTAGCCGGTCTGGGCGTGAGCGTGATTGGCGCGGTGCCCGCGGTTTGTGTGAGCGCGTTTCCCACGCAGCTTAGGTTCAGCGGCATGTCATTTTCTTACAACATTGCCTACGCGATCTTTGGCGGGGTCACACCGATACTGGTTGCTCTGTTGGCCGCTAAAAGTCAGCTCGGGCCCGCTTGGTATGTCAGCGCCATCGGTGTTGGCGCGGTCTTTGTCAGTCTGTATCTGATGAACTCAGACGACGAGCTGATTTATCTCAGGCAGCAAAAAACACGCTGATTGGGTTTAGCAGTTTTCAAAATGGCTTCCATCGACAGTCAATCGCAGGGGCCAGCCAATCGGCCTTGAGTTGATCTACTGACATTTGGCTATAAAGCTTTTGATCTGGTTTGATGCTGAGTCTTTTGTACCACTGCCGATTCAACTTCAAATGGTACAAATATGGCGCAATAGATTGGCTTGTGTCAGTTTATAGAGGCGACTCTTGGAGCGCTTGCCAAAGATCAGATGTCCGCAAAAACACCGATAGGATGAGGGATAGAGCTTAGTGATCGAGATTATGCAGGACAAGCGCGTGAGCCTTGCCCCGATGATGGACTGGACCACGCCAGAATTTAGATTTTTCGCGCGGCTGTTCAATCGTCATATCTGGCTATACAGCGAGATGGTCTCAACCTCCGCCATCTTGCACGGTGATCGCGAGCGATTGCTCAAGCTTGATCCGAGCGAACACCCAGCGGTGCTGCAGCTTGGCGGCAGTGATCCTGCACAGTTGGCTCAGGCTTCGCGGTTTGGGGAGCAAGCCGGGTTTGATGAGATAAACCTCAACGTCGGCTGCCCCTCTGATCGCGTGCAGCATAACCGCATCGGCGCCTGTCTCATGGCGGAGCCTGAATTGGTGGCTGAGCTGTATCTGGCGATGCAAGGCGCCATCGACATACCGGTGACGATAAAACACCGCATCGGCATCGATGATTTGCAAAGTTATGAAGACCTTGCCCGCTTTGTGCAGATCGTGAGTGAAGCCGGTTGTCAGCACTTCATCGTTCATGCTCGTATCGCCCTACTTGACGGCCTCTCGCCTAAGCAAAATCGCGAAGTGCCGCCACTGCGTTATGATGACGTCTACCGACTCAAAGCCGATTTTCCTGAGTTGTTTATCGAGATCAACGGCGGCATCAACCAGTTTGAAGCAGCTAAAGAACACCTAGAGCACCTCGATGGAGTGATGATTGGCCGCGCTTTCTACCATCAACCCGAACTCATGGGCCAGCTCTGCACGTTATGGGGCGAACCCACGCCCAAAGCCTCAGAGGTGCTAGAGGCGCTCTACCCTTATCTAGATAGTTGGCAGAAAACCACTTCCGTGCCACTGGCCGTGATCTGTCGACATTTTTTAGGGCTGTTTGCTGGTCAGCCGGGCTCGCGTAAGTGGCGTCAAGACTTAAGCGGCAAAAAGCAGATAACCATCGATGACATCCGTGCGGCGGCAGATCACGTGCTGTTAAACGAGCCCTCAAACGTGTCCTCAAACGGTGCGTGACACGCTCTTAAGCGCCAGCGGCCATCGATTAGTCACCGGCGAGCTGGATCTGGGTCACTGGGTGATTTTGGGTACCGATTGCTGCACCTTGTGTGACGTGGCAAGTAGTATGCTAAACAGCCTGCAGATGGCCCGCCCAGTGCGGATCACCCAGATCGACATCATGGAGCTACCCCCTGAAATCTATACCCAATACTACTTTAGGATTCCAGTCTTGATCACTCACACCAGCGAGCTGAATTGGCCGTTTAATCTGGTCGAGCTGATCGGGCGCTACGATGGGGAGTCTTTGGCATGGTAGATCGACCAACATCAAACAGCACTGATACCGAGGCGCAAAATCCGGGTTACACCCAACCTTTGGATAAAACTGCATCAGATAGCCAAATGCCCACGGCTGAGGCATCTGCTCCCCCTATGGGTGTTGAACCGGTTACTCAATCGCTAATCAGTGCAGACTCCTCCAATTCTCAAGATCTTAAGCCCATCTCAGATCCTCACTCAGACGAATTCACCTCCGGCTCGGGGCAAGAAAACTCCAAAGTCGATAGCAAAATCCAGCTACCGAGCAGCTTTGAGCCCATACGCTTAAAAATCGGCACGATCTTGCTACTGGCCAGCCTGCTGGTGATCCCCGGGATATTGCTTAGCCGCGGCTCTAACCCGTTTGACATCGGCCCGTTTGACGCGATCAACTTTGGTGCCAATCTGGCTCCCATGGTTCTGGCCGGCGAGCCGTGGCGTATGCTGAGCAGCCTGTTCATGCACTTCGGTATCGCTCATCTGGCACTCAACTTTCTGGGGCTGGCTTTGTTTGGGTACGAGCTTGAGAAGCGCACCGGCGCGCTGGGGCTGATCGCGGTGTTTATCTTGACTGGCATCGCCGGATCAGCGGCCCATGTCGCCTGGTATGCGCTTGGACTGGGGCAAGTTTCTCTAGCCGCTGGCGCCTCTGGCGGCATACTGGGCCTAAATGGCCTCTTGCTCGTACTCAGCGCCGCTAAACCCAACCCTCGCGCACTGTTCAACACTAAGGCTCTGCTGTGGCTTGGCGCCATCAATCTGGGGTATGGGTTTGTCACCCCAGGCATCGATAACGCCGCTCACATCGGCGGGTTCTTAGCTGGAGCGCTCTTGGGGGCGATGTACCTGCTTTACCGCCTAGTGAGGCGCTGAGCGGCACTGATGACACTTAACCATGCGGTTAAGCAGTTCGCGGGTCTAAGTCGGCTTCGACAGCCCTTTAGCGGTGACATTTTATTAGTCTTCTGGGCATGACTCATCCACTCGCTGAGCACTGGTAGATCTAGTTTATTTACTCACCTCGCACTCATAAAAAAACCGCCCAACAGGGCGGTTTTTTTGGCGAAGCTCGATCACATGTTTTGTGCGATCTTCTCACCTTTTTTCACGCGCGCGGTGTGCAGCGCTGTAGGCACATGGTCACCCAACTTGGTGAACAGCGCGTCATGGTTTTTCAGTTCCTTTAACCAATCATCTTTAGACAGATCAGTGACGAATTGGAACTCTTCTTTTGAGAAGTCGCTGCCCTGCCAGTGCAGATCGTCGTACTTGGGCACATAACCGATCGCGGTTTCAATCGCCTCAGCCTGACCTTCGCAGCGACCAATGATCCAATCCAGAACACGCATGTTCTGACCAAAGCCTGGCCACACAAACTTGCCGTTTTCGTCTTTACGGAACCAGTTGACCTTAAAGATCTTGGGTAGCTCGTTACCAGCCGCTTTGGCTTTGGCTTCAGTGGCTTCGCCGACGTTCAACCAGTGTTGGAAGTAGTCGCCCATGTTGTATCCACAAAAGGGGATCATGGCAAACGGATCGCGGCGAACCTCGCCCTGCACGCCTTCGGCTGCGGCGGTTTTCTCAGAGCCCATGGTGGCGGCCTTATAGACGCCGTCAGTCCAATCAAAGCTCTCAACCACAAGTGGCAAAGTGTCCGCACGGCGACCACCAAACATAAACGCTGAAATCGGCACGCCCTCTGGGTTTTCCCAATCCGGGTCGATACTGGGGCACTGAGCTGCAGACACGGTGAAGCGAGCGTTCGGGTGAGCGGCTTTTTTGCCCGCTTCCCCGTCGCTTGGCGTCCAGTCGTTGCCCTGCCAATCGATCAGGTGCGCAGGTGGCTGCTTGGAGAGACCTTCCCACCAAACATCGCCGTCGTCGGTCAGTGCGACGTTGGTGAAGATGGTGTTCTTCTCCATGGTTTTTAAGCAGTTGGGGTTGGTTTTTTCAGACGTACCCGGTGCCACACCAAAGAAACCCGCTTCAGGGTTGATCGCGTACATGCGGCCGTCATCACCTGGCTTGATCCAAGCAATATCGTCACCCACGGTTTCTACTTTCCAGCCCTCATAACCCGCTGGTGGGATCAACATCGCAAAGTTGGTTTTACCGCACGCGCTTGGGAACGCCGCTGCGATGAAGTGTTTCTTGCCTTCAGGGTTGGTTACCCCGAGTACCAGCATGTGCTCAGCCAACCAACCTTGGTCACGGCCCATAACAGAGGCGATACGCAGTGCCAAGCACTTTTTACCCAAAAGCGCGTTGCCGCCGTAGCCCGAACCGTATGACCAGATCTCACGAGTTTCAGGATAGTGCACGATGTATTTTTCATCGTTACACGGCCAAGCGACGTCTTTCTCACCCTCGGCCAGCGGAGCGCCAACGGTATGCACGCAAGGCACAAACTCACCGTCTTCGCCCAGTACGTCGTACACCGCTTTGCCCATGCGAGCCATCATGCGCATGTTGACGACTACATACGGAGAGTCAGTGATCTCAATCCCGATATGAGCGATGTGCGATCCCAAAGGACCCATGGAAAATGGCACCACGTACATGGTGCGGCCGCGCATGCAGCCCTCAAACAAATCGGCTAACGTCTCGCGCATCTCGCTTGGATCAGCCCAGTTGTTGGTAGGACCTGCGTCTGATTCTTTTTCCGAGCAGATAAAGGTGCGGCCCTCGACTCGCGCCACATCCGATGGATCAGAGCAAGCAAGGTAGGAGTCAGGACGCAGCTCAGGGTTCAGCTTGGTCATGGTGCCAGCGTCGCACATCATCTTGAGCAGACGGGCATTTTCCTCATCGCTTCCGTCGCACCACTCGATTGAATCAGGTTGTGTGATCTTGGCGATATCGCTTACCCACTGAACGATCTGAGCGTGTTTGACAAAATCCGGCTTAACGAGGCATGAGGTCATGTAATCGGTCCTTTGACGGCGGGAGAACCCGTCTTTTTTAAAGGCGATATTAAATCACAAAATCCTTGCTTAATCACCGATTAACTGGATCTATTTGCGCTTTGTGTGCGCGCCGCTTTGCCCAAAAAGCCCTCTGAGTTTGAAGTGGGTTGCTTGTTACAGCCTCAATTTGACTCTACCGAACCTACTTTTAAGCCAAGAAGCAGTGCCCACATCAAATGCCCACCATCGCTGGCATTTGTAAATTTTTAGCGCACTGGCCTTGAATTAAACCTAACTGCCCCAAATAAGCGTGTTGGGAGACGCTGATTTAGCGCTCCCCCTCATTTAAAACGAAAAATGCTCAATCTAAGGAGTTTTTCCATGAACATACGTCCTCTCCATGATCGCTTAGTGGTTCGCCGCTTAGAGGAAGAAACCAAGACGGCTGGCGGGATCATCTTGCCCGGTTCGGCTAAAGAGAAGCCGCAGCAAGGTGAAGTCATCGCGGTGGGTAACGGCCAAATCACCGATAGCGGCGTGCGCGCACTAGATGTGAAAGTCGGCGACAAAGTGCTGTTTGGTCAGTACGGTTTTCAAGAAGTCAAAATCGACGGCGAAGAGCTGCTGATCCTAAAAGAATCCGACGTGTTTGCCGTCCTCGAAGGTTAAGGCACTACCCCATTTCAACTAATTAGGAGATAAAACTATGTCAGCAAAAGACGTAAAATTCGGAATTGATGCTCGCTCCAAGATGATCGACGGCGTGAACACGTTAGCCAACGCGGTGCGCGTCACCTTGGGTCCTAAAGGGCGAAATGTCGTGATCGACAAATCTTACGGCGCCCCAACCATCACCAAAGACGGCGTGTCAGTTGCCAAAGAGATCGAACTTAAAGACAAGTTTGAAAACATGGGCGCGCAGTTAGTTCGTGAAGTTGCCAGCAAAACCAACGACATCGCCGGTGACGGCACCACCACCGCTACTGTACTTGCCCAATCAATCTTGGTCGAAGGCATGAAATCTGTCTCTTATACACATCTGACGCT
>CAJXOR010000062.1 GCA_913057715.1 uncultured Moraxellaceae bacterium
CCTCTTCGTCGGCAGCGTCAGATGTGTATAAGAGACAGGTTGCACCTCAGCGACCAGGAAGTTATCGACCACGAGATCGGCTTTAAAGCGCTCAAACTTCTCTGGATAACAGGCGATCTCAAGGCGGGCGGTGTTGTCCTCGATCTTGATCACGATGCGGTTACCGAAGTGAGCGACGTCGATCACCATGCCGGCTATCCGCGAGGTTTCCCCGTAGCCGCCGCCAGTGAGATCAGCCAGCGCAACCGGAGCATACTGGCGGATCTCGGTGAGGTAGGTGTTGATCGGGTGGCCAGTCAAGTACAGCCCCAAGGTCGCTTTCTCGCCCTTTAAGCGCTCGTGATCGCTCATCGCGACCGCATCGATGCTGACACGTTTGATTGGCGCGGTGACTTCCCCGAACAAATCCATGATGCCGATCTCGCTCGATTTGCGGCTCTGTTCAGCGGCGGCAACCGCCTCAGGCAACTCCGCCCATAGCCGCCCGCGCGCTTCATACCCTTCGTCGCTTAAACAGTCAAATGCCCCCGCTTTAATCAGCGCCTCAAGGCAGCGTTTGTTGACCTTTTTCAGATCGACGCGGCTGGTGAACTCATAGAGGTCACTAAAGGGGCCATGGGATTCACGCTCCTCCACGATGCTCTCAACCGCTGACTCGCCAACCCCTTTGATCGCAGATAGCCCGTAGACGATGGTCTGTTGATCCTTGGCCACAAACGCATAGCGCGACTCGTTGATCGCAGGCGGGGTCACCTCAATCCCGAACTGGCGGCAATCGTCGATGAAGAACACCACGTTGTCGGTGTTTTGCGAGTCATAGGTCAGCACTTCGGCCATGAACTCGGCGGTGAAGTGGGTTTTTAAGTAGGCCGTCTGATAGGCGATGATTCCGTAAGCGGCCGAGTGCGACTTGTTAAAACCGTAGCCTGCGAACTTCTCCATGAGATCAAAGACGCCGCCTGACACACCAGCATCAATCCCTTTTTCGGTTGCGCCCTCAACAAAGATGACCCGCTGTTTTTCCATCTCCTCGGGTTTTTTCTTACCCATGGCGCGCCTGAGCATGTCGGCGCCGCCAAGCGTGTAACCGGCCATGCTTTGGGAGATCTGCATGACCTGTTCTTGGTAGACGATAACCCCGTAAGTGTCGCCCAATATCTGCTCAAGGCTTTCGTGATCGTAGATCACCTTTTCGCGGCCGTGTTTGCGGTCGATGTACATCTCTACCATGCCGGCGTCGAGCGGGCCGGGTCGATAGAGCGCGCACATGGCGATCACATCGTTTATGTCGGTGGGTTTAAGCAGCTTTAGGTAGCGCTTCATGCCCGCGGATTCTAGCTGGAAAACCGCGGTGCTTTTGGCGTCTTGCAAGAGCTTATAGGTCGGCTTGTCGTCCAGCGGCAAGCGGGTGATATCAAGAGCTTCCTTGCCCTCTGAGGCTAAGCGCCGGTTGATTGATTTAACCGCTGCGTTGATCAATGTCAGGTTTTTAAGACCCAAAAAGTCAAACTTCACCAGCCCCACTTTTTCAACATCGTCTTTATCGAAGTGCGAGGTGCGGTGGCCGTCTTCATCGGTGTAGACGGCGGTAAAGTCACTGATCCGGCCAGGAGCGATCAAGACCCCACCCGCGTGTTTACCGACGTTACGGTTTAGGCCCTCAAGCTTAAGCGCCATCTCCCAGATCTCTGAGGCGTCCTCAAAGTCGGGGTGCGCCTCATCCATGACCAGCGCTTTTAACTGCGGCTCTTGATTGAAGGACTCCATGAGCGTAATCCCCGGGGTGCCGGGGATCATCTTCGACATCTTGTCAGCCAAACCGTAGGATTTGCCTTGCACGCGCGCGACGTCGCGCACCACCGCTTTTGCCGCCATGGTGCCGAAGGTGATGATTTGAGACACCGCATCGCGCCCATAACGCTGGGCTACGTAATCAATCACGCGGTCGCGCCCGTTCACGCAAAAGTCGATATCAAAGTCGGGCATCGAGACCCGCTCTGGATTCAAGAAGCGCTCAAACAGCAGTTCATACTCGAGCGGGTCAAGATCGGTGATCGAGAGACTGTAGGCAACCAGAGAGCCGGCACCTGATCCGCGTCCGGGCCCAACCGGGACGTCATTTTGCTTAGCCCACTGGATAAAATCCATGACGATCAAAAAGTAGCCAGGGAAGCCCATGTCACCGATGATCTTGAGCTCAAAGTCCATGCGCTCGGTGTACTTGGAGTAGATCTCTTCCCAATCATCGCCGCGCGAGGCAGGCGGATGCGTGAAGTCGAGGCGCTTGTGCAGCCCGTCATAAGACACGTCACGCAAAAAACTCTCAAGGGTGGCGCCCGCAGGGATCGGAAAATCAGGCAGATAGTTTTTGCCGATCTCAATCGTCACGCTGCAGCGGCGCGCCAGCTCCAGCGTGTTCTCGAGCACGCCGGGGATATCGCTAAACAAATCCTGCATCTCGGCTTGAGTTTTAAAATACTGATCTTCACTGTAGTCACGCGGGCGAGTTTGATCCGCCAGCACGCGCCCGCTTGAGATACACACTTTGGCTTCGTGCGCGTCAAAATCCTCAGGCTTGATGAAACGCACCTCACCCACCGCGATCACCGGTATCGGCTCGCTAATTTGAGCGCAAATCCAAGCCACTTGCTGGATAAACTGATCCTCGCCTTCGCGTCCGGTGCGCATGATCTCAAAGTAGATCCGCCCAGCAAAGTGCTCCAGATACTCAGCAAACAGCGGCAGCGCCGCCTCCGGGTTACCTGAGAGCAGAGCGCGTCCGACATCGCTGCGTTGACCCAGCACCAAAACCAAGTCGCTACAGCGCTCAAACACCCAAGGTTTTTGGATGATCGGCTGACCTAAGTTGGCCTCGACACTTTTGCCTTCAGTGAAGCCTTCAGAGATGATTCGGGTCAGCTGGCGGTAGCCGGTGTTGTTCAGGGCAAACAGGGTGGCACGCTGATCGACGCTCTCAATCATGAGCTCCGCGCCGATGATCGGCTTGATCCCGGCAGCCAGACATTTTTGATAAAACTTAACCGTACCAAACAGGTTGGATAGGTCAGTCAGTGCCAGGGCGGGTTGTTGATCTGCTTTGGCCGCACCCACGAGCTCTCCGATCCGCGCGATCGAATCGATGATAGAAAACTCAGAGCGAACCGACAGATGAACAAAAGCCATAACGTTGCAGCCGAAAAACAGACGGCCATGATCGCATAGCGCAGGTTTTGGTGGAAGCTAAAAGCTCAAGTAGAGAACTTAGCCTCTTAGTAAAATGCCCGCCGTAGCGGGCTTTTGAGTTGGCTCAAGGCTGTGCACGGCTGTCAAACTGAAACTCAGTTGCCAGTTCAAGCTTAGCAACTGGGTGAGTGAATCCGTTCGTATCCAGACGCCCTAGTTTTTGATTGCCTCGGCAATCAAGCGCGGTTTGTCGCTGATCAGCGCATCGACGCCCATGGCTTGAAGCTTCTTAGCTTGGGACTTTTTGTTGACCGTCCAGGTGCTGATCTTGAGTTTTTTCTGGTGCAGCTGCTCAACCAATTCAGCATTGATGAGCTTGTAGTGCGGACAAACACGGCTGACGCCGAGCAGCTTGGCTTGGGCCAGCACATACTCGGCGGACAGTGGCGCGTCGATCAAAAGACCGGTTTTAAGGCCGCTGCCTTTTAACTGATACAGAAGCGAGGCGTTAAAACTAGTGAGGGTAAAACAGGTAGGCATTTGATCGCGAAGCTTTAGTAGCGCTGCCTCAAGCTTGTCTATGGAGGTTCGACTGTGGGTTTTCACCTCCAGCTCCACGTGAGCAAAGTCGCTCACCAGCGGCAACACCTCACTTAGCTTAGGCGTGACAAGGTCGGCGATGTGGCTCGCGGTGTTTTTGAGTTTTTTAAGCGAGATATTGCTGATTTCCTCACTGCTCATGTCCGAGATGCGCCGAGCCAGACCGGCTTTTCTAAGCAAAGTGACGTCGTGAGCAACCATGAGCACCCCATCCGCGCTCAGCTGGACGTCGAACTCAACCCCCTGAACTTTGGGATTATCCTTGACCACGGATCGCAAGTGCTCAAAACCGGCCAAGGTGTTTTCTGGCGCCTCAAGACGTGCGCCGCGGTGTCCTAGGATCATGGTCATGGGGTTATCCTACAAGTAAGGAGCTTTTACGATCCAAAAAGGGTGCTGATTTTATGCGGTGTTAGGTATGCGGCGTGCGAATAGGATCGCGCTGTTGCCAGAGCACATCGCTGACTCCAGTCAGCTGGTTGACGAAGCGCGCACAGATAAACAGTGCATCTGACAATCGGTTTAAGTAAATCAGTGACTCAGGGTTAAAACCGGCCTGAGGTTTGATCTCAATCAAGTGAGTCACGGTGCGCTCAGCACGACGGCATATAGCGCGAGCGAGGTGGGTCTGCGCGGCAAGCGGACTGCCGCCCGGCAAGATAAAGTTGTCCAGCGCCCCCAGTTGATCGGTCAGTCGATCAATCAGGTTTTCTAGCGCCTCTGTGTCACTTTGACTGAGCCAAGCAAAACCAGGCAAGGTCAACTCACTGCCCAGATCAAACAGACGGTGCTGCACTTGGTTGAGCTCACCTAGTAGCCAACTTTGCTCATCCGGGGGGTTGATCGCCGAGACGCCTGCGACCACTAAAGCTAGGGCTGCAGCCAGCTCATCGACATCGCCGCCTGCCTGAATCTGCGGATCGGCTTTAGAGAGCTTGTCGCCGGTGGCGGTAGTAGTAAAGCCGCTGTCGCCGGTTTTGGTATAGAGTTTGGAGAGTCGCTTGCCCATGAGAGGCTCAGGTGTTGGATATCGAGGCCATTTTGCCCAGTCTTTTGATCGCCATGCAAGGGCGCAAGGTAAATCCCAAGTTAAATCAAAGTGGCGGTCGGCGGCTGATTTTGGGTATCATCGCCCGATGAATCAATCAGGTAACCGCATGAACCACCCGCTTAGGTTGTACGACACCATGACCCGCCAAAAGCGCGATTTTGTGCCGCTGGCAGCACCTAAAGTGGGGCTGTATGTGTGCGGCATGACGGTTTACGACTACTGTCACTTGGGGCACGCGCGGGTCATGATCGCCTTTGACGTGCTGTATCGCTGGCTCAAACAGGCGGGTTTCGAGGTGAGCTACGTGCGCAACATCACCGATGTCGATGACAAGATCATCAAGCGGGCGGTGGAAAATGGCGAGTCTATACAAAACCTCACAGAGCGCTTTATCGAGGCGATGCATGAAGATGCCGCTTCGCTTTACTGCCAAAGCCCAACGGCTGAGCCTAAAGCCACCGAGCACATGACCCAAATGCACCAGATGATCGAGCAGCTGCTGGAGCAAGGCTTTGCTTATGAATCGGCCGGCGATGTGTACTTCGCAGTCGATAAGTTTGAGGGTTATGGCAAATTATCTGGGCGCAGTTTAGATGACATGCTGGCGGGTGCGTCTGATCGCGGGGTGGATAGCTCACGCAAGCTAAACCCGTTTGATTTTGTGCTTTGGAAAGGAGTGAGTGATAACTCAACTTCTTGGGAGTCGCCTTTTGGAGCGGGTAGGCCGGGTTGGCACATCGAGTGCTCAGCCATGTCGACGCACTGCTTAGGATCTAGCTTTGATATCCACGGCGGCGGGCATGACTTGCAGTTTCCGCACCACGAAAACGAGATCGCGCAAAGCGAGGCGGTGTCAGGCGAAACCTACGCGCATAACTGGATGCACGTCGGTTTCGTCAACGTCGACGGCGAGAAGATGAGTAAGTCGCTCGGCAACTTTTTCACCATCCGTGATTTGCTTGAAACTTATGATGCTGAGGTGCTGCGTTTTGCTTTGGTGAGCTCGCACTATCGATCTCCGATCAGTTTTAGTGAGGATCTGCTCGCTGAGTCACACTCAGCGCTCAGCCGTCTGTATACCGCACTTAAAGGTTTCGATGCGGCTGAGTTGATAGATGCTGATCTGGATGGTGGGCTGCTGAGTGAGTTTAGCGCGGCCATGAACGATGATCTGGCGACCCCGCAAGCTTTATCGGTGCTTTTTAAGGCAGCAAAAGCGGCTAATCAGTTAGCTACCAGTGACCCAGAGGCGGCGCTTAAGCAAGCAGCGACCCTTAAGTACTTGGCGAGTTTTTTGGGACTGCTTAACCGTGATACGGAGACATTTTTCAAAGGATCTGGTGATGATCAGGGCATGAGTAGCGAGGCAGTCGAAAAACTGATCGAGGAGCGAGCGGTCGCTAAGCGGGACAAAAACTTTGCCCGTGCCGATGAAATACGCCAAGAGTTACTTGAGCGGCAGGTGGTACTTGAGGACTCAGCCAGTGGTACCACTTGGCGGCGCGAAGCCCCATAGAGCCAATAGGCATTTTAAATCTAATTTAAATACTGCATAGTACATTTATCGAGAGGGGTTTGAGCCACGGCTACACTCTCTCGCTAAGGCTCATGGTGCTTGCTGATGTAAGTTGTTTGAATCATCGGCTTTTTTGCTTTGCAGACCTCAGATCGTCCTCGGGCGTATTTGAGGTTTTTTTTGTCTTTATATTTCTGCCCGTTGAGTCTCGGGTGTCGTTAGCGCGCCTCGTCATCTGGCTGAGTTTGTTGTCAGACCTTAAGCTGCGTAAAATACGTAAACCTACCTAACTACATGGATTTTGCCATGAGCTACGACGCAAGCAACCCCTTTGCCAAAATACTGCGCGGTGAGTTGCCATGTTTCAAGATTTATGAAGACGATCGGGTACTCAGCTTTTTAGATATATTTCCTCAAGCCAAAGGCCATGCCTTGGTGATTCCTAAGTGCGAAGCGGTGGAGCTCAGCGACTTGAGTGATGAGTTTGCGCTTGCGGTTTTCAAGGCCGCCAAAAAGGTGATGAGGGCACAGCGCGAGGTGCTCGACACTCAAGGTGTGGTGCAAATGCAGCTCAACCACGAAGATGCCGGTCAAACCGTGTTTCACTATCACATGCACCTGATCCCATCTAGCGTTGCGCACTTATCTGAGCACGGCAAAAACAGCAAACCCAGCGACATGGATGCGATCAAAGAGTTGGCAGAAAAGCTCAAAGCGCATCTAGATGCCCAAGCTTAGCACTTGGGTTTGTCCTCAAAACTCATGACCAATACCTACCCAGCTGACCACCTCCAAGTTTTTAGCGGAGCGCCGATCGCTTGCTAAAACCGCTGCACATAGGCCCTTATCGGATCGAAAACCCTTTGTTTGTCGCGCCCATGGCGGGCGTGACCGATAAGCCTTTTCGCATTCTGTGTAAATCGCTGGGTGCGGGGCACGCGGTCAGCGAGATGCTGGCGTCTAACACCGCGCTTTATGCCCGTAAAAAAAGCTTGTTTCGCGCGGACTTTGATGGGGAAATCACTCCAATCAGCGCGCAGATCGCAGGCGCCGATCCCGCCATGATGATTGAGGCCAGTAAGTTTCAGCTGGGTAAAGGCGCGCAAATCATCGACATCAACATGGGATGTCCCGCTAAAAAAGTGTGTAAGCGCTTGGCAGGCAGCGCGCTCTTGGCCGATCTGGATCAGGTCAAACGGATACTTGATGAGGTGGTGGCAGGCGTCGATGCGCCGGTGACCCTCAAAACCCGGCTTGGTTACGAGGAGGGCAGTGAGAACATACTCAAGGTCGCTCAGATTGCAGAGCAAGCGGGTATTGCTGCGCTTGCGATCCACGGGCGCACCCGCGATCAGTTTTATACCGGCGATGCACGCTATGAGCTGATCCGTGAGGTAAAGCAGCAAGTCAGCATGCCAATCATCGTCAACGGTGATATCGACTCCCCGCAAAAAGCGGCCGAAGTTTTAAAACTCACCGGCGCAGATGGGATCATGGTGGGGCGCGCGGCTCAAGGTGCGCCTTGGATCTTTGGGCAGATTGCTGCTTATTTGGAGTCAGGCGAACTAGTACCAGATCCAGATTTGGCTCAGATGCACCAGATTCTGCTGGGTCACTTGCAGGCTCTCTATGCTCACTACGGGGAGTACTCGGGTTGCCGCATTGCACGAAAACACATCGCTTGGTATACCGGCGGCCTGCCTGACTCCAACCGTTTTCGTGCAGCTATGTATGAGCTTGAAACCACCGCTGAGCAGTTTCAATTTGTTGATGAGTTTTTTGAGGGGTTAACTTACGCTTGATTAGTAGCGCTAACGAGTTTTGCGATGAGATTGAGTCAGTGACCTTTTCGAGCGACATAATTCAGTTCACTGGAACTACTGGAAGTTGACAAGCGTGTGTTATTAGACTGATTTTTCGCTGCGCTCTAAGTCAGCCGCAAATGCGGGCGTTAACTGATTAAATAACCGCAGCCAGAACCAAAAAATGGCCTCAAATCTGAGGCCATTTCAAAAAAGCTTTAAGTTAACTGAGCTCAGGTCAGTCCCAAGCTTTCTTCAATATCGCCATCAAATCATCAAGGCTTGCTTCTTTGGGATTAAACAGGATCGAGCCATCATCTAGGGCTTTTTCAGCGATCAATTTCAGATCAGATTCTTGAACCTTGCCGGTTTCTTTAAGCGTGCGTGGCAGCTTAGTTTTGGCGTATAGCGTGTCGCGAAGGGCGCGCAGGTGTTCAATCGTTGCCTCAGCACGGGCGCCAGGAGCGGTAGCGGCATAAACCTCAGCACCCGCCATCGGAAGCAACAGTTCACCAATAAACTCACGGCGCGCGTCTAGGTTGTACTCAAGCACGTAGGGCAGGAACAAACTCATGCACAGACCGTGGGGTAGATGTGCGACTGCTCCTAAGGAGTGACCGAGCGAGTGAACCAAGCCAACCATCGAGTTTGAAAACGCGATGCCCGCCATGGTTGAGGCCTGAGCCAGCTCGAGGCGCGCTGCACTGTCACTGGGGTTCTCAATCACTTTGAGCAGGTTCTCGTTGATCTTTTTGATCGCAGCAGTCGCGTACGCGTCTGAGATCGGGTTTTTTGCCAAGCAGGTAAATGCCTCGGTGGCATGCGTCATCGCGTCCATCGCGGTCATCGCGGTGATGTGCGGGGGCAAAGTCAGAGTCATGCGTGGATCGATAACCGCTGCGTTTGGCAGCAAGAAGTAGCTGGTAAACGGGATCTTGACGCCTTTTTCAGTGTCTGAGATCACCGCAACCGAGGTCACTTCTGCGCCAGTACCAGCTGTGGTTGGGATCATGATAAAGGGTTTAAGCGGACGCTTTAAGTTGTGCGCACCTGAGAACACTTTGAGATCGTCTCCACCTTCTGAGGCCAAGATGTTTAAAGCTTTAGAGGTATCGATGACGGATCCGCCACCAATCGCGATCACCGAATCACAGCCGTTGTCGCGATAAAACTGCACGGCAGCACGCACGGTTTGCAGGCTTGAGTCTGGCGGTACGTCGTCAAAGATCAAGTCGCAGGGCACATCTGATTGCTTGAGTGCTTTGGTTAAGTGATCCAGCAAACCGACGCCGCGCACGCCTTTGTCGGTGATGATCATGGGTTTTTTAGCACCCAGCATGTCGAGCTCAAAGGGGATGTGCTCAAGCGCGCTTTCACCAGCAATCACTTTCACCGGGCAGAAAAATTCATAAAATGACGACGACATAGGGGTATTCCTTTAATTTGATAAATGTTTCATGTTCTTGGGTAAGGTCCGGGCTAAGTTCGCCAACGGGTTTGGGGCTCTGGGTCAGCCGCAAAATCTGAGTCAGCTAGCTTGGGCGACGATCTAGCCAGTCCTGAGCGATCCTGCGAGCAGTTTCGCTCCGCCCACCAGTTTTTCCTTCAGGGTCATCTTGGGAACTTGCTTAACCGCCAGATTGGCCAGCGACTCAGGCAGTATCATTGCTTGAACTTGGTTCAAACAGCGCACAAAGCGTATCGCATCAGACACGTCGCCATCAGCTACGATACGATCATTTGCAAAGGCAACCGCTGTTGCTTCCTGCAGGCTCAAAACCTTAAAGCCAAGCGCAAGCTGTTTGAACTTGATTGACAGATTGGGGCGTTGATCAGCTTTGAGCTGATACAGGCGAAAAGTTTTTTGCTCGGTGACTTCCAGGCAAAAACTTGCGACGTTGGGCAGCACGATCATCTGGATCGTCATGCCCACTGGAAATCCTTTTACCTCCCCGCTCACTACTGGGTTGGAGTGACTCGCCGCGATGGTTGCGCGCGACAACACTAGCATCAGCAACTTGACGTAACCGCGCTGTGCTGAGGGCGGCAGCTCGTTTAGGTAGGGGGAGAGTTTGGCGTGTGCGAGTTCTAACATAGACAAAAATTAATCAAAAAAAACACTCTAATGTAATTCCAATCTTAGAGATAGATCATGCGCGCCAATTAGGACGAAGGTCACTAAAAATGAGTTAAAAACAAAACTCTGAGCAAAAACCCTTGTTGAGTAGACCTGTTAGCTTTTCTGGTTGATGTGAAATGTCTAACTTGAATAGAAATCACTGGCGATGAGTGCCAGCCGCTGTTGCAGATTATCCATGCTGACATTTGAATCAAACTGACACAGGTTGGCCATGGACAGTCCGGCATAGCCGCAGGGATTGATGTGATCAAAAGCACTTAAGTCAGCGTCGATGTTAAGACTCATGCCGTGGTAGCTGATGCCGCGGCGGATCTTAAAGCCTAGGGAGCCAAGCTTAACCCGCTCCCCAAACTCAGTTGATGAGGCATAAACACCAGGCGCTTTGGCGTCAACAAAGCTTGGGGCGTCGGTAGGCAGGTGCGGATTAATCAGTGCTTGAAGGAGTTTTTCAGAGCGCTGCACCAAGGATTTGGGGCCGTAGCCCAGACGATCCAGATCCAAGATGGGGTAAATCACTAACTGTCCCGGCCCATGCCAAGTGATCTGACCGCCGCGATCAGTTTGGAAGGTGGGTGTGCATGAGGGGCTGAGCAGGTGCTCAGGCTTAGTTGCTATGCCGAGGGTGTAGATGCTGGGGTGCTCAGTGATGATGAGCAGATCGCTTAGAGGCTCGTCTGTCGCTTTGGCCTTGATGCGCGCATCAACCAGCGACTGCATGCGTGCATAACTGGTCTGGTAGTCCAGTAAACCCCAATCCTGATGCTCAAGATCCAAGGTGGTTCAGAGCACGGTCTTGATCAGGGGGCTTGCCGCTAGGGCAGCGTAAAGTTCGTTGACCTCTTGCACGCTTTTAAGTTCCAGCACGGTGTGCAAGGACAAGTACTTACCGGTGCGCGAAGGGCGCTCAGCGATCCGCTCGACGTTAAAATCAGCAAATTGAGACGTCAAGATCTGCTCGACTTCACGGCGCAGTGCATCGCTCGACTCACCGATGATCCTAAGCGGGTACTCCATGGGGAAGTGCCACAGCTCAGGGTTACTGATGTCGGTTGGACGCGCCTCAGCCGGATTGGCTGGGGGCTGCGCAGTTTCAAGAGGTGCCTTATCGCTCATGAAGCCTCCATCGCTGGCATTTAGTCGTTCTCGAGGAACGAGCGCAAGTGATCAGAGCGCGACGGGTGACGTAGCTTACGCAGTGCCTTGGCTTCGATCTGACGGATGCGCTCACGGGTAACGTCGAACTGGCGGCCGACTTCCTCAAGCGTGTGGTCGGTTGCCATGTCGATACCAAAACGCATCTTAAGCACCTTAGCCTCGCGCTCAGTCAGGTTGTCGAGCACTTCTTTAGTAGCTTCTTTTAAGCCCTCAGAAGTCGCCGACTCAAGCGGAGAGGTGATGTTGCCGTCCTCGATAAAGTCGCCCAAGTGCGAATCTTCATCATCGCCAATTGGAGTTTCCATCGAGATTGGCTCTTTAGCGATCTTAAGCACCTTACGGACTTTAGCTTCGTCCATCTCCAGGCGTTCGCCCAACTCTTCAGGTGTTGGCTCACGGCCCATCTCTTGCAGCAGCTGACGAGAGACACGGTTGATCTTGTTGATGGTCTCGATCATGTGCACCGGGATACGGATGGTGCGCGCCTGATCCGCGATCGAGCGCGTGATTGCCTGACGAATCCACCAAGTGGCGTAAGTTGAGAACTTAAAGCCACGGCGGTATTCAAACTTATCAACCGCTTTCATGAGGCCGATGTTGCCTTCTTGAATCAAATCAAGGAACTGCAGGCCGCGGTTGGTGTATTTTTTAGCGATCGAGATCACCAAACGCAAGTTGGCTTCCACCATCTCTTTTTTGGCGCGGCGGGCTTTGGCTTCACCGATTGACATGCTGCGCGCTATCTCTTTCATGCGCGTGACTTCAAGGCCAGTTTCTTCAGTGTGAGCGATCAGTTTTTCCTGCTCGCTAATCAGCTCGTCATAAACACTAACCAGTCGGTCTTGATAATCAGGTTTGCCTGCCAAGTGATCTTGCAGCCAACCCAAGTTGGTTTCGTTTGATGGGAACTCTTTACGGAAGGTGACGCGCGGCATACGACCGCGGCGAGTGGCCAGACGCATGATCGAGCGCTCACGGCTACGAATATCTTCGTTGACCGTGCGCGGTATGGCGACGATTTGCTCATAAACTTTAGGGATGAACTTAAAGATCATGAACAGCTCAGCAGTGTGCGCCTGCGCTTTGAGCGTTTTCTCATCCATGGGACCGTGCTTTTCAAGCAACTTTTGAGCTTTGGCGTGGCGTTTTTTCAGATCGTCGAAACGCTCGGCAGCAAGCTCTGGATCAGGACCTTTTTGAACTTCTTCCTCGTCCTCGTCGTCTTCGTCGTCATCGTCTTTGGCATTTTTCTTTGGCGGCGGCGGAGCGGCTGCAGCAGCCGCGGCTGCTGCTTTTGCTGCCGGCGCGCTATCGCCATCGTCGTTGGGATCGAGGTAGCCTGAGATCAGATCGGTGAGTTTGATGTCTTCAGTTTTGACCTGCTCATACATGTTCAGAGCAAACTCAACCGTCAGCGGCCAGTGGGCGGTAGCAAACAGCACATCACGGATTCCTTCTTCGATGCGCTTAGCAATCGATATCTCGCCGCTTTGGGTGAGCAGATCAACGGTGCCCATCTCACGCATGTACATACGCACGGGATCAGTGGTGCGACCTGGCTCACTTTCAACCGCTGCTAAGACCGCAGCGGCCTCGTCGGTTGCCATTTCGTCATCGTCGTCTTCACCCATGAGGATCTCATCGGCGTCAGGTGCTGATTCAAAAATCTTGATGCCTACATCGGTCAGCATCTGCACGATGTCTTCAATCTGCTCGCTTTCAGTGATCGAGTCGGGCAGTTGGTCGTTCAGTTCGGCATAGGTCAGGTAGCCCTGAGCCTTGCCCATCTGGATGAGTTTTCCCAATTGGGATGCTGGGGCTTTTTCGTTGTCACTCATCAAAGGTGCCTTATGTTGGGTGCAAGATCCAAGCGTTCCGGACTGCAAATTAGTTGGGCGCGGCTGCCTGATTATGCTTTGGGTCAAACGCGCTAGCATAACCAGAGGTGGGGGCGCTGAGCAAGTTTTTCAAGTGGTGAGGGTGATTTTGACTTAACTTTTTGCGCTTTTATGGGTTGAGTAAAATGCCAACGGTGGCTACTCCTCAGCGAATTCAGGTTTTAAGCAGATCGAGGCTGTGTTTCAGCGCGGTATCACAACTGTCTCTTATACACATCTGACGCTGCCGACGA
>CAJXOR010000063.1 GCA_913057715.1 uncultured Moraxellaceae bacterium
AGGTTCTGCTGATGCTTGCTCCCAAGCTCGCGCTCACGCTCATGCACGGCGAGGCGCTCGGTGGTTTGGGCGAGGCGTTGGTTAAGCGCGCTTTGTTGATCGAGTCTTGCTTCAATCTGCGTGATCGAGGTTTTGAGCGGCTCAATCTGACTTAAGGTTTGACGGTAACTTTGGCGGTGCTGGTTTTGCTGGATCTCAAGACTCGCGTGCTCAGCGCTCAGTATCTCAAGCCGCTTGTGGTCAGCAGCAAAGCGCTCAAAGCGTTGCTGCTCGATCTTGAGCTCGTCACGCGCGGTATCAAGTTTGAGCAGTTGATCAGGTATCTGTTTGACTGATTCGGTCTGCTGCTCAAGACGAAGGCGCAGCTGATCTTGTTGCTCCAGCTTATCCTTCAGCTCTTGATCTGCCTGCTTTGCTTGTTCAAGCTCGCGGAGTTTGGGCTGAATCTGCAAGGCTATCTGCGCGTTTTTGATGCGCTCTTGATCGGCTTTGCGCTGCTCAGCTAAAGCTTCAAACGCTTTAAGCTCGCTTAAGACGCTGTCCAACTGCTCAAGCTCTTTGATTAGTGCTTGGGCTTGCTCGAGACTCCGGGCGCTCTTAGTTTGCTTTTGCTGGGCTTGCTTGCGCTGATCATCCGCTGTCTCAAACTGCTGCTGCAGTAGGGTGATCTTGGTCTTTAGCTCCTCAGGAGTTTTAAGCTCAAGCTGAACCAGCAGCGACTGAGCTGATTGGTGGCTGGAAGCCATCTGATCTTTAAGGTTTTTTTCTTGCTCTTTAAGCGTGCGCTCTATGTGACTAAAGCGGTGGGTCGCAAACAGTTTGCTTAGGATTTGCTCCCGGTCAGCCGAGCTACTCAGCAGCAAGCGGCGAAACTCACCTTGGGGCAGCACCATCACCTGACGGAACTGTGCAGCGCTGAGCCCGGTTTTCTCCAGCACAAACTGATCGGTCAGCTGAACCTTTTTTTCGCACAGGATGCTGAGCTCCTCGCCATTTGACCCTAAGGCATACACCGAACTTTCGTGAGTGTGCTGGGTCAGCCCGCTGCCACTTTTTTTGGGTCGCATCTGGTTTGGCGAGCGCTTGATCCGGTAGTGCTGCGCGCCCAGACTAAAATCCAGCGTCACCTCGGTTAACAGATCTGGACTTGCTTGCTCAGAGCGCAGTGCGTCACTGGCGCGCGCCGGATCGACCGCCTCCCCGTACAGCGCAAAACAGATCGCATCGAGCAGGGTGGACTTACCGGCGCCAGTCACCCCGTTGATCAAAAACAGCTGACCCTCAAAGTGCTCAAGCTCTAGCGTCTCGCTGCCGCTGAAGGGGCCAAATGCCTGAAAGCTAAGCCGGTGCAGTTGCATCTAGATTGCGCCGCCTTTTTTAAGTGCCTGCTCGATCAAGTCGCTGGCAACCCGGGTTTCATCCGCGCTTAATTCTTCGCCCAGCACTTGCTTGGCAAACTGCGCGAAGAGTTCAGTTTCGCTGAGCAGCGCGCTTTTGGCGTGCTGATTGTCACGCTCCTCAAGCAAGCATTGCGATCGCTTGCGCGTCAGATTGAGCAGGTTGGGGTAGTAGTCTTTGAGCTGCGCCATCGGATCGAAGATCGCGCCGCTATCGGTCAGCTCAACCTGAACATAGTCCTGACTGGGAGTTGCCTTGGCTTTAAGTAAAATGTCAGCAAACTTGCCACTGATCCGCTGCATGTCTCTGAGCGGGGTAAGGCTCAGTGAGGTAACACTTAAATCAGTGCATAGATCAGTGTTCAGCTCGAGGTTAAAAGCTGAATCTGAGAGATCGCTTGCTAAAGGATTGGCAGTGTCAGACGCAGCATCAGGATATGAGTTTTGCTCGGTATTTTGAGGGGCGGCTTGAGTCGGATTCAACCCCACCTTGAGCACCGCCTTGGTGTGAGTTGCCTCAGAAAAACTGTACTTCATGAGCGATCCTGAGTAGCGCACCCGCTCGCTTTTGATTTGCTGAGGGCGGTGGAGGTGACCCAGCGCCACATAATCAAAACCGGCAAATACACGAGCTTCAACCTGATCACTGCCGCCGATCGATAGCGGGCGCTCCGAGTCACTCTCTAAAGCGCCGCCGGCAAAACAGTGCCCAACCAGCACGTGTGCGTCTGCTTTTCGCTCAGCGCGCTCAGCGTTGATCACCGCCATGATTGCTTCATACGCCCCTTGGTGATCGCGGATCATCGCAGGGTCGATCTGAAGTTTTTGCGCATGGCGTGCGATCCGCAGGCGGCGCTCACTAACTTGATGGATCAAATCAGAGGGTTTACTGGTGCTCTCAAGCTGAGCGGCGCGATCCAAGGTGGCTGCAGTTACGGGTGTCAAAAGCTCGGTTTGGGTTGATCCGTTGATTGGGTCTTCTGAGCCGATTTGATTAACAGCCGCTTGATTGGTAGCTGCTTGATCAATAACTGAGCGATCTGCTTGATTGGCTTTAGGTTCTCTTTCAAGAGTACTGCCCTGAGTAGAGTCAGCTTCGGCAGAGGTCTCGGATCGCGTTTGGGTGCTGGCAAGATTGCTTGAGTTCTCTAGCTGCGCTGAGTTTTCAATGTGGGCATTTTGCTTAAAAAACAGGCGCACGGTTTCAGGGTCTATGTAAGGAATTGCCCAGATCAAGATCTCGGTTTGATCGGTGTGAATACTGATCGGATTGAGGATCTGCTCAAGCGAGCTGATCACGTGCAAACCTGAGCGAGACAGAGCGTTTGATGCAAAACCCAAGCGCTCAGCACTGTCGTGGTTGCCGCTGATCAAGAGCACTGGCGTGTTCAGCTCATGGATCAGTTTACTCAGGGTGCGATCCAGCAGGGTGATCGCGGTGGCAGGCGGAACCGGGCGATCATAGACGTCACCGGCAATCAGGATTACATCGGGACGGTGCTGTTTGGCAAGCTGGCATAGCTGATCCAGCGCGTGCGCTTGATCCTCAAGTAGGCTGGCGCCGTGCAGTAGCCGACCTAAGTGCCAGTCTGAGGTGTGAAAAAGTTGCATAAAACGTTTAGGTCCGTGCAGCGGTGAGCGGGTTTTAGGCTCGGTTGAGCTGAGTTTAGCAGATGGATAAAGACTCAGGATTGCTGTCGTGGACGTACAAGCTTCACCAGTACAGTAAATCTACTTTGAAACAGGCGGACAATTTCTAGCTACCAGCACCTAGGCACATGGTATGAGCTTTGTTGCCAAGTGCCCACGCACGCGCTTAGATTGTTTAGCATAGATAGATAATTTTTAGGTCGATCAGACCAATCAGGAGAACGCGGTGAAGTACGATCTGGTGCTGCTGGGAGCGACAAGTTTTGTAGGAAGGTTGACGGCTGAGTATCTGCTTAAGCTTCAAGAAGAGCAGGGCTTTAGCATGGCGTTTGCTGGACGATCGTTGGGACGTATCGAGCGGCTCAAAGACCGCTTAGGCGCCCATGAGATCGACATGATCGAGGTTAACGTCAAAGACAAAACCTCGGTTGACTATATGGTGCAGTCAGCCAAGGTGGTGATCACCGTCGTCGGTCCCTATGCTGAGCTGGGTGAGCCGATCGTCGCGGCCTGCGTCAAACACGGGGTCGACTATGTTGATCTAACCGGCGAGTCGCCGTGGGTGAAGCGCATGATCGACAAGTACAGCGTACAGGCGATCGGTAGCGGCGCGCGGATCGTGCACTCCTGCGGTTTTGACTCGATCCCCTCAGACTTGGGTGTTTTTGCGCTGAACCAATTTGCGGGTGATCAGCAGCTGGACTGCGACCGCGTCGATATGCGGGTGGTCTCAGCTTCCGGCGGCTTGTCCGGCGGCACGATTGCATCGTTAGCTGGAGTGATTAAAAAAGCGGCAAAAAGCTCCAAGATACGCCGCCTGCTTAAAGACCCCTACGCGCTGTGTCCTGCTCCGATCTCTGGGAGAAATGTCCCTCATGCACGCCAAAACCCGATGCTGACCCCACACATGGATGAGGACTTTGATCAGTGGCGCGCCCCTTTCTTGATGGCGACGGTCAACACCAAAGTCGTGCACCGCAGCAACTACTTACTGGATGCCAGCTACGGTCAAGAGTTCGTCTACAGTGAGGCGATGCTGACCGGTTCAGGCCTCGTAGGCCGAGCTAAGGCGACGGCGATCACCGCAGGACTTGGCGCAGTAACCGCCGGCTACACCATCAAGGCTGGTCAAAAAGTCCTCGGCTGGGTGATGCCAAACCAGGGCGATGGCCCCAGCCAAAGCTCAATCGACAACGGCAAATACGTGATTAAGTTCACCGCCAAACAGGGCAATCAGGCCAAAGCCAGACTCAAACTCGTTGCCATGGGCGATCCGGGTTATGGTTCAACCAGCAAGATGCTCAGCCACGCTGCGCTTGCACTGCTTGAGACCGACACATCAGTGGACGGAGGTTTCTGGACCCCAGCTTCAGCGATGGGCGAGCCGCTTATAAAGCGACTTCAGGAGCACGATGTTTGGGATCTTGAGTTCTCAACTTTGTAAGCCGAAGCTTTTGCAGGCGTGTTTAGATTAGAAAAATGTCACTCTTACGGGGTTTTTGAGGGGATTGGCTTTGGTTTGACTGCTCAGTATTAATCAAGAGAGCTGCTAGGTCCCAGCGGGCCGAGCTATAGCTAAGGTGTTTACGGTTAATTTTTTTAATTGGTTGAGAATTTAGAGCCGAAACTCGCTTGATTGCTTTGGTGATTTTATGAAATCAGGCGCATTGGTTAGAGTCTAAGACATCTGTGATTTTTAAAACCTTGCGTTGCGCTGCCAGCGAGGGCATTTTGTGCATGGGTTTGAAGTTGGGTGAAAGCTTAAGTATATGAAGGATTTGCGGCCAGCTTGATCGGCTTGAATCCAGATACCAAATCCCGCCAATCCGTGACCCGACGAGCCCGCCAAACTTTGCTATGCTCAAAGCATGCAGCGCAAACCCAGACAGACTCCGAGCTACACTCAAGACAGTGACCCTGAGCACTTGCTTGCCTTTCGGCGATCCTTAACGGCTAAGGGGCTATCCACCCAAACCAAAAACGCTTACTTGAGTGACTTACGTCTGATTGGCGCAAGTTTTGATCTGGTGAGCTGCAGCGCAGATCAACTGCACACCGAGCTCGCTGCTCAGTCAAACCTCAAAAGCCTGAGCTCCCAGGCTAGGCTGATAAGCTCGCTTAAGCAGTTTTACCGCTGGTGCGTGCGCGAAGAGCGCCGCACCGATAACCCCATGACCCTGATCAGCGCGCCAAAAAAGGCGCGAACGCTGCCCAAAAGCTTATCCGAGGAGCATGTCGATCTGCTGCTGAGCGCCCCTGATAGTAGTGCAATAGGCCTCAGAGACAAGGCGATGCTTGAGGTGCTTTACGCCAGTGGTCTTAGGGTAACCGAGCTTGTGCACTTAAGTTTAGATCAGTTGAACCTGAACTCAGGCTGGGTGCGGGTGACCGGTAAAGGCGATAAGACGCGGTTGGTGCCGCTTGGCACGCGTGCGATCGAGGCGGTGGAAACTTATCTCGAACAAGCGCGGGATCAACTACTCAAAGGACAGACTAACGCGGTGTTTGTGACGGTTCGCGGCGGCTTCATGACCCGGCAAAACTTTTGGTATGCGATCAAGCGCTATGCGCTAGAGGCCCAGATCAGCACCGATCTGTCTCCTCACCACTTGCGGCACGCCTTTGCTACTCACCTGATCAAATACGGGGCTGATCTGCGATCGGTGCAACTACTGCTCGGACACTCCGATCTCTCCACCACCCAGATTTATACTCATGTGGCAAGCGCGCGGCTTAAAGCCATGCACCTAAAACACCACCCGCGGAATCAGTAAACCGCTTAATTCGCCATAAAAATGCCCACCTTAGACACTGCGCGATGCAGGCAAAGGTGGGCACTTTACTTAAACTGTTTAACAGATCAGCGCAGTTTTATCGTCATCAGGCCAATCACCACCAGCATGATCGAGATGATCCAAAAGCGGGTTACCACCTGAGTTTCCTTCCAGCCGTGCTCCTCAAAGTGGTGGTGCAGTGGGGCCATCTTAAAGACGCGTTTGCCGCGCAGCTTGTAGGAGCCGACTTGCAGCATGACCGAAACCGCCTCGGCGACAAACAGCCCGCCCATGATCGCAAAGGCCAATTCCTGACGGGTCATGACCGCGATGGTGCCAAGCATAGCGCCCAAAGAGAGTGCCCCGACATCGCCCATAAACACCTCAGCCGGGTGCGCGTTGAACCATAAAAACCCAAGTCCCGCGCCCACCATGGCGGCGCACACAATCACCAGCTCACTGGTGTAGGGCACGTGATCGAGGTTTAAATAGTCAGCAAAGCGCACATCGCCAGTGAGGTAGCAAAAGATCCCAAGGCCAGTCGCCACAAAAACCACGGGTAGGATCGCAAGGCCGTCGAGACCGTCGGTTAGGTTCACTGCGTTGCTTGAGCCGTTGATCACAAGGTAGGTGAGTAAGATAAAACCGATCCCGTAGGGAATTGCGGAGAGCGGGATATAGAGGTCTTTGAACACCGGCACGAGCAGATCGATCATCGCGGTTTGGGTGGCCGGATCAGGCTGCGCGCGGGCAATCAGGTAGAGCGCGATTGCTGCGCCAAAACTGCCGACTGATAACCAAAAGTACTTTTTACGTGCGCTCAGCCCGTCGGGACTTTTGTGTTTGATCTTGAGCCAATCGTCCGCCCAACCTACAGCACCAAAGATCAGCATCACCGCCATGAGGATCCAGATATAGGGGTTACTTAAGTTGCTCCAAAGCAGGGTGGAGAACAGGATGCTGATCAGAATCAGGATACCGCCCATGGTCGGCGTGCCGGTTTTAACCAAGTGAGTCTGCGGGCCATCACCGCGAACCGCTTGCCCAAACTTGAGCGAGCGCAGACGGGCGATTACGCGCTCGCCAAAGGCCATGGAGAAAGCGAGCGAGGTGGTCACTGCCAAAAGGGCGCGCAGCGTGATCGAATCAAACGCGGTAATCAGTGACCAGCTGTCAGCGAAGCGGTGCAAAAACCAATAAATCATAGCGGATTACCTAAGGTGATCATGTGGGTGCACCAAAGTGCTCAGTTAACGCGTGGATTACGCGCTCCATCTTCATGAAGCGTGAGCCTTTAACCAGTACGGTGGTGGTTTGGGTGGTTTGTGTCTGCTTGATCTGATTAATCAAATAATCAAGCAGGGGTTCTATCGAGTCAAAATGTCGGCTAGCGAGGGCATTTTTTGCGGCACTGATGCTCGTAAATCGAGTCAGTGTGCCTAAGGTGATCAGCTGGCTCAGCTTAATCTTGCTCAGCTCAGCGCCTAGGTTGGTGTGGATTTGCTCGCTTTGATCGCCGAGCTCGCCGATATCGCCCAAAACCATGATGGCTTCTGAGCCCTCGTCATCGTTTTTGGCTTGAGCGAGGATCTTGGCGGCAGCCAGCGCGGCCTCAAAGTTGGCGTTATAGGTGTCGTCGATCAAGGTTAAACCTGTCAGCTCAGTCACACCCAAGCGAGCTTTGGCGGGGCGAGCTGCGGTGAGTCCGCTTGCGATGCTGGACAGATCGACCCCTGCCGCATGAGCCAGCGTCGCTGCCATGAGTGCGTTTTGTATGTTGTGCTCGCCGCTAAAACTTAAGTTAACCGTGTGGGTTTCATCTGATCCAGCAAGGCTCAAATCAAAGGAGCTGACAAATGCCCGCTGATTCACGCCGCTGATGCAGATACCGGTGCCTTCTTTTATAAGCGAGTACTGACTGGCGGCGGCCTCTAACACCTCGATATAAGGCGTATCGGCTGGCACCACCGCAGTACCTTGAGCCTGAAGTCCGCTGTATATCTCAGCTTTGGTGTGCGCGATGATCTCTTGGGAGCCGAACTCACCTAAGTGCGCGGTGCCGATGTTGAGCACCGCGGCGATATCTGGCTTAGCCAAGTTGGTGGTGTAAGCGATCTCGCCGCGATGGTTGGCACCCATCTCAAGTACGGCATAGCGGTGCTCGGACTTAAGTCTGAGCAGCATCATCGGCACGCCCAGATCGTTGTTGAGGTTGCCCTCGGTGATCAGGGTGGGGGCAAGCGAGCCCAAGATACTACCGAGCATCTCTTTGACCGTGGTTTTGCCGCTTGATCCGGTGATCCCAATCACCTTTAAGTCGCTCATCGATTGACGATGCGCGCTCGCAAGCTCCCCAAAGGCGGCTCTCGAGTCTGCTACGACCAGCTGCGGCAGGCTGACGCCCTCAAGCAACCGTTCCGTGATCGCTGCAACCGCGCCTTGCGCCTGCGCCTCTGCCACAAAATCATGCGCGTCAAAGTTCTTCCCGCTAAAAGCCACAAATACGCAGCCAGGGATTAACCTTCGGGTGTCAGTGACCAGATGCGCAGGCGAAAATTCGGTGCTGGGACTAAAGCGAGCCCCTAGGATTTGTTCGATTTGATCTGGCGTAAAACACCGTGTTTGCGGGGTAGGGCTGGAAGTCATGAGCGCTCAGCATCACCAAATGCCAGCGATTGTAGCGCGGCGCTCAATACTTGGCTATCGTCAAAATCATGGCGCACCCCATCGATCTCTTGATAGGTCTCATGTCCTTTACCGGCCACGAGCACCACGTCGCTCGCGGAAGCGTTAGAGACTGCTAAGTTGATCGCTAGCCTACGGTCGAGCTCTACCGTGATCCGCTGTTTTTGCTCGCTGCTCGCTCCGATAAGCATATCCTCAAGTATTTGCTTGGGATCTTCACCCCTCGGATTGTCACTGGTCAGGATCACCCAGTCGGCGTGCTTGAGCGCCGCCTGAGTCATCGGTGCGCGCTTAGTGGCATCGCGGTCGCCGCCACAGCCAAACACACAAAACAGCCGCCCCGCTTCATCCTGCATGTGCGCTTTAAGTGCACCCAGACTTTGATCCAGCGCATCTGGGGTATGCGCATAATCCACCAAACACACTGGCTCATCGCCGCTACCAGCCTCGCCCAAAGTCACTCGCTGCATGCGCCCCTTGGCTCCGGTCAATTTGGGGATGAGTGGCTCAAGCTTCTGCAAAATGCCCACAGATTTATCATCTGTGCGCGCGTGAGGCTCACTGTCTGCTGCGTGCTTCAACACCTCGGTCACGCTCAGCGCCGCCCCGATTACCGCGAGCAGGTTGGATAGGTTAAAGCGGCCGTAAAGCGGCGTCTTAAGCGTAAAGATTTGGTTTTGATGCGACACGCTGATCTTGGCCACCGCGCCATCCGCTTTGAGTTCATGGCTGATCGGGTGCAGCTCAGCCTCTGAGTTAAATCCGTAGCGGATCAACTGAGTGCTTGGGTCAATCTTAGCGATCATGATCTGTGAAGCTGCGTCGTCAGTGTTGATGATCGCGGTGTTAAGTCCGGGCCAGCCAAACAAGCGGGCTTTGGCAGCAGCGTAATGTTCCAGCGTGCCGTGATAGTCGAGGTGATCGTGAGTGAGGTTGGTGAACACCGCGGTTGTGATCGGTAAACCCTGCAAGCGCTGTTGATCCAGCCCGTGCGAGCTTGCTTCAAGACAGATCAGCTGGGCTCCAGAGAGGCTAAGCGCGTGGATCTGTTTATGCAAGCTCAGCACGTCGCTGGTGGTGTGAGTTGACTGGACCAGATCTGGCCACAGGCCATTGCCAGCGGTGCCGAGTAGTCCGGTTTTGATGCCAAGCTCACCCATGAGCTGTGCGATAAGGGTGGTGATCGAGGTTTTACCGTTGGTGCCGGTCACCGCGATGATGGGCGGGAGCGCAGTTGGCTGATTAGCTTGCAGCAGCTTGGCTTGCAAACTGCCGAGCCAGTCTCTGAGATCGGAGCGGTAAAGAACCTTGCAGCCAGCAACAGGCTCAAGATCCTCTAGGGGTAATTCACTAAGGATGAGCGGGGCTTTGGATTGAGCGCTTTTAGCAAACTCAAGTGAGCGCGAAAGATTGCCGCTCGCGCTTTTAAGTAGCACAAAAGCATCGCCGGGTTTAAGTTGCCTTGAATCTAAAACCAAGCGGTTAAAACGATAAGACCCTGCCGAACCAAAGTCCTGATCTGACATGAGCTCACTTAAGCAGTGACCACTCACAAAGGCGACTCGGTGGAGTCAAGGTAGGTTGCATCGGGCGGTACGCCCTCAAGTCTTAAAGCCTCTTTGGTGACGCGGGCAAAGATCGGCGCGGCCACGTAGCCGCCGTAATAGCGCGAACCTTTGGGGTCTTCAACCTTGATGGCGGTAACAAAGCGCGGATTGCTGGCTGGCGCTATGCCGATAAAGATACCTCGGTAGCTGCCTTGCTGGTAACTACCGCCATCATACCTTCGGGCGGTACCGGTTTTCCCCGCCACTTGGTAGCCGGGGATCGCTGCGTTTTTGCCGCTACCGTAGACGATCACGCCGCGCATCATATCCACCACGGCGTCAGCCGTTTGCGGCTTGACGATCTGTCGACCGGTGGCATTTTGCTGCTCGACCAAGGTGAGTTTCATCTCACGGCCATGGTTGGCAAGGGTGGAGTAGGCCTGCGCCAGCTGGGCAAGGGTGACCGAGAGGCCGTAGCCGTAGGTTTGGGTCGCGCGCATGACCTGATCGCTGACGTCGGGATCGCGCAGGGAGCCAGTTTGCTCGCCCACCATGTCGAACACCTTGCGGGTGCCCAGACCAAAGCTGCGCTGCATGCTGGAGATGCCGTCTTGAGGCAGGGACAGGCCGATCTTGATTGAGGCTAAGTTACTGGATTTCGCGATCAGATCGTAAAGTGAGACGTCAGGACCGTGGTAGTGCTCCTCGCGGAAGGTTTTCCCGCGCATCTTGAGCACGCCGTTACCGATGTTGATCACGCTGTCGGGCTGGTAGAGACCCGATTCAAGCCCCGCGCTCACGGTGATAGGCTTGACCACTGAGCCTGGCTCAAAGGTGTCGGTGACCACGCGGTTTTTAGCTGAGTTACCGACGCGGGTGCGCATGTCGTTTGGGTTATAAGAGGGCCAGCTGCTCATCGCCAGCACCTCGCCGGTTTGCACATCGACGACGATACCAGAGGCTGACTCGGCGCTGAGCGCACGTCCCGAACGCTCAAGTTCGCGGTAAAGCAGGTACTGCAAGCGTGAGTCGATGGTGAGGGTGACATCTTCACCTGGCTGAGTGGCACTATCGGGACTGGCAAGCTTTGAGTGGATGATCCCCATGCCGTTTGACGCCCAGATATCGCGGATCAAACCGTCGGAGCCGCGCAGCTCGGTGTTGTAAGCCGCCTCAATCCCCTCAACCCCAACAAAGTCGGTCAAACCGTCGATGGTTCTGCGTCCCATGAAGCCTAACAGTTGGGCATTTGGCTGAGGCTGTGGGTAGTAGCGGCGAAACTCGGTTTCAGTGCTGATGCCTTTAAAGTCCTGCTGGATATCGGTGGCGCGCTTGGGCGTCATACCGCGCTTGAGCACGGCATACTGGGATATCGGCATGTCGACCTGCATGTGCGGCTCATCGCTTGAGGCGCGAAAACCGGCATCGATCTCGCTGCGATCCACGCGCTTAGTGCGCTCAAAGGCTTTGTCTATCTTCTCGCGCGGAATCTTGAGGCGCGTGGCCAGCGCGTCCAGATCGAACTTCGCTGATTCACGAGCGTGCGCTTCATCCAGATCGCTGATTCCCTGCAGGTTGCGGTCTTGATCAAGTGCGCTGCGTTTTTTATCGTACTGGTACTCCCACAGGTACTTGGCGATAAAGTACTGACGGGGGTTAAAGATCGTGGTGCTCATGGGGGTTGAGATCGCAAGCGGCACCTGATTGCGGTCATAGATGATCCCGCGAACCGCACGCTCGCGCCGGTCAATCTCAAGGTAGCGCTGAGTGCGCTCTCGCACCGTCACCTGATCAGGGCTGTCGACACCAACGCCCCCGGTTTCACTTCCCGCCAAGCCGCCAAGCAGCTGTGCTTTTTGCTCAGCTGTCATCGCCTCAGGATCTTGAACTTGCATGGTGAACGCCCGCGCTGCCAGTACACAAAACAGCGCGCCCACCATGATCCAGATAAACCAAAAGCGGTAGCGCTCAGCTTCCACGCCGCCGCGAAGTGACACGCTGGGTTTTTTAGCGCGCTTGACTGGCTTGGCGGGCGGTTTTTTGCGAAGCGTTGGCTTTTTCATGGTTGAACCTGCTGAATCTGTTGTACCTGCTGAGCGGGGTAAGCGATGGGCTGGCCCGGTGCTGGCAGCTCGATTACCACGGTTTCACTGTTGTTGGGCGCGCGCATACCTAAAGTGGATCGCGCTAATTTTTCGACATTGGCTGAAGCGCTGTAAGTTTGCTCCTCAATTGACAGCCGCCGCCACTCATGGCGCGCTTCGCTGGTCTGGTTTTTCACCCGCTCAAGCTCTGCAAAGGTCATGCGATAGTGGTTGACCTGAGTCACCACCATGATCCCCGCCACAATAATCAGCCACAGTAGCCCGTGAAACAACCACGAGCGCGTCAACTGATAAAGCGCACCTTGCTCAGCCACTAAATGCCCACCTTAGCCGGCCCGTCCGCAGCATCATCTCTGCTAACTTCCAAACTCTCGGGCAAGGGCACAGCGGTTCGCGCGCTGACCCGAAGCCACGCGGAGCGCGAGCGCGGGTTGTCTTTGACCTCCGCTTCGCTTGCCTTGATGCGCGCAGGCTTAGTCAAAAGTTTAGGCATAGGAGCGCCCCATGGATCACCCTCAGGCAGCGCGCCGCCTGAGTGTTTTTGCATGAAGTGCTTGACCCGTCGATCCTCAAGCGAGTGAAAGCTGATCACTGCCAGCACGCCGCCGGATTTGAGGCGCGCAAGCGACTGATCGAGCAGGGCATCGATATCGCCCAGCTCGTTGTTGACCTTGATGCGCAAACCCTGAAAAGACTTGGTCGCTGGGTGGATGCGCTTCTCCCACTTGGGGTGCGCCGCCTTGATCACTTCACCCAACTCAAGCGTGGTGGACAGCGGCCAAGCGTCTTTGATCGCGCGGGCGATACGCCGTGAGTGACGCTCCTCACCAAACTCATAAAGTACGTCGGCTAGCTCATCCGCGCTTAAGCGCTCGATCAGATCGCTTGCGGTTTCACCTCTGGATGAATCCATGCGCATATCGATGGGGCCAGCTGACTGAAAGCTAAATCCGCGCGCAGCGACGTCGAGCTGCGGGGAGGACACACCTAAGTCAGCCATGATCCCGTCGGCCTGACTAAACCCAAAGCGCTCTAAAGCGGCATCAATCTGAGCAAAGCTGCCGTGAAAAACCTTTAAGCGCGGATCATCTTGGGAGAGTAGGGTAGCAACCGCGATCGCCTCGGGATCTTTGTCGATCACGATTAGGCTATCTAGCGGCGACATTTTGCCAAGTAAGTAGCGGCTGTGACCGCCTCGGCCAAAGGTGGCGTCGATGAACACGCGCGCTTGATCTGCTGGTTGATTCAGCAGAGCGTTTGCGGTTTCGTCTAGCAGGACCGAGGTGTGAGCGGACATGGGTAACCATATGGGTTTAACCTGTCTCTTATACACATCTCCGAG
>CAJXOR010000064.1 GCA_913057715.1 uncultured Moraxellaceae bacterium
ACGAGATCATGCCTAGTCTCGTGGGCTCGGAGATGTGTATAAGAGACAGATCTACCGAGCGAGCTAAACGCCCGTCCTGGCGATTTGGTGCGCGTGTTTATCCCGACCATTGAGGAGCCAGGTTCACTTGTACTGCCGCTTGAGAGTCTGAGCGAAACCGTGCAGGGGCTTTGGAGCGTTTATGTGATTGAGCCGGAAGCTAGCGGCGAATCAGGTGCAAGTGCCAGCAACGGAGTCGCCCGCCGCGTCCCCGTGGTGATCACCCGCCAAAGCGACTCTTTGGTTGAAGTCAGCGGGCCACTGAAAAGCGGCGATGTGATCATCGCAAACGGCGTTCACCGCGTGGTTCCAGGTCAACAAGTGCGATTTGAGCTATCCAAAACCCGAGCATCAAGTCAGTCACCAAATCAGTCACCAAATCAGGCGAGCACTAATAAGCCAGCCGCAGACATCAAAACCAACTCTCAGCAATCAGCAGCAGATACCCAGTCAAGCTCTAAGCTGAGTGACGCGGCATGAGCCCTAACGAGCCAAACTCACGCGAGCCTAACAAGAGCGCGGGCATGGGCAGCGCCCTACTGAACAACCGCTATTTGCTGTGGCTCAGCATCTTTATGGTCATGATGGCAGGTATCTCTGCACTCATGAATATGCCCAGACTGGAAGACCCGCGGATCACCCACCGCAACCCGGCTATCTTTGTGTTTTACCCTGGGGTGTCGACTGAGCGCATCGAGGCGCTGGTCACTAAGCCGATTGAAGATGAACTGCTGGAGCTCTCCGAGCTTAAAAAGATCGAGTCAACCACCCGCGATGGGATTGCGACTTTTGCGGTGGAACTTCAAGACTGGACAGACGCCAGCAACAACGAGCAGATCTTCTCCAAGATCCGCGACCGACTCTCTCAGGTTGCCCCCAATCTGCCCAAGGGCGCCAGTAGCCCGATTTTTGACGACAAGCGTCAGGCCGTTGCCTTCACCCTGATTACCGCCATCCAGATCAAAGACCCAAACTTAAAAGGTAACGCCCTCACCCCGAGTGACGAGGCCATCCAAGCCCGTTTGGCGGAGGAGCTGGCTGAGCGGCTGCGCATCTTGCCGGGAACCGATTTGGTTGAGGTGACTGGTGCCGCAGAGGAGCAGATAAATGTCCTCGTTGACGCTGAGCGCTTAAATCAGCTGGGACTCTCTACCACGGATCTGGCTGCTTTGATTGGCGCCGCCGATGTCAAATCCAGTGCGGGACGTCTGCAAACTGCCGATCAGCTCACCCTGATTGAAGTGGAGGGGGATTTTTCTGCGATTGATCGCATCAAATCCATCCCCATTGCCACTCAAGGCGGCTCCACGATCACGCTGGATCAGCTTGCCAGTGTTGAGCGCGGCTTCAAGCAACCACGAGCGGAAGTTTCCATCGGCAGTCACGGCAATTCGGTAACTTTAGTGTCCTCGCGCATGGGCATCGACCTCAGATCTGATGTTTGGACCGCGGCAGCCAAATCAGTGGTGGACGATTTTGAGCAAGAGTTCGGTTACGCCATCAACATCGAAAATGTCTTTGAGCAGAACCGATATACCGAGCAGCGCTTAAGCTCGCTGGGCATCAATCTGCTTTTAGGCGTGCTGGTGGTCATGGCGGTGGTGCTCTTGTTCATGGGCTGGCGCTCGGCGCTGATTGTGGGTCTGGCACTGCCGCTCAGCATGTCAGCGACGCTGTTTTGCTTGAGCGCACTGGGCTATCAGATCCACCAGATGACGATCTTTGGACTGATCATCGCGATTGGTTTGCTCATCGACAACGCCATCGTGGTCAGTGACGAGGTTCGTAAAAACCTGCAAATTCGAGGTATGCGGCGCACGCAGGCACTGCAAAGTGCGCTCTCTCACCTTAAAGTGCCGCTGTTCGCCTCTACCCTCACCACGGTGCTCGGGTTCATGCCGGTGTTTTTGCTGCCAGGAAACATCGGTGATTTCATTGGGTCGATTGCCATATCGGTGGTGCTGGCACTCACCTTTAGTCTGCTGATCTCGCTTACCATCATCATCACCTTATCTGCGATCTACATCCCCAAAACTGATCCACAAAACGCCAGTCTCTGGCATAGCGGGCTTAGCTCTGAGGGCTTTTTACCCAAATTTGATCGCCTGCTGAGCCTTGGGCTCAAGCGGCCTTGGCTCAGCACGTTGGCGGTCGTCGGACTGTCCTTTGCCGGTGTCGGGCTTGCTACCACCCTGCCAAATGTCTTTTTTCCCAGTGCTGATCGCGATTACTTTGTGGTCAACGTGCAGATGGCACCCAACAGCTCTCTTGAGCAGACCACTCGGGTGACCCGTGACATTCAGACATTGATCAACCAACAACCAGAGGTAGAGCGCAGCTACTTTACCGCCGGCGCCTCTTTCCCCAGTGTCTACTACAACATGATCACCGCCAAAGAGAACTTTCCCTCTTACGCTCAAGGAGTGGTATTTACTGACTCGGTTAAGAGTGCTCAGCTGCTGATCCCTAAGCTTCAAGCGCTCATAAACAATCAGATGCTGGACGCCAAAGTCACCGTCAAAGCCTTTGGTCAGGGCCCGCCAAACCCTGCGCCGGTTTCTTTTGAGCTGACCGGACCCAGCAGCGACACCCTGCGCGAACTGGGTGAAAGACTGGTACCTGAGATTTTAAAACAACCCGGCGTCACTCAAGTTAGCCCCTCCATCGAGGGCGGTCAGTTCAAGCTTCAGCTCAAACTCGATGAGCAAAAGGTGCGTCTGGCTGGCCTGACGCTTAGCGACGTGGCGAGGCAGTTTCAAAGCCAATTAGAGGGTGTGAGCGGCGGTGCGGTGCTTGAAAACTTAACCGAGCTGCCGGTCGTGGTGCAGGCAACCACTAAGCTTCGCGGGGACTTAGCACAGATTGAAGCAATCCGTGTACTGGACGCTCAAGGCCAGCCGATTCCGGTGAGTGCGCTGGGCGATTTTGTCTTGATGCCCGCGCTGACCCAAGTCACTCGCAAGCAAGGAGAGCGCGTTAACACCATCAGCGCCTTTATCACCTCAGATGCGGCGCCAATTGATATCTCCAACCAAGTCATGGCACAAACAGACAGCTTCAACCTACCACCAGGTTACGAGCTTAAGCTGGGCGGGGATGCTGATTCCCAGTCAGAAGCGCTCGGTCAGCTATCAACTTATCTGCCGATCTTGCTTCTGCTCATGGTCGCTACCTTAATCCTAAGCTTCCGTTCACTGGTTCTGGCGGCGCTGATTTCCTCGGTGGCAGTACTCTCAGTGGGAATGGGCTTTTTATCCCTGTGGATCTCAGGGTATTCGATCGGATTTAATCCCATCATCGGTAGTGCTGGACTGATTGGGGTGGCTATTAACGGATCGATCGTGGTGCTCGCAGCGATTGAAGCCAACCCGCTGGCCAAATTGGGCGATCCTCAAGCCATCAAGATTGAGACCATGGCCGGTTCACGCCACATCATCTCAACCACCCTGACCACCGTAGCGGGTTTTGTGCCGCTGCTCATCAGCGGAGGTACTTTTTGGCCACCGCTCGCCGTAGTGATCGCAGGCGGAGTCGGGTTTTCCATCATCTTATCCTTGTGGTTCACTCCGGTCAGCTACCGCTTGATCCGTGCGCGGCGCTGGAGGGATCATAACCGCGCAATTGACGCTCAAGAGACTAGCGAGCTCGGCGGTGAGGGACACGCATGAACCAGCAGACATTGAGCCTCAAAGTTCTTTTGGGCAGCTTGGCGATCAGTGTACTCGCTGGTTGCGTGAGCGCTCCCAGCTCCAAAGCACCTGAAATTAGCTACCAGCCCAGCTGGACGCAAAGCGGGGTCGCTAAAGCTGAGCCGATCGACGCGCACTGGTGGCAAACCTTTGGCGATCCGACCCTAACCCAGCTCATCGAGCTGGCTGGCTCTCAAAACTACGACTATCGCATCGCCAAGCTCAAACTCAATCAAGCCCGCGCGGCCAGTCGATTAACCACCGCTGACCGGTTGCCATCGGTAAATGCGGAGGCACAAGCCACCAAACGCAAAGCCAGTGCCAACGGCGCCGGTGGTCTGGCTGAACTGGCTGAGGCGGGGCTAGCTCCCTTGAAGCAAAATGTCTTCAACGCAGGCCTAGACGCAAGCTACGAGATCGACCTGTTTGGCGGCAACCGAGCCGATGCCCGCGCTGCCGATGCGCAAATCCTGCAGGCTTACTATGGATCAGGAGCAGTGCTTTTAAGCGTCTACAGCGACATAGCAGCGAGTTACTTTCGCCTTCGCGCCGCTCAAAACGATCTGGACCTACTCAATCAGCAAATCCAGATCCAATCTAAGCTCACGCAGATCGAGTCGCAGTTAACTCAGATCGGCGCCTCCGATCAGATTCAGCTCAGCCGCGCTGAGCAAACACTGGCCGAGGTTTCCTCCGGACAACCCGCGCTAGTTGCTGACCTACAGACTGAACAGATGCGCTTGAGCCTGCTGACGGGTCAGGCGCCAGAAGCGCTGAGTGAGTTGCTAAGCAGCCAAAGCGATCTGCCCAAACTACCAACCGGCATCAAAGCAGGCCTACGTTCAGAGTTACTCACGCGCCGCCCGGATCTCCAAGCAGCCAAAGCCGCTTTGCAGCTCCAGTCGGCGCAGCTCGCGCAAGCCGTCAGTGAGCAGTACCCCAAGTTTGCTCTGAGCGCTCAGGCTGGTCTCGAATCCACGGTTTTCTCAAGCCTCGGCAACGCCGCCTCAGGCCAGTGGGCAATTGGGGGTCTGGTGCAGTGGCCTATCTTTGCTCAAGGGCGCATCCGCGCCAACATCGAGGTTCAGGGGCTAGAGCAAGAACAAGCGGTGCTTGAGTACGAGCAAGCGCTGCTGAGCGCGCTGAGTGAAACCGAAACCAGCTTCAACCGCTACATTCAAAGCGCGATCAGCGCCAACAACTTAGGCCAAGCCGCCGATCAAGCCACCCGGCAAAACTTACTGAGCACGCGTGAGCTCAAGGCGGGCAGCATCTCTAAAAAAACTCAGCTAGCTGCCTCAATTGGTGCGCTGCAAACCCAGCGCACCTTCATCCAGGCCCATGCGCAGGCGCTGATCAGCCTAATTGCGGTCTACAAAGCGCTGGGCGGTGGCTGGGGCGAACCAACCGCCAGCACAGCAAACCCTGATTCAAATCCCGATTCAGTTTCGGACTAAACCCACTGGCATTTTAAAGCTCAATGCGTTACGTAACCGATCCGAGCACCAGCGAGTCAATCACCGACAAGTCAAAATCAGCGATGGTTGATCTGTCCGCTGCAAGCGGGATCATGTCGTCAACTTCCACCTCCACGTCTTTGAACGGAAAGCTCAGCACACTGACGATCAGCATACCAATATTGAAGATAAAGGCCTTGCAGCGCGGGCATTTTACTTAAAAAATTCTTAAGCCCAAGTTGAGTGGCGCTTGTTATTTAAATTAAAAATGCCTCCCCATCTACCCTTGGAAAAGCGGCCAAAACCTACTCAAGCCGGCTTGGCGCTGAGCAGGATCAGAGGGCTCACTCCCACAACACGAATCACCCCCTTCGCCAAAAAAGCTGTGCTAATCTGAGTGTCATTGGATATATGCTCACTAAAGGATAAACCCGTGACCGCTATCGCCCCGTGGATCTGGCTGGTTTTTGGCTTGGTTCTGATCAGCTTTGAGATGCTCGCTCTCACCTTTGCCATGCTCATGTTTGGGATCGCCGCGATCTTGACCGCACTGATTTCTTGGATTTTACCGATTGGCGGCGTCACCCAGATTTTGCTGTGGCTGGTGACCTCGAGTGTCTTGTGTGTGCTCTGGTTTGGCTTGGTTAACCCTAAGCTTAAAAACAAAACCAAGGCGGGGCTCGGCGGTGAAGCTTGGATCGGTGAGATCGGCTTTATCACCCGCTTGCCCGGTGACGGCATCATGGGTAAGGTGCGCTTCACCACCCCGGTACTTGGAAGCGATGAGTGGAGCTGTCGCACCACCGCTCCGGTTGAGCTGGGGCAGCGTGTGATGCTCAAACAGATCATCGGTAACGAGATGCTAGTAGCGCCCGTTATCTAATCAATCCATTGCTTCAACACTGACATTTTTTATAAAAACCTTTTAATTTAACAGGAATTAATCCCATGAATATCGCCTTAATTGTCTTGGCTGTCATCGTCTTCTTCGTCGCCATGACCTTCTTAAAAAGCTTTAAAACCGTGCCGCAAGGCTACAAGTGGATCGTGGAGCGTTTCGGTAAGTATCAGCAGACGCTGGAGCCTGGCCTGCGCTGGATCGTGCCCTACGTGGATGAAGTGCGCTACCGCGTGACCACTAAAGACATCGTGCTCGACATCGCCTCTCAAGAGGTGATCACCCGTGACAACGTAGTGATCATCGCGAACGCGGTTGCCTTTATCAACATCGTGCAGCCAGAAAAAGCGGTGTACGGGATTGAGAACTACTCAGGGGCGATCCAGAACTTGGTGCAAACCTCCCTGCGTTCGATCGTCGGTGAGATGGACTTGGACAGCGCGCTTTCTAGCCGCGACGAGATCAAAGCGCACCTGAAAAATGCCATCTCTGCTGACATCGCCGATTGGGGCATCACCTTAAAAACGGTCGAGATCCAAGACATCAAACCCTCACAAACCATGCAGATCGCCATGGAAGAACAAGCGGCGGCAGAGCGTCAACGTCGCGCCACGGTTACCCGCGCTGATGGTCAAAAACAAGCCGCGATCCTTGAAGCAGACGGTCGTCTAGAAGCCTCGCGCCGTGACGGGGAAGCGCAAGTGGTTCTGGCTAACGCGTCAGAACAAGCGATTCGCTTGGTGACTGAAGCCGTTGGCGCCAACGAGACACCTGTGGTTTATCTGTTGGGTGAGCAGTACATACGTGCGATCGACCAGTTGGCTAAGTCTGACAACGCTAAAACCGTGGTGTTGCCAGCCGATATCTTGAACACCGTCAAAGGGTTCATGGGCAGATAATACGCACCACTGATCATGCGGGGTTGGCGCTTTAAGCTCTCAACCCGCTTCGATCTGACTGCTTAGAGTCTGTCGCGTAAAGCAGCAGGCTGAGCAAACTACCACCCAATCAAGCTTCAAGCTTGATTGGGTGGTGGTGTTTTAGAGATAGCTTATCCTTCAGAAAACAGCCGAACTTAGCGCTTAATTCACGCTCTGTAGCACCGTCCAATCGACAATCAATTGAAGCTGATCTGCGTTAATCATCGACTTTCATGATCTTGGAGGCAACTGATAGCTTTTAAAGCAAAAGCCTATCTTCAAAATCAAGACTCAAGCCTTACAAATCCTCTGCTGGTCTAAACCCAGCTGCCAAACGCACCTCATCTGCTTCATGGGCACTGCTCAGCTCTGAGCAGAGCAACACTTATTGATCTCGCTACCTAAGCTCCCTAAGCGGATACCAGTGCTTGGTGTAAAACCTGCGCGCGCCAACCGAGGCCTGCTGATGCCTTGGGTTATCCCAACTAGCCGAGCGACTCACCTGCTGCTAAACAAGCTCAGAACAACCATAGTTAACACGGCTGCCAGTTAGCAAAGGAATTATATGCCCTACCCATTTGACACATAACCCTCAGAAGCCCTATGACACATCGTCAACTCCACTGCATCAAAAGTCTGTCCAGACTCACTGCAGTAGCCTTTATCAACAGTTTAGACAGATGAATCATGGCCCTATCTCCCGATATCACAGACGCCAGTCTTATTAAGGGGCGCTCAAAACCCACACTGACCAGATGGATACAAGTTGTACTTATTCGTATCAATATTGAAACAACCGATGACTGGGGCTTTATTTATGCTACTTATTAGTATAATTTTATAAAGCTAAATGGATCAAAGCTCACGATTACATTTATCAATCAAATACCAGAGCCTACTTGCTCCAACCACTGTTCATAAGGAATTTATATGAAATACGCCATTCACGCCCTATCAGCTGCCATCGCAGTTTGTGTGAGCGCAACCGCCGTGGCCTCTAGCCACCGCGAAGCCCCTTCTATCACCAAAACCCCTAAAGTCGATGGAACTGACTTTTACATGTTTAACAGTTACGAAGCGGGTAAAAGCGATTTCGTCACCATCATCGCTAACTACTTGCCACTGCAAGACGCTTACGGCGGACCAAACTATTTCGCACTCGACCCAGATGCGCTGTATGAGATCCACATCGACAACACCGGTGACGGCGTAGAAGACTTAACGTTCCAATTTGATTTTGAGCAAACCTTGACTGACGCTCAATTACCCATCGGTCCAGACGGAACTCTAGTTTCCATCCCGCTTAAAAAGTATCGTAACGGTGATGCTGACTTTCAGCAGACTGCCGAAACCTATGGCTTAACTATGGTCGCTGGCGACCGACGGTCAGGAACGCGCACTCAGTTACGCCCTGTAGGTGGTTCCACTACAGTATTCGAAAAGCCTCTGGATAATATTGGCTCGAAGTCAACTCCTGAATATGCCACTTACGCTAACACTTTTGTTAAAGATGTTAGTTTTGGCTCCTGTAGCAACCAAAATGGTCGAGTGTTTGTTGGTCAACGCCAAGACGGTTTCGCGGTTAACTTAGGTGCGATCTTTGACTCGTTAAATTTCAACCCTTTAGGCGCTCGCACCGGTCAACCTAACGATTTAGATGACAAAAACGTCACCTCTATCGCTTTGGAAGTGCCTAAAAGCTGCTTAGTTCAGGGCGGTAACGCAACCACTAACCCAGTGATTGGCGGCTGGACAACAGCCAGCGTGCGTCAGGCAACTTTGGTTAACCCCATGCCGGCATCAGGTATCAACACCTCAGCCAAAAAAGGCGGCGCTTGGACTCAAGTTTCACGCCTAGGTTCACCGCTCGTTAATGAAGTAGTGATCGGTCTTAAAGACAAAGACAAGTTTAACGCCTCTGAGCCTAAAGACGACGCAGCCAACTTTGCTCCCTACGTGTTTACCCCAACACTGCCAGAGGTGATTCAGCTTCAGTTCGGTGTAACCGCGCCCAACAATTTCCCGCGCACTGACTTGATTGCCGCTTTCCTTACCGGTATAGATGGCGTTAACCAAGTTGCAGCTGGATCAAACATGAACGCCGTGCCTTCAGAGATGTTGCGTTTGAATACAGCAATCCCTGCAGTTGGAGCTGGTACGCAAAATGATCTGGGACCACTTGGCGGTGATAACGCTGGCTTCCCGAACGGCCGTCGCCCTGGCGATGACGTGGTAGACGTCGCTCTTCGCGCTACTATGGGAGTGCTTTGCTACTCACCATTTGCCGCTAACGTAAACTGTGCTGATGGCAATAGTAATAGCACTGACGATCAAGTTCGCGCTGACGCCCAGCTAAACTCTACTCGCGCCTATACTGATGGCACAGCTAAACCAGCGACTGAGTTCATGACCAGCTTCCCTTACCTGAACACGCCATTTGCGGGTGAATAAACCTCAACTGCGTAATATTAAGGAGAACCACATGAAATCTGTAGCAATCCCCGGTCTAGTCCTGCTCAGCGCTTTAGCGCTAGCAGGGTGCGACAGCAACAATTCAAACGTGAGCCAACAGGAGATTGATCAAGCTTTTGATCAGGCAGCAGCCAACACCGCTGTAGCACGAACTGAGGCCGTCATCGACCGTTCAAACAACGTAGATGCCGATGCGCCTGAGTCAATCGATCAGGTTAGCTTGCCACTGGCAAATACAGCTGAGCCGGTTACCGTAACTGATGCTAACGCATCGTTGTAAACTGAGCTTTAAGCTGTAATCAGCGCCTGATTGAGTTTTCTTGATCAGGCGCTTTTTTATATATCCACTACGGTGATTATCTTATGCGCCCTCTATCCGCTTTTCGACGTCAGCAAAATCACAGTCCCATACTTATATTTTACAATTTAAAAAAACCCAGAGTTAACTTCATGAACAACCTGTCCACTCGTTGGCATTTTATAAAGCTGACCACCTCAGTTTTTTTGGTGTCGCTGGCTATGAGCGCTGCAGCCAACGCAGCACCCTATATCCCCCAAAACCCAAGCGCTGTTATCGAGAAACTGCCAAGCGGTATGCCAGCTGCGCGGTATGCCAGCGCAGCGGCCATCGGTCAAAGTGACCCCAGCACAGGCGAGTCAGCCGGCAATCGCACTGAGCAGATCTCAGGATTGCTGAACCGCGCTTATCTGGAGGGTGATCCACGCGCTTTAGGTCAGGCGCGCGCCATACTGGATCAAACCGAAGAAAAAGACACCGGCTTACTCATGCTTGAGGCTCGCGCCTTGCAATCTGATCACCAATTTGAAGCAGCGAAAACGGTGCTTGAGCAAATACTCAAACTGGAACCGGGTAACCCAGACGCCCTGCTCACCTTGTCATCTTTGTTGCTAGTAGAAGGGGACTTTGAGCAGGCGCTTGAGCTATGCGAAGGACTTAATCAGATTGACTTGATGCTTTACCGTCTGGGCTGTCAGGCTGGTGTCAACAGCATGACCGGATCTCTTGAGTCAACCAAAGAGTCACTGGCGGCTTTGGCTCAGGCAGCACCCACTTTAGATGCTGGAACTGCGCGCTGGATCTACCTCATGCAGGCAGACGCCGCCCTGCGTAGTCAAGATGCTGAGCTTGCCAGAGAGGTTTTCACGGTTATGGATGCTGAAACCGTACCCGCGCTCATGGCGCGCGCTGACTGGTTACTTAAACACGGGGATTACGACCGTGTGATCAAGCTACTCAACGGTCGCGAAAGCCAAGACGCCCTGCTGCTACGCTTGGCAACCGCTCAGCTCGCTAGCTGTAGCCCTGATGCTAAAACCAGTCTTCAGCTTTTAAGCGAGCGCATAGCAGTTTGGGAACAGCGCGGTGAAAACGCTCACCTCCGAGAGCAAGCCACCTATGAACTGCTGCGAGGACAAGACGCCAAAGCCTTAGAAGTTGCTAGAGAAAACTGGAGTCAACAGCGAGAAACTGCCGATATCTTGGTGTATGCAACCGCGGCGCTCAGAACCAACAGCGAGAAAGATCTGAAAACCATCAATCAATTTATCGATCAAACCGGGTTTGAATATCCAGCGTTAACCGAGCAATTAAAAGCTGGCACCCTACCTACGGTGGAGCGCTCAACATGCTAAAAACTTCTGATTGGTTGGCTGCCCAGAATCAGCCTGTAACTCTATATAATTCAATAACCTATACTCGTTTTATGGCTCAGCTTGTTGTCATTTTACTTAGCTTTTTTACCTGGCAAATGACCGCTCAGGCTCATGAGTCCAGTACGGCTTACTTAAGTGTCGATGAGACAGCTTCTAACGCCTCTGAGCTAACCGCAACTTATGAAATCGCAGTACGTGATCTGGCGCTGCTGTTGCCGGTTGACGCTGATCAAGACTCGGCCGTGACTTGGGGAGAAATCAGCGCTCAGTCTCAAGCAGTCCAACAGCTGATTACCCTGCAGATCAAGTTGAGTGCGCAGACTGACTGCCAACCGGTTTCATTTGAGCCGCTGATGCTGAGCGAGCGTGCTGGCTTTAGCTACGCGTACCAGCGCTACACGCTAGGCTGCGCAGGCCCAGTTGATCAAATCGACTATCAGGTGATGCAGGGCGTGGATAGTAACCACCGACTGATCTTCAGCAACGCGCGCAGCGAATCAACCGATGCAAGCTCAGCGCCGATCCGTGTGCTATCAAACGGCATCAGCTCGGTTGCCCCGCAAACTTGGGTCAGTCAGGTTAAAAACTTTGCCGGTAGCGGCGTTCACCACTTGCTGATTGGCTGGGATCACCTGCTGTTTTTGTTTGTTCTGCTGATACCAGCGGTTTATACCCGCAGTAGCGGGGCTCTACAGCCGGTCACTCACGCTCGTCCAGCCTTGATTGAGTTGCTCTGGGTAGCCACCGCCTTTACCCTCGCGCACTCGATCACCTTAACCCTAGCTGCTCTTCAGATCGTCACCATACCTGCTCGCTTGATTGAGGCACTGATTGCGCTCTCCATCGCCTTGGCGGCGCTCAACAACCTGATGCCCGTTTTCCGTATCCGCGCGGTATTTCTGGCGTTTGGTTTTGGTCTGATCCACGGTTTTGGCTTTGCCAATGTCTTAAGCGATCTGCCGATCAGTTTAGGCGAGCGCGTAATCGCACTTTTGAGCTTCAACATAGGGATCGAGCTGGCGCAGATACTGGTGATCGTGTTGCTGTTCCCGCTGGCGCTGCTGCTCAGGCGCACAAGCTTCTACCGCTATGGGGTGTTTATCGGCGGTTCGCTAATTAGCATCTTGATCGCGCTGTGGTGGGTTTATGAGCGTGTGTGGATGTAATATTGGTCGCTAGCGCCATCCTCATGGGCTTGCGATATTCGCTCGCCCCCTGCAGGAACTAAAATGTCAATGTATGCACCACCTCAGTCGAACGCTGTACCTCCATCTGTTCAAGTGTGTTTTAACCCAATTCAACAGCAGCGCTAATTAGGGCTGCTGTTACTGCTCTTTTTTTAGCGACGATCAAAAGTACTTAAGGTGATTCACCCATACCGACCCAAGCAATCACAGCAGTTAAGTTTTATGAAACCCAGTCCTATATATCCGACTCGCTTTAAACAGGATCAGCAGCGCGCTTATGACAATCTGCGCCAGATTCGCTGGTTGCTTAAACCCGCACAGCAAATCAGTGATGCTGAGCGTGACCAGCGTCTGTTAGCTAACCTGATGATCTGTGACCCTCCAAGCGATAAAGCCTATCGTGAAGCAGGCGTGCCGTCGTTGGCTGATCTTAAGGAGCAGATAAAGCTCGCAAAAACCAGCTTAGCAGCAAGTACAAGGCCCCAAAGCCAGCAGCAAGCTTTGATCAATCAAGTCACACGCACCCCTGATTGGGTTGACTGGGATCAAGTTGAGCGCGGCGCGGCAGTCTGCCGAGCCACCGGCCTGACTGGGCTTCGGGTGTTGTGCGACTTCTCCTTGCTGAGCGGCTACCAACTCTCCGCCATCAACCAAACCTTGCTTTTTACTGGCAATCTGTCCTCTAGCGTTCGCCACAGGCTCGCTCAAACCACCAATTGGTGGGTCAACTGCACCCGCCCTCACGCGATGCGACCTGGCAACCTCGGGTTCAACTCGACCCTTCAGGTTCGACTGATTCACTCTGCGGTTCGTGACAAGATCATGCAAACCAACTGGAATGTTTCACGTCTTGGCCTGCCGATTAATCAAACCGATATGCAGGTGACTTATTTGTCATTTTCAATTGTTTTTTTGAGCGGCTGCCGAGTGTTGGGCTGCTTGATCAATAGCGAGGAAGCTCAAGCACTCATGCACCTATGGCGCTACATCGGTTGGGTGATGGGGGTAGATGAATCGCTGCTCATCGATACACCATCAGAGGGACTTGAAGCTGTCTCTTATACACATCTCCGAGCCCACGAGACTAGGCATGATCTCG
>CAJXOR010000065.1 GCA_913057715.1 uncultured Moraxellaceae bacterium
CGAGATCATGCCTAGTCTCGTGGGCTCGGAGATGTGTATAAGAGACAGGCCTAAAGCATGCGGGTTAGTTTACCGCACTGATCGGGGCGTAGCGCAGCCTGGTAGCGCACTACACTGGGGGTGTAGTGGTCGCAGGTTCAAATCCTGCCGTCCCGACCATTTTTATGTATAATTCAACCACTTATCTGCACTTTGCAGATTTTTTTTGGTCTAAAAAAGACGAGCACGAAGCTCGCCTCAAGCTCAAACACCGATCAAACCAGCTTGATCAGCATCCAAAGCGCCATCGCCATCATCATCAGGTTTTCGGTCAGTGACACAAAACCCAGCGGGACGTTACTTCCGCCGCCCACACAAGCGCACTTAAGCTCGCGCTTATCGATATAAACCGCTTTAAACACCGACACCGCACCGATCGTACCGATAAACAGGGCCACAGGTATCGCGATCCACATGAGCACGCCAGCAATCATGAGCACGCCAGCCAGCGCCTCACCAAAGGGGTAGATAAACCCGTAGCGTACCCAGCGGCGCGCCAGCAAATCGTAGTTTAAAAACATGGTGGAAAAACTGCGCACGTCTTGCAGCTTTTGGATCGCAAGCGCACACATGGAAAACGCGATGAACCACTCAGCAGCCTGGATCGAGATAACCAATCCGGTGGCGACATAGGCCGCGCCCAGCGCCATGAGCAGGGTCATCGCAAAGATCGCGATCACTGGCTGGTAGGAGGTGGCGTCTGGATCTTTGACGCTCTTACCAAAAAATTTGCGCAAGTCCTCGTAGCCGCCTATACGCTCGCCGTTGATAAAGGTTTGCGGCGTGGTTTTAACGCCGTACTTCTCTTTGATCGCGTCGGTTTCCTCGCGGGTGGTGAGGTGGTGATCTTCAACCGTATAGCCCTCGCGCTCCAGCAAGTCTTTGGACTTCAAGCCATAGGGACAGGTATGGCTGGGCATGACCATACGGTAGAGTTTGGCGGTCTTTGACACGGTGTTTCTCCTTAAAAATGTCAACTGCGGCGAGTTGATCGCGCCGCGTGGTGATGAGTCTTGTTTGGGCGGTTAATCGTTTAGTTTTTATGTCATGAGGTCTGGCGGATGCGCTTATCTGAGTAGCTTCTCGCGACCGATAAAACCAACGGCTAAGCGGTTGTTTTAAAAAAGGCTTAAATCAACCCGACTCAACCAAGTTTTGTCCCTTCAAGCTTTACGGACGGGCATCGCCCGGATTAAGTTCGCCGGTAAATTCAGGCACCGGACGTGCGTTGGCCTGTTCTTCAGTAGTGGCTTTGCCGTGAGTATCTATATCGTCGATCAACCACTGCATCTCTTTGATTTCTTTGCGCTGCGCCTTGATGATCCCATCGGCCAGTGCCCGCACGCGCACGTCCTCTATGTTTGCGCGCTCACTGGTTAAGATCGCGATGCTGTGATGCGGGATCATGGCGCGCTGCCACGCCTGATCACTGACGGTGACTTGCGAGCGCACCAAAAACACACCCAGCGCAAACAGTACTGCTGAGATGCCGAGCACCCAGGCATTTTTGGTTTTATCGGTGTACATGCCGAGCATAAACACCAGCATGACCACCGCCATGGCTGCGCCCATATAGAGCGCCATATAAGCGCGGGTTTCGCTGAAGTACACATGCTCAAGCGCATAGGTGTTCAGGTACATGAGCCCGTACATGACCAGTGTTGAGGCGAGGATCATGACGAAGAAGCGGGTGTATTTGTTCATATAAAGTGCTTATTTAATTGCTTATTTATCCCATAAGCTTACGCCTCGATCCGGCTCGGCCCTGTTTGGGAAGTGTTCGATTTTGTTTGTGGTCAGTTTAAGAGGGGCTTACCAGCCCTTAAAAATGTCATCGTGTGGCCAGCTGCCGATGACATTTGAGTGCAGTGCGCCAGTTTGGTGTGCGCTGGCAAATAGCCTGATATTTGCGCGGTGGTACTGCCAAGAGTTCGACTCAATCGGGGGTTAGGAGTTGGGTAGATAGGCGCACTCGGCGGAGCGCAGTGTGTCTGAGCGTGGGTATTTTACTCAATCGCTTAAGCGTCGCCGCGGGTGACTTTCTTTTGTGGATATAGACTGGCAGATTTTAGTTAGTTGACTGACAGGCGCCTCTAAAAGCTCAAACCTCGTTTGCAAAAACCAACCAACCTGCCCTGAACCTCGCCCGTTCGCTGGGTATAATGCCGGTGACATTTTGCAATGACAGATAAGCCATGACCGCCAACGATACCCTGTTTGAAGCTGCCAAAATCCACATACCCGGCGGGGTCAACTCGCCGGTGCGCGCCTTTAACGGGGTGGGCGGCACGCCGGTGTTTATCGAGCGGGCGCGCGGCTCCAAAATCTACGACACCGAGGGGCGTGGGTATATTGATTATATCGGGTCGTGGGGGCCCATGATCCTTGGACACTCGCACCCACACGTGATCGAGGCGGTCAAAGTGGCGGCTGAAGACGGGTTGTCATTTGGCACGCCCACGCCCTTTGAAACCACGGTCGCGGACACGATCTGCCGGATCATGCCGAGCATGGATAAGGTGCGCATGACCTCAAGCGGCACCGAGGCGACCATGAGCGCGATACGGCTCGCACGCGGTTTCACCGGACGCGACAAGATCGTCAAGTTTGAGGGCTGCTACCACGGGCACTCAGACTCGCTCCTCGTCAAAGCGGGTTCGGGCATGTTGACGCTGGGAGTGCCTACCTCAGCTGGCGTACCGGCTGACTTTGCCAAGCACACGCTGACCCTGCCCTATAACGATCCTGAAGCAGTAAAAGCCTGCTTTACAGAGTATGCCGGTCAGATCGCTGCGGTGATCGTTGAGCCGATCGCAGGCAACATGAACATGATCATACCGGATCAGGCGTTTATCGATACGCTGCGTAGTGAGTGTAGTAGCGATGGCGCGGTGCTGATCTTTGATGAGGTCATGAGTGGGTTTCGTGTGGGACTGGGCGGGGCGCAGGCGCACTTTGGCGTGACGCCGGATCTGACTTGTTTAGGTAAGATCATCGGCGCGGGCTTGCCGGTTGGCGCCTTTGGCGGGCGCGCGGAGATCATGAACTGTATCGCTCCGCTGGGGCCGGTCTACCAAGCCGGCACGCTCTCGGGCAACCCGCTTGCGATGCGCGCCGGCCAAGCGATGTTTGAGCTGTTAGAAGCGCCAAGCTTCTACAGTGAGCTTGAGGGCAAGCTGGATCACTTACTTGGCGGGTTAAAAGCGGCAGCGGACAAACACGGTGTGCCATTTAAGACCTGCCGCTTAGGCGGTATGTTTGGTTTGTTCTTCACTGATGGGGCGACCGACAACTACGAGGCGGTCATGGCTTGCAACGCCGCGCACTTCAAGCAGTTTTTCCACGGCATGTTAGACCGCGGGATATACCTGGCTCCCTCAAGCTTTGAGGCTGGGTTTATCTCGGCGGCGCACACCCGCTCTGATCTGGATCACACGATCGTGGCGGCAGATGAAGTGTTTGCTTTGATCGCAAGCGCTTAAACAGGTGTCAAATGCCACCGCTGGCTGCTCCTTAAACTGCAAGATTCACTTAGAGTGCGTGGGTTCTGATCAGCAGTTTTCACTTTGCTTGGTTTTTGGGGCTGTGGAGGGTTTTGGTTCGTGAGTCAGTCCAGTGAGGCTGATCGCTTAGCGGCGCTGCTTGATGCCCGTGGCACCAAAGGGGTGAGAGCAGTAAAACCACCAAAGTCCTCAACGCGTAAATCTAAGCGCGAAGCTGAGCAGCGTGCTGATCAAGCCGAGCCGGTTACCGACCTAGATGCTGAGCTTGGACAAGCTGGAAATCTGGCTGCTGAGTCCCTGCGCGAGCAGCACGGTGCAGCCAACTGGCAGACTGAGCTGCGCTCGCCAGACGGACGCGTGGGCGTGCAGCTTGCCTCCGGCAAACAGGTGTTTGAGGAGCGTTTGAGCACGGATGAGCTGCGTGATTTTGCTGAGCGCATCACGGTTTTTAAAGACGACACGCTGTGGATCGCGAACAAGCCAGCGGGACTGCTCAGCGTCCCTGGCCGCGTGCTCAAGGACTCCCTGCTTAACCGACTCTATGCAGTGGATGACCGGGTCAAGCTGGTGCATCGCCTCGATATGGATACCTCAGGGATCATGGTGTTCGCGCTAAGCGCCGCAGCGCAAACTCACGTCAGTAAGCAGTTTATCGAGCGCACCACCGAGAAGCGCTATGAGGCGCTGCTGGGCGGTCACCTAGAACTCGAGATAGGCGCGCAGCAGCAGATCGACATACCGGTGCGCTACGATCCGCCCAACAAACCGCGCCACATCACCGACCCCGAGTTTAAGAAACAGGCACTGACCAACCTGTGGCTGATCGCGCATGAGAACTTAAGTCTTGATTCAAATATCACTGCTAGCAGTGATAGCGCTTTAAAAATTCTTGAGCAATCCGATCCAACCCCAACCTCAATCCCGGTTTCGCGCGTGACCTTAGAGCCAGTGACCGGGCGCTCGCACCAACTTCGGGTTCATGCGCTGCATGTGGGTCACGCCATGGTGGGCGATCCGATCTACGCGGCTGGCGAGTTTCGCTCAGCCTTGCCAAACCTTGCGCTGTTCTCTAAGTCACTGACTTTGACGCACCCGCTTAGCGGTGAAGAGTTAAGTTTCAGTGCGCCGGTGCCTTTTTAGGTTAGTGGGTTTGTCTAAGCGCCACTAGCGAAAAACAAAATTTAACCCGCTCAAGCCAACCGCCAGCAATCAAAACTAGCCGCGCCGGTGCGTGACCTTGAGTCCGGCAGGGCGCTTGGCGACCCACTGAGCAAACTTGTCAATCTCAGGCACCGCTTTTAGCGCCTCCACACTGTGAAACTGCTCGCTCATCTGTTGGTTGGTTAGCACCAAGTGGATTTGCGCGTGACAGGGTCGGCACAGCCAAGCGATGGATTGGAGCATCGCCTCTCGGCTGTGCTGCTTGCGAGTGCGCTTTTTGCGGTGGGTGACTTTGGGGATCAGGTGGTGGCGGGTGAGCTTGAGTTGATCGCGCCCGCACAGCTCGCAGTAGCTGGGTTTTCTATAGGCAGGAGATAAATCACTTGGCATGAGGTGATTGTAGCTTGAGCGGCCTAAACCTAAAGTGGGACTGTGTTTAACCGCTGTTAAGTGCTTGTTAGATGCCGGTCAAACCAGTTACCGGGTTAGGGCTCAAGCTGACCCCGGCGCGCAATCTTTGATCAGCTGTTTTGATACGTGGGTTTTGATATACGATCTGGGAATTTCGGAGATCGCAGCTTGTTGTGAAGCGAGTTTTAAAAATGCCCGCGTACCAGCTTTGCCGGTTCTTGGTGAGCCTAAATCTAGGTAGAGCCCGCTTTGGGCAACCCAGCCAGTTAAGTGATCGAGGATGGGTTTTGGAAGTGAGCGAGGCAAAGTTTGGCATTTGCAAAGTTACCCCTAAAACCCCGCAAGAGCTCGCTTCAAATTGTTATCATGGCGGCCAAATAGATAAGTTAAAGAGTGGCATGTCCGTACACGATTTTGCGATTGGCCAGCGCTGGCTGTCAGACACGGAAACTGAGCTGGGTCTCGGGGTGATTGTCGCGGTCGATGAGCGCGCGGTGAGTATCTTGTTTCCGGATTCTGAGGAAAACCGGGTGTACGCTAAGCGCGGCGCGCCGCTCTCCCGCGTGGTGTTCAAACCGGGCGACACGCTCATGGACGCCGAGGGCACTGAGCACGTGGTTGAGTCGCTCACTGAGACCGGCGGCGTGCTGTGTTACCGCTGCGTGGGACTGGATAAACCGATCATGGAGACGCGGCTTGCCGCCAACATCCAGCTGGCGCGCCCGCTTGAGCGGCTTCTTGCTTCCCAAGTTGAAAACCTTGAGTGGTACCGGCTGCGCTCTAAAGCACGAGAACTGGAAAATGCCCTCAAACAAAGTACGCTGAAGGGGCTGATTGGTCCCAGAGTCGGACTGATTGATCACCAGTTGTTCATCGCCTCAGAAGTGGGTACTCGCCCCAATCCGCGCGTGCTCTTGGCCGATGAAGTAGGCCTCGGTAAGACGATCGAGGCGGGTCTCGTGATCCACAAACAACTGGCGGCAGGCTTATCTGAGCGTGTGCTGGTGGTGGTGCCGGATTCACTGCAGTTTCAGTGGTTGATCGAGCTCAAGCGCAAGTTTCACCTGAACTTTAGTTTGTTTGATCTGGTGCGCACTGCTGCGATCAAAGAACATGACCCCGAAGCCAACCCTTTTGGCACTGAGCAGCTGGTTTTGTGCAGTATTGATCTGCTCCTTGATCACGCAGACTTAGCAGAGGCGGCTTACCAGTCAGGCTTTGATCTGATCTGCGTCGATGAGGCGCACCACTTGCACTGGACGCCGGAGGCCGGCGGTAACGCGGCTTACGATTTAATCAGCTTGTTTGCTGAAGCGACCCCGAGTGTGCTGCTACTGACCGCAACTCCTGAACAGATGGGCGTGTCGAGCCACTTTGCACGTTTGCGACTGCTCGATCCGGACCGCTTCGATGACCTAGATCACTTTATCGATGAGTCGGAGAACTTCACCGCGGTTGCACGCTTAGCAGAAAAGCTGCTGCCTGGCGGCGAGCTAGATGCTGCCTCAGTAGATGAGATCGAACAGTTAACCGGCATACGCGCTGAAGACGAGGGGACCAGCATTGAAGCGCTGGGTCGCCTGATTGATCGTCACGGCACAGGACGGGTGCTGTTCCGCAACACCCGAGAAAGTGTTCAGGGCTTTGCTGGCCGCACGCCGCACGCCTATCCGCTGGCGGTGCCAGAAGCTTATGCGGATCAGTTTGCGCCGGGCGCTAAACTGCGCACGCAGCTTTGGCCAGAAGCTGCGGAGGGGTTAAGCTCAGAAGACCCGCGCGTGCAGTGGTTGATTGACCTCTTAACCGGGCCTCTCAAGCATGAAAAAGTGTTGTTGATCGCGCGCTCAGGCGACGTTGGCAACGATCTGGATAATTTCCTGCGCCTGTCAGCTAGCATCAAAACCGCGCTGTTTAACGAAGACATGAGCTTACTTGAGCGCGATCAGGCTGCTGCTTACTTTGCTCAAGAAGCTGGCGCTCAGATACTGCTCGCAAGTGAAGTCGGCTCCGAAGGTCGTAACTTTCAGTTTGTGCAGCACTTGGTGCTGTTTGATCTGCCGCCAAACCCCGACGTGCTCGAGCAGCGCATCGGACGCTTGGATCGGATTGGCCAAAAGGGTCAGATCCACTTGCATGTGCCCTACTTTGAGGGCACGGCGCATGAGCGTTTGTTCCGCTGGTTCAACGAGGCTCTTGGGGTTTTAAGCGGCATCTCACCAACCGCGCAAACCATCCAAGAATCACTCATGCTTGAGCTCAAACCCGCACTAGAATCCGATCAGGGTGGTTTTGATGAGCTACTTAGCCTTGCGCTAGGTCGCCGCCGCGAGCAAGAAGCGCTGCTTCAGGCTGGGCGCGACCGCTTGCTTGAGCTCTCATCCAACCGGCCCGGCGCCTCAAACGCAATCAAGCGTCAGATCGGCGCGCTAGACGCTGATCCCTTTTTAGGGGATTTTTTGGCGGACTTTTTGGCCGCGACAAATGTGCACGTGATCGAGCAGCCCGACAACACTTGGGTTATCCAGCCGGCTGACGATATCTTGGTGGAGGGGCTTGAGCTACCAGAGGATGGCATGACGATCAGCTTTGATCGCGATGAGTCGCTGGTGCGTGATCACCTAGACTTCATGACGCTTGAGCACCCGCTCACCAAAAGCGTGTTTGAGCTGATGCACCGAGAAGGGTTTGGCAACACCTCGGTGGCACTGCTCAAATCCGCCGCTGCGCCCGAGGGGTCGTTGCTCGTTGAAGCTTGGTTCCGCGTCGAGGTGGTGGCGCCCAAGTCACTGGCGCTCGAAGAGTCGATCTCTCAGCTTTCAGTGCGGGTGTTGATCGGGGAAAATGGCCGCGATGTCAGCACCAAAGTCACGCCAACCTTACTCGAGCCACTGGTGCATCGTCTGGGCAAAACTCAAGCGCGTCAGGTGATCAAAGCGCGCCGCGATTTGATCGTTGATCTGTACGAGAAGGCCGCCGCCATCGCTAAAGACAAGATGCCGATCATCACGGAAAAGTCGCTCAAGGTTTATGAGCCCAAAGTGAGCCGTGAGATCGAGCGCTTAGAAGCGCTGGCGCTCGTCAACCCAAGTGTGCGAAAAGACGAAGTCGAGGCGATCAAAGCCACACGCGAGCTGGGACTTGAGCGATTATCGCAGCTCAGCCTAGTGCCCGATGCGATCCGAGTGCTGGTTTGCGTGCGGCCAGGCAGTCAGGCTTGATTGCTTGGCGAGTCTGTTAAGCTTAGCTTAGGTAATCGTGATTGGATGCTTGCAGTGGCCTGACTACTCGGTTCTAAGCTTTGATTGATAGCCACTAGTTTGGACGATGCGGTGGAATCAAGTCTGGGTTGGGCTGGCTAAGGTGGGCATTTGGGTCTGCTTTGATGGGCAAATCAATCGCTATGAGGAGAGGTTATGCGTTGGTTGGTGATGTTGCTGCTGCTGGTTGGACAGCTCACGCATGCGGGCAGCTCAGCGCCTGGACTGAGTACTGGCAGTGTGAATGCCGAACAGGCGCTAGAGGAACCAGCCGCAAGCGATGATTCATTTGGTCGTAGCACCCCCAGCGGAACCTTGTCTGGGCTGCTGAGCGCGCTCTCCACCCCTGATCCAACTGACATCGACCCTTATGTTCAGGGGGAGATCACCGATCAAACCGAAGGCCAATTAAAACAGCTGTTTGATCGGGCGGTGGTGCTGCGTCCAGAAACTGAGCTATCCAAACTCGCAAGTGGCCGAGTCAATGATCAATTGGCACCTGGTACTGACAAGGTGGGGGTGATTCAGTTGCCAGACGGCGACTCGCGTCCACTGCTGATGTTGCAAGCTGAGGTGCGCGGTCAGTCAATCTGGCGCCTTGACCCAGAGGTGTTGATTGATCTACCTGATTTATTGGTGCTGACTCAGCCCACGCTGTTGTCTCAAGTGATCAGCGAGCAGGTGCTTGATTATCAAGTGCTGGGCTTCCCGGTAACTCACATGGCGGCAGCTTTGGTGCTGGCCTTGCTTACGCTGCTTTTGGGTTATGTGGTGGGCAGTCTGTTGATTGGGCTGGTTAAAAAACTGCGTCCCAAGCTCACCAAACGTGAGATTGAGTTTGGCCGCTCAGAGGTGCTGCCGGTCTCCTTGCTGATCTCAGCCGAACTCTACCGGCACGTGCTCACTTTTACGGGCGTGAGCGTGATTGTACGAGAGCCGACGCAAAACCTGAGCAATATCGTGTCGTGGATAGCGATCGCTTGGCTGGGCTTTAGAATCATCGATTTGATCTCTAGTCGCGCTACTCGCCACGCCATGCGCTTAGATCACCTAGCTAACTTGTCGGCGATCCAGCTGCTCAAACGCGTGGCCAAGGCGGTGATCCTCATCATCGCGGTCATGGTGGTGCTGGGCGGATTTGGTTTTGATCTGACCACCGGTATCGCTGCACTGGGTATCGGCGGATTAGCACTGGCGCTGGGCGCGCAAAAAACCGTTGAGAACTTCGTGGGATCAGTGGTGGTGGTGGCGGATCGACCCATCAACGTGGGAGATTATTGCCGCTTTGGCACCACTGAGGGCACGGTTGAGGACATCGGGATTCGCTCTACTCGCATCCGTACCCTTGAGCGGACGCTGGTCACCATACCCAACGGCGACTTCTCCTCAATGGAGATCGAAAACTACTCCAAGCGTGACCGATTTTTGTTCAACCACACCTTTGCTTTTGCGCTAAACACACCGGCCACTCAGCTGGAAGCAGCGCTCACGGCGATCCGCGAGTTGCTGGATCAACAGCCATTTTTGTATCGCTCTGAAAACCGGGTACGGCTGCGCTTTGCTGAGCGTGACTGCTTCAAGATCGAGGTCTGGGCTTACGTAGTTGCGCTCGATTTACCGGTGTTTTTGGGCCATCAAGAGGACTTGCTGCTGCAAATTATCCGTCTCATGGAAGCGCAGCCGATCAACTTGAACCTGCCCACGCAGCGCTTTGTGTCTGAAAGAGTGGAGGTTGATGAGTAAAATGTCTCCGTTAGCTTGCCGCTACTAAGTACGAAGGTGTGTTAGCTAATTGACGGTAGGGTAGTAGTGGGGCAAAGCTGAGCTTGAAGGTTATAGCGCGCACGGGGTTTTGGTTGTGGCGGTCTCGTTTTTGGCTTTAACTAAAAGCTCAGAGCGAGCTAACCTCGGCATGGATAACTAAGCGCGCGTTGCATCAAACAATAGCACCTCGCTGATTTGCTTAAAACCACCCAGCACCATGAGCAGTCGATCTAAACCCACCGCGATCCCACTACACGGCGGCAAACTCTGCATCGCCGCGATCAAGTTGTGATCGATCGGCATCGGCCGCAAACCCAGCTCACGGCGGGTTTGGTTATCCGCTTCAAAGCGCGCTAGCTGAGTTGCCGGATCGGTCAACTCTGATGCGGCATTGGCGATCTCAAGACCCCTTAAGTACAACTCAAATCTCAGTGCCACCGTGCGGCCACTCTCGTCAGTTTGCGTTTGAGCAAGCGACGCCTGCTCAGGCAAAAAGTCGTGAATCAGCGTGGCTTTAAGAGAGGCGGGTAGAGCGTCTGTCGCGCTGCATTGGCCGCGCTCGCCAATTGGCTCACCGAGTTCAGCAGAGTTTTCTGGGTCGCTTTTTTTAGGTAAGTTTTCCGGCTCAGCGGCGCCCAGTGCAGGCTCCACCTTTAGACTGAACAGTAGATCCACCCAGCCCAAACGATCTAGGTTTTCTGGAAAGCTAAGTTGATTGCGGGTAGCGAACGCTTCAGCCTCGTCAATGCTCAGCGTGAAGGGGTCAAGACCGGTTTCACGCAAAAAAGCCGCCGCATAGCTGATGCGTTCAACCTCAACGGGGCGACCGCTTAAACTTTTAAGCATCCTGATCAGATCTGCCTCTATCGCCTCAAGCTTGGCATGAGGGCGATACCACTCAAGCATGCTGAACTCAGGGTTGTGACGGGAACTTTGCTCTAGTGCGCGAAAGCACTTGGTGATCTGAAAGATCGGAGATTGCCACTCAGCCAGGAGCCGCTTCATCGGGTACTCAGGAGAGGTAATTAAAAAGCCTGCGCGCTCTAAGTTGCTGTGAGTTTGAGAGTCACCTTCAGGCTCACCGCTTTGATCAGTCTCAGTGCTGTACTGAAGAAGTTCTGATTTAGGCCAAGGCGACGCTGCGATAGAGGCGAGGTGTGGTTCAGTGCTGGCTGCGCCTGAGATCAGCGGGGTCTCCACCTCACAAAAGTCCAGCTGCCAAAAAAACTCTCTGATCTGCTGGTAAAGAGCAGAGCGCCTGCGCGCGATCGCTTGGCGATCACCTGCTGACTGGGCAGGGCGTTCTGAGTCTTGGCTGGCAGAACCCCGTGCTTCATTAGGCGCCTTCGTTGGATAATCAGACGCGCTCATGCTGCGGGCTCACCGCCGCTTGCCAGATTTACAAAACCCCAATCGGTACGAAGTGAGTAATTTCTTCTAAGTGCTTCAAAACAAGTTGGGTCGGTAACTTTTGAGGGTTTAAGGTCTGGCTGGCTAAGCCGGTTTAACTGACCTGTTTGCGCATCAGCGGAATCAATGAGACAGCTTTTAAGCGCCGCTTCATCGACGCGCGGGTCATACCACTTTGGCAGGAAGCCACTCAGATCACTAGGTAGCCAGAAGCGCTCCAGCGGTGCTTGCGTGTCGCCGCCGAAACCAAAATGCCGACCCAGCTCAGCACTAACTAAGCGTGTGGCGTTGAGCTTGCCCTGAGCTGAGTAACCCGCGATATGCGGCGTCGCGAGGGCGAGCCTCATAAGTAGCGCTGAGCTAATCACCGGTTCAAACTCGAACACATCCAGGGCGGCATCAAATGCTCCAGACTCAAGCGCGCTTAGCAAAGCGGATTGGCTAATCACTGCACCACGCGCTGAGTTAATCAGCAAAGCACCCGGCTTGATCAGAGCCAGTTCGGGTTCAGCGATTAAGTGGTGCGTGGGGTGCGGGCAATCGGCGTCATTTTGACCGGTTAGTGGCACGTGCAGGCTGATCACATCACTTTGAGACAGCAACTCGCTCAAACTGGTCTGCGGGTGGGGGCTTGCCACAAAGGGGTCGCAGATCAGCAAATCAAAGCCCAGCGCCTGAGCATAGCGCGCAAGCGTACTGCCGATGTGCCCAAAACCGACGATCCCAAGGACGGGTTTTTTACTGAGATCATTGGAGTTTACAAGCTGCGGCCTAAGCAAGTGGATCACGGCGATTACATATTGGGCAACCGCATGTTTTGAGCAGCCCGCCGCACTGGCAAGCTTGATTTGGCGCGTCTCTAAGTAACCTTGATCGATGTGATCCACCCCGATGGTGGCCGTGCCGACAAACTCAAGATCGTCTGCGTGTTTTAGCAGGGACTCGTTCACTTGGGTGACCGACCGGGTGATCAGTGCGTGTGCGCCCTTGAGTGCGCCTGAGTTGATTTCGCCGCTGGGTAGCCGGATCAGCTCGATCTGATTTGACCAAGGGGAGAGTGCTTCTTCGATCTTAACCACTGCTGCATCACAGACCACACGAATCATGAGCGATCAGGGTCTGCTGGACGGTTGGGCTTGGAGGCGGGCGGGTTATTTTGATCATCGCTTTGCTGATCATCGCCTTCATGATTATCGATTTCGTCGTCAAGATCGTCGTCATCGAGATCGTCGGTATCAAAAACCTCAGAGCCTGTGTTCTCACTCTGCTGCTCGCTCAATCGAGAATTGATCGATTCACTGACCATGAGTGTGTCGGGTTGACGGCCAAGTGGTTTGGGATCGGTGTTGATTTCCACTTTTTGACGCGAGATCCACTCACGCCAAACGGCTGTGGCGACAGCAAGAACCACCGGCCCCACAAAGATCCCGATGAAACCAAAGGCGGACAGGCCGCCGAGCACCTGTCTCTTATACACATCTGACGCTGCCGACGAAGAGGATAGTGTAGAT
>CAJXOR010000066.1 GCA_913057715.1 uncultured Moraxellaceae bacterium
TCTACACTATCCTCTTCGTCGGCAGCGTCAGATGTGTATAAGAGACAGGTACGATGAAGCACTCTATCCTAGAGGATCTGAACTGGCGAACCACGGTCAAACACTTTGACCCCTCTCGTCGCATCCAAAGTAGTGAGCTGGCGGTGTTGCTTGAAGCGTTTCGCCTGAGTCCCTCCTCGATCAACTCACAGCCGTGGCGCATACTGGTGGTGCAATCAGACGAAGCACGAGCGCGTCTGGCCAAGAGCATGACCGGTGATTATGAGTACAACCAGAAACACGCTTATGATGCCTCACAGATCCTGATCCTGGCGCAAAACCCCAACTATCAGCGCGAGGACTATGCGGACGTGGTTGAGGCGCAGATCATGGACGGGCGCACTGATCCGAGTGATCGCGACAAAGCGTTTGAGGTGTTTGGTTATGCTGAAAACAAAACTGATGCGAACGGCTCAAATGAAGCATGGACGCGCGCGCAGCTATACCTCGCGCTGGGTAGCCTCATGCACGCCTGCGCCCGGCTCAGGATCGGCTCAACCCCCATGGAAGGTATCCATGAAGACGTAATCCACTCCGAGTTCAGCGAGGAGTTAGGCGGATACCACTGCAACGTAGTGATCGCACTGGGTTACAGCGATACCGATGAGGATTACAACTGTGAAAAGCCCAAATCTCGGCTGCCGCTTGAGCGGATTTGCGTGACTCTTTAAAGAAAAAAAACTGAAAAATGTCAGCTTTTTATGCTCACGCGAACACCGATCCTCATAACTTGTCCAATTTGAAACCGCTTAAGTAGATCTTACCGGAGAGTTTATTGTCCAGGTTATCGGTTGCCGAGCGCCTGATGACCAAGGTGATAATGCTGACCCCTTTGGGAGCGGTAAACTCAAACCCATCTGACTGAAGTGACCACGACCCGTTTCTGGCTTCTGATCGCCCGAGTACCATATATTTTGAGTCAAGATTGGTTGTAGCTTGAACAAAAAAACCTGATCGAGTAGATATATTATCTCCAGCCCAACTGTATTTAAGTCGATATACATTACCCGCTTCGACACCAACCACACAGCGTAATTGCTCGTAATTAAAGTTGCGACTACCATCAAAACTGAGTTGTATACCGTTTTGATTACTCGTCCTAGTAACCCCCTTTACCGGTTTTAAAGTCCAGCATAGGCTATCTTCACTTACTTGGTTGAACTCAGGGTCGGAAATTCTAGATACCAGCACTTGCCGCCCTGAAGCCAATTGCCACACTTGTTTTAGTCTTGACCAAGACTGTTTGTCAATCAGGTATTTAGTAAGCAATAAATATCTTTTGTCTTCTGTTGATACATCCTCTGGAAACAAATCCCATATTTTGCTTATCAAAGGATCGTCTTCTGCATTTATGGCAAACTCTAAAAAGTGAGTAAGAACAATGCTTCTTTGCTCATTGTTAAGAGTTTGCATAGCCGGTAAAGAAACCGTCTCATAAAATTCATTGGAGCCTAGGATTGCGTACAAATCAAAGAAGTATTGGCCGGCTGCATTTGGCTTAAGTGTAATTAACCTAATTGCGCTTTGAATTGACCCCTCAAGATAACCCCTTACCAGCTGTTCGGTGTAGATTTTTTTAAGGGGGACCTCGCGATTCCAAGATAACATGGCAGCTTGCTTGAGATATAAGGCTGACATAGCTGGGTCACTTTCAGCCATCAAAAATGAACGAGCTATCCAGCCTTGGGGATCTAGTGGATTGTTTGTTGTATAAGTGCGAGAAATATCAACTAATCGGTCTTCTACAGTTGGATCAATCGATACATCATTACTAATTAGCAAGTCCCTATAAGGGTTTCGCAAACCCCAAAGTGGATTAGTTATGGAACCAACATCAGAGTTTGAGGCTTCCTGAAGCCCTTTTTTGGCAACAAATATCAAGGCCAAGGATGTCAATACCAATGTTATAAACACCCACAACTTCACCCAACTCATACTCAAGCGCAAATCAATCAATCAAGCATTCTCGTTTGCTGCGTAATACTCAAAATCTGAATAATTTAGGCCTGCCTCTTCGTAGCTGAACTTATTCAGTATCACGCCCATCATCGGAGCATTAACCGAACTCAATCTATTTAGCGCGCGCTCCGCAACTTCAGTTGCGGTTTCTTGCGCCGCTACAACAAAAATTACAGATTTGACCTTTTGAGCGATCAACAAAGTATCTGCCAAGCCAATGACCGGCGGTGCATCCACAATAACCAGATCATAATCAGCCTCAAGATCACTTATTAAACGGTTCATTTGCTCAGACTCAAGTAAATTGACCGTGTTGGGCGCCTGCGTACCAGCCACGATTAAGTCCAAACCAATGACCCCAGCTAGATCCTGATAAACCTTGAGTTCAGACTGCCCCGAGAGAAAGTCAGAAAGACCCGGTGCCATCGGCAAACCAAAAAGCTTCGCTTGTGACTCTCTGCGTATATCAGCCTCCAAGAAAACAACCCGCTTTCCAGCCAGCGCGAAAGAGCTTGCTATGCTCATGGCTAGTGTGCTTTTACCTTCAGAGGGAAGTGAGCTAGTGATCATAACCGATTGAGGCAAACCTCCAGCATTGGAAAATGACATTGAAGTGCGTATGGACTGTATAGCCTCTGCAAACTCATGACTTGGCATCTCCGGGATCAAACTTTCACCGCGTCGCAGCTTGCCTCCCACAGACTTGCTTAATTTAGGTACGACACCTAACAAACTCCTCTTGAGCTTTCGCTCGACATCCTCAGGCAAAAGCAAAGTGTTATCGAGTATCTTGAGTAACAGGGCAAGGGCAACTCCAACCATAACTCCCAAAAGTGCTGCTAATAAGACATTTAATTTAAGATTCGGAGATGAGGGTCCCCTAGGCATGATCGCGCCATCAACAACCTGAGCTGTGTTTTGTTCCATACCAACTAACACACCCACCTCATTGGTGCGCTCTAGCAGACCCGCGTATATCTCCTTATCTGCTTCAAGCTCTCTTTTGAGTATGTTGTAAGTGACCGCCCTATCTTGAAGGTCAAGCAACTGACTGGTTAGAGAATCGATCTCCTCCCTCAGACGGCTTTCGTTGTCATTTAACTGGGTAGAGCTTGACTCGTAGCCAGACGCAATTTTACGCGTTTGCTCATCTATAGCCGCTTGAATTTGTTTGGCTCTGGCATCTAGCTGCTGCATTAACGGATATTCAGGTTTATAAACTTCCAACTTTTCGTAATACTGCGCTTTGATCGTTGCCAGCTCTTCTCGCAACGAGCGTATTAAGGGATTGTCGTAGGCACTTGATAAATCAGCAGAGTCACCAGCTACAGACTGTCGATATTGAGACTCAGCGTCAATGCGTTTTGCCTGAACTACAGACAAGGCCTGGTTTAAATTGTTAAGACGCTCTAGGATTATGTTGTTTTTGTCTTCAACATCAACCACGCGGTATTTGCGTGCAAACTCAGTAAGTTGCTTTTCTGCAGTTTCCAGTCGTGCTTGAGTATCGTCAATTTCCTTCTCTAAAAAACTCTTTGCTCCAGAGGTCGAGTTAAATTTACGATCCTCACTAAAAGAGATGTAGGCCAGAACATGGGCGTTTGCGATCTGCATGGCAAGCTCAGGACTAAAGCTCTCGTAACTCACTTCAATCAGCGAGCTTTTGGACACTGGAACCACACTCAAGTGATTAAGGTAAATACCAACAGCCCTTTGAAGCTTTTGCTCTTCACTCGGCTCTACCGACTCTTTAGATTTTATTTGATTGATAAACCCACGTATACCGGCCACCAAACTTCTCTGAGTTAGCTCACCATTAAACTCAGGGTTCTCAACTAAGTTAAGTTTTTGGACTACAATTCTTGCGACGGACTTGCTGCTCAGTACCCGTGATTGGGTTGTCATATAATTATCAGAACTGGTTTCTGCACTCTCAATGTTCTGGAATTGAACCAACTGAGAGTTGCCGTCAGTGATTTCAACCAAGGCGGAGGCTGTATACATCGGTCTAAGCAGCAGCGTTACGACTACTGCCACGATTACAAATACAGCTGTTATTGCCGCAATCATAATTCGCCGATTGACGATTGCACGCCAGTACTCTCTCAGGTCAATGAGCTCTAGGTCACCTTGAGGTTTATTTTCAGGTGCTTCGACGGGATTAATCATGGTATTTTTTATGTCCTATATCAATCAAAAGGGCGGTAGCCAACACCTACATTTATCACTCTACCCAGCCCCTTTAAGACGGTACTGATAGAACGCTTAGGTAAACTGTAATCAACGATTACGACATCTCCGCTTTGAATCAAAATATCCTGCGCTTTATCATCCTCAATATCTTGGTAGTTGATGACGACAGGCTCGTTATAGCCCTTACGTATGATTCCGATACTTGATTTATCGCCCTCCCATTTAATTCCGCCGGCTAAAATTAACGCCTTACGAAGGTTTAAATCTTCGGTGATGGGGTATGAGCCTGGCTCTTCCACCGCACCCTCAACGAAAACCTCACCTCCTTTGGGTACATAAATACTGTCACCCGAGCTGAGCGTAAAATTACTTTTAATGTCGTCGCTTGATAAAAGCTCATCAATATTGAGTAGTAAAACCAAGTTTTTCGGCTGTTGTGTTTGAGGGTCGTACTGTGTAGTGTTTACTTTAACCGTTTGACCTGCCTGAGGCGTTAGTCCACCGGCTATGGCTATCATCTCAACCAAAGTTCTAGACTCTGTTAAGTTATAAACATCAGGCTTACTGACCTCACCGGTTATGGTTACCTGATTTGCGCCATATTCTTTAATATAGATAGATACTTGAGGGTCTTGAAGATAATTTTGGCCCAGCCTTTGTGCCAGTAAAGACTCAGCCTCAGTCACACTTAGCCCAGCCAACCTTAAAACGCCAATTAAAGGGTAAGACACGGTTCCATCAGCGCTTACTCGCACCACCCTGTCAAGCTCCTCAGCGCCCAAAACTTTTATCTCAAGTACGTCAGAACCACCAAGTTGATACTGATTATTTCTGGTTGCTTGAGCATAGTAGTTTCGGGCAAGCAGTGAGTCATTGACTTGATTTGCTTGAGAGGCCAGCACGTTGATATTTTCTGGAGCGCTTGGACTAGAAGTACATGCCACAATTAAACCAGACAAAACAATAACAATGAGGGCCTTAAATCTTTTGTAAATCATAGCATTAAGGGGTTTAGATTTAGGATAATAGATTACACCATTTTAACCCCAACATTCCAAGCTATGCTTCACATCGGATGCATTTTTAGTAGCCATCCAACTAACCAATACCCTGAAATTTGAGAAACAACTCGCATTAAGATTCCACATGAACCAAACCAGATAGTTAAGGAGTGTCGCATCCAAAAATTTATTGATACTCATAATCACAGTATGCCCTGTATTGATGATGGCGCTAAGAGTCTTTCGATGGCACTAGATATGCTTCGTAAAGCCGAAGACTGCGGGACTGCCGAGGTGGTTCTTACGCCCCACCACCTCAACGGAGCTTTTAACAACCCAGCCTCACGAATACAAGAGGCATTTGATCAGTTTGACAATGAAGTAAAAACGGTTGGCATTAGGATAAAGCTTCATCTGAGTAGTGAGGTTCATATGGCTCCCGAAGCAGCAGATCAGCTGCTTTCTGGCCGCGCACTTACATATTGCAATTTGGGTAAAGCTGCGCTGATAGAGCCACCTAAGAGAAATCTGCCAATAGGCTATCAATCACTGCTTGCAAAGCTGCTCGGGGTGGGCATTACGCCCATTATCGCCCACCCTGAACGAAATAAGTTTCTCAGGGAAAATCCCGCAGAAGTAGATTATTTGCTTGATCTGGGGTGCAAAGTTCAAATTACCGCCCAAAGCCTAACTGGTGACTTTGGAGTGGCGATCGCCAAAGCCTCCTTTGATATGCTTTATAAAAACCAAGTGCACCTGATTGCTTCTGACGCACACAGAGTTGAGGGAAGATCTCCAGATTTGAGCACTGCTGCCGAGCTTATTGCGAAGCGTTGTGGTGAGGAGGTGGCCGAGTTGCTTTTTTACGCTAATCCTAAAAAACTCATCAACGGTGTCGATTTAGCGTCGATGCAATCGAAAAATAGTGATGCAGGTCTTAGTTACCGAGATCAAAGTGGTGCCAATCAAGAAAATTTAGGTTTAAACAGATGGTTTAAGAGGTTTTTTTAACCAAAAAAAACGAGCCTAAGCTCGTTTTCATAAAATAATTTATTAAGAGATAGCAGGGCTGGTTGGAGCATCATCGTCATCGTCATTACTAACTTCGACAGCAACTACTGTAGCTATAATCCCTGCTGCAGCAAGAGTAGCTATAGCCCCAGATACAAATGCGGGCTGGCAATAAAATGCACTTGCTGTAGAAGTACAACCTGGAAGTTGCAAGGCTACTTTGACGTACTTAGATTGGTCAGGAGTAATCAGCAGTGCATTTTGTTGTGTTGCATCAATGGTACGACTAACTCCAGAGCTGTCTGTAACATTGAAAGAACCTGAAGTTGCAATAAGTGAAAGCTGCCCTTTAACCGAAGAGGCAGATAATTCACCCGATGTTAATGCTTTAACACTTGCAGACGACCCACTTGTATTGATGCTCAGCGTTTGCGAAGGTTTAAAAGAACCAGTGAAGTCACCCGAGCCCAATTGAACGCTTAAGGGTTTAGTTTGGCTCACAGCAAACTTAGAGTTTGGGAAGACGCTCAGTAAAGGCTTATCACTTTGCAGTAAAAGATTTGCCGTTGACTTCTTGCCGGTTACCACTTGGTCGTCTGTTAAATATACAACTGAGGAGTTACTGACCGATTTAGCAGTGCCTGCACGAACCAATTGCACGTTACCATTTGCACTAACTTTACCTGCAACTTCAGCAGCGTGAACCGCGCCACCAGAAATCATAACGGACAATAACGTCGCTTTTAGTATTTTAGTCAACATGGCGCTCTTCCATCTAATTAAGTTATCTTCATTCTATGGTTTAAAATATCAAATGTCCAAGCCAAGTCAGATAATTTTACAAAAACCAGAAGGTTTTTCTCAGCTCCACACCTCTCAAAACCTTAAGGACACAAAGAGCGGTCAAAATTAGCTCGCTTTTAAACGCCTTTTTAATACTCTATTTAAATTTTGGTTCACAAGTATCCCCAGCGCTAAGGCGGTATAGGTGGCATTTGCAGGAATCTGAAAGCTAAAGTCAACCGCGCTATGAATCGCCATAGCTATTAGAGTGCAAAGGGCCGCCGCTCTAAGAGAGCTCACATCTTTAAACACGCTGCCCTTGAAGCTCTTTATTAACCACCAAAACCAGGTAAGAGCGATCAGGGCCGTGCCAATCAATCCAAATTCAAGAACAAACTCAAGGTAATCACTGTGGGCGTAATAAAGAAAAGTGCCTATGTCAATCGGTTTAACTAAGGCGTAAACTTCTGAAAAATTTCCTGGGCCGATGCCAAAGATCCATACCTGCTGTGGTAAATCAAATACGCTTTGCCATATCTGCAGACGGCCATCACCATCTGACAAGCTCATCACTCGCTTGGTGATATCAGACAGTCCAAACCACAACATGACTAGCCCAATCAAACCGATCATCACCCATGTGACGCGCTGATCAGTTGACTTAAACTGACGACGCGATCTGAGGTGGTCAAAAAGAACCCACACTAAACCCGCAACCATCGTGACAAATAAACCCATGCGTGAGTGCGAGGCCACAGCCGCTAACAAGACCAACACGGTGAAGACTATAGCTGCGAACGTCCGATAATACTTATTGAAACTCCTCATGATTAGAGGCCGGTCTCCAAGTAACGCGCTCAATCCTAGTGGCAAACACAGCGCTAAAAAGTTAGCGTAGTGATTGTGGTTAACAAAAGTACCCGTGGCATCTGATACATAGTAAATCTTTTCCCATAGGCCAAACACACTGAGACTACCAGCTTGCATCAAACCGATTCCCATGACCGCCTGAAAGATACCCATAAACAGGACTGCGCCCAGCAACCAACGTAACTGATCAAGATTGAATCTCGAAGCAACGTAAGCTATTGTCCAGAAAACGGTGAAAAATGCCCACGCTCCAAGTGTCTGCAGCTTGGCAAAGGACATCAACTCAGACGAGGTGGAGTTAAAGGCAGGCTGAAGTACCTCTACACCCTTGAACTCACTAAGCCAATAATTGGTTATCGGCAACTTATATACGACATGAAAAAAACATATGGCCGTAATCAGCAACCACAACAAAACCCAGGGAAAGCTTGCGGCAACAGAAGCCTTCGCTTGACCCAAATCCTGCTTGGTTTCGCCAAGCAACCACCGAAATACACTAAGACTAGCCAATAAACCGCCTGCCAGTAACCATAAACAAAAAGCGACACTCATCATGCCCGCCTGAGGTATGGGTATAAAAATGATGAGTCCGATCATCACAGCTAACTGCAACCCCTGAATGCCTTTGAAAACTTCAAACGTGTTGGCTGGCATCAATTTTGACTTTTTTTTCATTGGCGTGACTCAAATCCAAGCGATGAAGATTTTTGCAGGCGGCTACCCATTCCTGGTATCCCAGCCTCCCCCAGTAAGAGTTTGATCCGCTCTGAGGGATAAGCGAACGTAATACCAGCAAAGCTGCCAGTAGAACTGTAGATACGGCTGAGTATGCCTAAGACCTGTCCATTTTGACCAACTAAAGGCCCCCCAGACATACCCGGATTGACGACAGCATCGGTAGCAAAAAGCTCGATTGACTCACCCTTAGGCTTGGCAACAGCAGATGAAACCATACCTTCCGATGAAAACAAGTTGAACCCAAACGGATAACCCATCGACATCGCCTTCTCACCTTCTCGCGGTAGCTGATCAGCCAGTTTTAAAAAAATGTCTGATCCCAAACCCTCAACCTCAATTAATGCCAAGTCACTTTCCGGCCACGCCTCAACAATACCGGCTGGCACCGAGCGACCCTCCCAGTTAGTCACGGTGACTTTTTTGGCGCTTTGCACGACATGCCATGCTGTCAGAACATGATTTGGTGAGATATAAAAACCGCTGCCTTGTGTGCTTTTTTGCTCAAGAGATGCAAATAGACCACCTCTGCTGACATCAATCGACACAACGGCAGGTTTTACTCTAGCAATTAGGATTTCAGACTGCTGATCTGCATAAGCGACAGATCCAACTGAGCAGATCAGCAAAAAATAGTAAGCCAATTGAACTAGGTGTAAGCGCTTAACTAAAAGAGACAACGCCACCGAAGGGGTCGTCGGTGGTTTGAATTTCATAAAGCAGCGAAGTATTTAATCAGCCTGACAGCAACTGACAAGCTCGATTCAGATAAGGGCATCCGGATAATAGAACCTCAAGAGAGTTTTAGCGTTAATATATATGATTTGGGAGCACCAATATGATACTAGTAACTGGCGGCGCTGGATATATTGGTACGCACACTTGTACGGAATTGCTGAATTCTGGTTATGACGTATTGGTTCTGGACAATTACAGTAACTCATCTCCTCTGGCACTTGATCGAGTGGAGCGGATCACTCAAAAAACCTTGATCCGCATTGAAGGTGACGCTCGTGATCCAGATCTGCTAGACCAACTCTTTGCTAACTACCCGATTAAAGCAGTGATCCACTTTGCTGGATTCAAGGCGGTTGGTGAGTCCTGCCAAATACCGCTGGCCTATTATCATAACAACTTTTACTCCACACTGGTGCTGAGCCAATGCATGCAAAAAGCCGGCATCACTAAGTTAGTCTTTAGTTCATCGGCGACGGTTTATGGGGATCCAGAGGTGGTGCCGCTGACAGAGGCGATGCCAACCAATCCAGCTAACCCCTACGGTCGCACCAAGCTGATGGTCGAACAGATGCTGCAGGATTTAGCCGCCTCAGACGCTCTTGCAACAGACAACCCACAGCCTTGGGGAATCGCACTACTCAGATACTTCAATCCAGTGGGCGCTCACCAGAGTGGCCTAATTGGTGAAGATCCAAGCGGTATACCCAACAACCTGATGCCATTTATCACTCAGGTTGCCGTAGGCAAACGCGATCAACTCGACGTCTTTGGTGACGACTACGACACCCCAGACGGTACTGGAGTCAGAGACTACATCCATGTGGTCGATCTGGCTCGTGGGCACGTGATGGCGCTTGAGCGCTTGCTTGACGATCAGATCACTGGCGCAGAGGCGATCAACCTCGGCACGGGCCTTGGGGTATCAGTACTGGATATGGTAAACAGCTTTACTAACAACAACTCAGTTGCCGTGCCTTATCAAATCGCCGATCGACGCGCTGGCGATGTTGCTAGTTACTATGCTGATCCAAGTAAAGCGTTTGATATGCTTGGCTGGAGTGCCGAACATACGCTCAGCGATATGGTGACTGATAGCTGGAGGTGGCAAAAAAACAATCCTGAAGGTTACGCGGATTAACCGCGTAACCTAGCGCTTCTCAAGCTTCCAGGTTGACCCCAAGCCTTTTTAAAATGTCTGCCTAAAAAGGAAAAACCAGAGGAATCACCATGAGCGCCGTGGCGCTGTAAGCCACCAGCGTTGGTGCACCACACCTGAGGTAGTCACTCAATCGGTAGTTACCGGCACTGTAAACCATGAGATTAGTTTGATAACCATAGGGAGACAAAAAGCTGGCACTGGCACCAAAAGCTAGCGCCATAAAGAAGGGGTAAGGGCTAGCTTGCATGGCATCGGCTGTGGCAAGCGATATCGGAAACATAAGGGCTGCAGCTGCGTTGTTAGTGATGAGCTCTGTTGTCGCCCAGGCGGCAAAATATACAACAGCCAAAGCCGCCATAAGCGATAAAGATCCCACTATCCCCTGCAGCCACTGCGACAGATCTTCAGTCATGCCGACGTTTACCATCGCCTCGGACAAACACAGTGCACCCGCCACCACCACGATAATCTCAAAAGGAAAGCGCACTTTGAGCTCGGACAGCTTCACCAGTCCAAAGAGCACACAGGCACTCAGTAGGATCATGAGACCCTTGATCAAAGGTAAGAGCTCCAAAGCTGCGCCCACCAGAACCGCCAAAAAACCAATCATGAGCGCGCTACTTTTAAGCGCGCTCAAAGGCTCGTGTCGCTCGATTCCCTGAACCGCTATAAAGTCGCGCCCTGATTCGGTACTCGCAACAAATCCCGGCCCAACTGCGAGCAGCAGGCTGTCACCGGGCGAGAGCACATGATGTCCTAGCCGTCCCCGCACGTTGTGACTGCCGCAGCGGATGCTGATCACCGCCGCATCAAAGCGCGAGCGGAAGTCTGAATCCTTGAGTGTCTGGCCAACCAAGGCGGAACTGGGTGATATCACCACCTGAACCAGCGGGGAGCTTTGGTGGTTTTGTGCTGCTTGAAACACCAGCCCATCAAAGCGGTTGAGTATCGACTCGAAGGCCGGATCTCCGGAGAAAGCCAGAACATCACTTTCAGCGATGATAAAATCAGGCGTAACCGGAGTGAAGGTCTTGGTTCCGCGCATGACCTCAACCAGAAAGACATTTTGCAGGTTTCTCAGGCCGTTGTCGGTTACGCTCTTGCCAATCAAAGCAGAGCCCGTAATTACGCGGCGCTCAAACAAGTAATCGTCTCGACCGTGCTTCACCTCAGTAGTGTCACGCTTGGGTAACATGCGCTGGGACACAAGGCACAAAGTGACAAGTGTCACCAGAAAAACCGGCAAGCCAATCAAGGTAAAATCAAAGAAACCCAGTGGCTCAAAACCCGCTTGCTCAACGAAGCTGTTAACAATCAGGTTGGTGCTAGTACCAACCAAAGTGATCATGCCGCCAGCAATCGAAGCGTAGGAGAGCGGCAGTAAAAGCTTAGAGTTGTCCAGCCCGCGCTGGCCGCGAAGCCCGCTCATGAGAGTTGAGACCACCGCGGTGTTACTAAGAACCGAGGAGGTTGAACCAGCCAGTGCCCCGAGACGAAAGATATTTAGCGTGGGGCTAGTTTTGCTCCCCACCGCATAAGCACAGAGCCGGGAGACGACACTTACCCGTTCAAGCGCCACCGATACCAAGATCAGTGCCACCAAGGTGATCAAAGAGGGGTTAACTAAATTTCCAGCAGCTTGCTCAAAGCTTAGAACTCCAAGCGTGTATAGCAGCCCAGCGGCCCCGCCAAAGATCATGATCGGACGGATGCGGTTGCTGGCCAGCAGCGCGATCGCACCAAGCAAGGTGAGCGCGACAACAAGATAGGAAAATGTCATCGCATCAGTTCTGCGCCCAGCTAATAAACATTAGCCGAACCACTAAAACCCGCTCAGACTCGACCGTACTTATCTTCAAATCGCACGATATCATCCTCACCTAGGTAGGAGCCTGATTGAACCTCAATCATCTCAAGTGGCACTTTGCCAGGATTTTCCAGCGCATGAACTTGCCCGATGGGGATAAAAGTCGATTCATTTTCGGTTACCAAAAAGGTTTTGTCGCCGTTGGTGACCTGAGCAGTTCCCGACACCACTACCCAGTGCTCAGCACGGTGATGGTGTTTTTGCACAGACAACTTAGCGCCTGGCTTGACCGTGATACGCTTAACCTGATATCGCTCTCCAAAATCGATAGAATCGTAACAACCCCAAGGACGATACACTTGACGGTGAAACTGATGCTCAGTACCGCCTTCTTGTTTTATACGCGCGACCACAGACTTGATATGATCGACTTTTTCTTTGGTTGCGACGAGTAGAGCATCTTTGGTATCAACGATCACCAAATCCTCAAGCCCGATCGTCACCACTAAACGATCCGAGGTACTGATCATACAGTTCTGAGTATCCTCCAGCATGGTCTGGCACTCGGTTCCTTGGCCATAGATGACCGCATTGCCCTCAGCGTCTTTACTCGAAACATCCCAGAGTGCTGACCCTGTCTCTTATACACATCTGACGCTGCCGACGAAGAGGATAGTGTA
>CAJXOR010000067.1 GCA_913057715.1 uncultured Moraxellaceae bacterium
AACCACTTGTCCGCTAAAGGCGAGTCCGGTGGCTGCAGTGCCGCTGATGGTCGTCGTCGATGAGTCGTTCCCACCTCCGCCGCCGCAGGCGAGGAGTCCAGTCGTAGCGGCTGCCAATACCAGTGTTTGCAGGATATTTTTTGATGGTTTCATGTCTTATACCTTGTTATGAGTGGGTGCGCAGAAAAAAATTTGCCTGTTATTGATACCAAGCACCCGTCCAAGCCTCAATCCCCCAATTTAGGGGGGCTTAAAATAAAGTATTGATTTATATATATTTAATTATATATTTTCAGATGATTGGCAGTCAGCTGAGCGCAAGTAAGACTCAAGTGCGCATGGGTTATATGAACTCTTGGCAGTCAAATGTCCTCAGCTTTAGCGACACCAAACGGCAAAGCTCAGCTTTCAAGACTGAGTTTGAGCTGTTTAACACTTGGGTATTGGGTTGGGTATGAAGGCCGCGCTGGACTGGTTAGCTGGGCAAACAAGAAGGCGCCAAACCTTAGTGCCTTAATTACACGCATAGGCTTTAAAAAGTTGATGACGGTTCGGCGATCGGGTTTTGCTTATCCAAACACTGACCACAGAGCTGCTTTAGGTGCGGGTTGTGTCAGGTGTGTCTGATCAGTGCGGCGAACCGCTGGCTTGCAGGAGCAAGCCAAGGCAGGCATTTTGGTTAAGCTTTAAGCTCAGCAAATCCAGAGCGCAGCACCCGTATGCTTGAGCGCAACAGCAAGATGCTGAGCAAGGCGGCGACGATCACGTCCGGCCAGCCTGACTGGGTGAGCCAAACCAAGATCGCGGTGGCGAGCACCGACAGATTGGTCAAGATATCGTTGCGAGAGCACTCCCAGACCGAGGACATGTTGACGTCGTCGGTTTTGTGGGCGGTCAGCAGGTACAGACACACCGAGTTTGCCGCTAAAGAGACCACCGCAAACACGCCCATGAGCCCAAACACGGGAACACTGGGGTAAAACAGCTTATAGATAACTTGCGCGACGACGGCAAGTGCTGCCAGACCGATCAAAGTGCCCTTAAAGATCGCTACCTTGGCTTTGGCTTGCACGCTGCCCGCGACCACAAGCAAGCTCAAACCATAGGTGAGTGCGTCGCCTAAAAAGTCGAGCGAGTCAGCAAACATGGCGCTAGAGCCAGCGATTTGTGCGGCAACCACAACCACCACAAACATGATCGCGTTGATCAAAAGCACGGTGATCAGCACACCGCGCTGTTTGTGTTTTAGGGCATCAGCCGTCGCTGAACATCCTGAATTGCAACAATCGCTCATCTAAAATCTCCAGGCTTAACCAATCGCTAACAGCTACCGGCAAGCACTAAGCGCTCTTGGGTGGTTCAGCGTACCGTTTGAAGTTGGGCTGATCCAGCGGCAGTAGCGGCAACAGCTCTAGCATCGCTGAGAGATACACGGTGCGCTTAAAGTCAATCACTTGAGTGAGCGGAAACCAGTAGCTCACCCAAGCGTAGTCATCGAACTCGTGCGGCGGCACCGCGCTTAAGTTAATCGCAGTCTCATCCGCGACCAGCTCAAGCAAAAACCACTTTTGTTTTTGTCCGATACACAGCGGACGCTGGTGCTGTCGGATATAACGCCGCGGTAGATGATACCTGAGCCAGCCAGAAGTGACCCCAAGCACTTTGACGTGCTCAGATTTGAGTCCCACTTCCTCATGCAATTCGCGAAACATCGCCTGCTCAGGCGTCTCACCCAGATCCATGCCGCCTTGTGGAAACTGCCACGAATCTTGTCCGATTCGCCGCGCCCACAGCAGCTGACCACTGGAGTTGGCAAGAATTATCCCGACGTTGGCACGAAAGCCATCCGGGTCAATCATGCGACCTTCTCATAAGCACTCAAACGGTGCGTTAATTCTGTATTGGGGTCTATTTAAACAGCTTAGTCATTTTTAAACAATTGAGCCTTGTGTACTAAATTTGCGCATGGGCGGATTAGCTCAGGCGGTTTTGCTAAACTTAGGCCCTAAAGTTTTTAGGAAAATGCCCATGAAATCCACCATCACTTGGCGCTCAGATGTGATTTTCGATGCCACCACCGAGTCCGGCCACCAGATCACCATGGACGGACCACCGGATCACGGCGGGCTGAACACCGGAGCGCGCCCGATGGAGGTGCTGCTCACCGGTGTTGGCGGGTGCGCCAGCTTCGATGTGGTGACGATCTTGAAGCGCTCACGACAAGCAGTGACTGCGGTGCGCTGCGAGCTTGATGCGGAGCGCGCTGATACGGTGCCTGCGGTGTTCACCAAGATCAATCTGCACTTCGTGGTCTCAGGGGATGAGCTGAGCGAAAAACAGGTGGCGCGCGCTTGCGAACTCTCTGCCACCAAATACTGCTCCGCCACCAAGATGCTTGGGGACGGCGGGGTTGAGATCACGCACTCCTTCGCGATTGAGTAGGCTTGGACTAGATTTAAAAAACCTGCGCTGAGCGCAGGTTTTTTTGTGTTTGCTCAAGCTGCTTTGGTTGAGTGGGTTAAAGGGTTTGTTAGTTTGCATACTGAAAAACCGCTGGATCTCACTGCCAGTTAGCCAATTGAGACTCATTGGCACCGATATTGCTTGTTTTACCAGTGACATTTGCAGATTAGTTCCGGTACCAGAAGCGCTTAAAAACCACCACCTGCGCGACCCTGACTGAGTTTAGCGCATGGGCAGATGATCCCAACAGTTGCCACACCCTGAGCGGAGGCACCACCATGTACCAAAGCAGGTATCAAACCAGCGTTGCGTCAACCACGTGGACATTTGACACGCTGGCTACCCTCATGGCCAAAGCGACCCCTGAGCGCTCAGGCGATAAGTTGGCGGGCGTCGCTGCTGGCAGCGCTGAGGAGCGCGTCGCCGCACAAATCTGCCTGAGTGAAGTGCCACTCAAAACCTTCCTGAGCGTGGCACTCGTGCCCTACGAGACTGACGAAGTCACCCGCCTGATCATGGACGAGCACGACAAAGCTGCGTTTGCCCCGATTGCCGGCCTAAGTGTCGGCGAGTTTCGCGACTGGCTGCTGAGTGATTTGGCGACCGCTGAAACCCTGGAGGCGCTGCGCCCCGGCATCACCCCGGAGATGGCCGCCGCGGTCAGCAAGATCATGCGCAACCAAGATCTTATCTTAGTAGCAAAAAAGTGCGAGGTGACCACGGCTTTTAGAAACACCATCGGCTTGCCGGGGCGCCTGTCCACCCGCCTGCAGCCCAACCACCCCACCGATGATGCGACGGGGATCGCCGCCAGCATGTTAGACGGTCTGCTTTACGGCAGCGGGGACGCGGTGATCGGGATAAATCCGGCCACCGACAATGTGCCTCAGACGACGCGCCTGCTTAAGCTCGTTGATGAGGTGATCCAGACCTACGAGATCCCCACTCAGTCTTGTATCTTGACCCACGTGACTAACACGCTTGAGTGTATCGAGCAGGGAGCACCGGTGGATCTGGTGTTCCAGTCGATCGGCGGCACCGAGGCCACCAACACCTCTTTTGGATTTGGCCTATCCACTCTGGCTGAGGCGTATGACGCGGCGCTGAGCCTCAAGCGCGGGACGGTAGGCAACAACGTCATGTACTTTGAAACCGGCCAGGGCAGCTCACTGTCAGCCGGAGCTCACCACGGACTCGATCAGCAAACCTGCGAGGCGCGCGCCTATGCGGTGGCACGCAAGTTCAATCCGCTCTTGGTCAACACCGTGGTCGGTTTTATCGGCCCTGAGTACCTGTTTGACGGCAAGCAAATCGCTCGCGCCGGCCTAGAGGATCACTTTTGCGGGAAGCTCTTGGGTCTGCCAATGGGGTGTGACATCTGCTACACCAACCACGCCGAAGCCGATCAAAACGACATGGACACCCTGCTCACCTTACTTGGCACCGCAGGTTGTAGCTTCATCATGGGCATACCTGGCTCAGACGACATCATGCTCAACTACCAAACCACCAGTTTCCACGACGCGCTCTACCTGCGCCGCGTGCTGGGGCTTAAGGCGGCGCCTGAGTTTGAGCGCTGGTTGTTGAAACAGGGAATCATGAGCGACGTGGAGCGCTATAGCTTAAGCCGCAGCATGCCGAAAAACTTTGCACCAGCGCTTAAAAACCTCTGCCCCGGCCCGGGCAAACTCACCTCGGGCACCGCTCATGAGTAAAATGCCCACCCTAGCCAGCAACCGGTCTAAAACCGATTCTAACCCTCAGTCCGGCGACACCTCAGACTCGGTAGTTTCACCTAACGACTGGAGCGTGCTCAGACAATTCACCGATGCACGGATCGCGCTGGGCAGCACTGGGATCAGCCTGCCGACCCACCAGATGCTCGCCTTTCAGCGCGATCATGCGCTGGCGCGCGACGCGGTGCACACCCCGCTTGACGCGGCGAGCTTGGCTGAGAACTTAAAGTCACTCAGCCCAACTGGTGAGGTAACTTGCCTGCACTCACGCGCGAGCACGCGAGAGGAGTACTTAAAGCGCCCCGACTTTGGCCGCCGATTGAGCGATGAGTCGCTTAAGAAGCTAAAACCCCTCAAAGGCGAGTTTGACCTCGCGCTCACCGTGGTAGATGGCCTATCGAGTTTGGCAGTGGCAACTCAGGCGGAGCCTTTTTTGCATGCGCTCAGAGCCCTGCTGGATGAGGACGCACAAAGCTGGAACCTTGCCCCGCTCACGATCTGTGAGCAGGGGCGCGTCGCCGTTGGCGATGAGATCGCTGAAAAACTGGGCGCGCGCATGGTGCTGGTGCTGATTGGCGAGCGCCCGGGGCTTAGCTCACCAGACAGCATGGGGCTCTACTTAACTCATGCCCCCAAAGTTGGCTTAACCGACGAGAGCCGCAACTGCATCTCAAACGTGCGCGGGGCGGGTTTGCCGCCCAAGATCGCCGCCAAAAAAGCCTTTGCACTCATGCAGGAGGCGCGGCGTTTATCGCTCTCTGGAGTGGATCTCAAAGATCGCAGCAGCGGTGAAACAGACGCTTTAACCAGCACTCAGACATTTTTAACAAAGCCATGAATTAACCCCGACTTCAAACCAACCAACAGAGGGTGCGCCATGAGTGATTCAATCAATCAAGATTACCTAGCTAAGCGGCAACTCAAAAAGGGCATGGCAGGCTGGCTGCTTCTGGCTGGCCTCGGCGTCTCCTACGTGATCTCTGGGGACTTTGCCGGGTGGAACTTTGGGATCGGTATCGCCGGGTGGGGCGGATTTGTGATCGCCGCCGCGCTCATGCTTGCTATGTACGCCGCGTTGGTGCTGAGTTTAGCGGAGATGTCGGCGGCGATCCCGGCAGCGGGCGGCGGCTACTCCTTTGCCAGGCAAGCGATGGGGCCCAGCGGCGGCTATATCACCGGGCTTGCGGTATTGATCGAGTATGCGCTGGCGCCTGCGGCAATCGTGATCTTCATCGGGTCAGCCGTGGAGCAGCTAACGGGGCTAAATGGCCCCTTTATCTATGCCCTGTTTTACGCCGTGTTTATTGGGATTCACTTAGCAGGAGTGGGTGAGGCGCTCAAAGTGATGATGGTGATCAGCGGTCTTGCTGTGTTTGCGATCCTCGCGACCGCAGCGGCGCTGATCGGCGACTTTAACTCAGCCTTGCTGTTTGATATCGCACCAACCGAGGGCAACAGCACTTTCTTGCCCTTTGGCTGGCACGGCGTCTGGGCGGCGCTTCCCTTTGCCATGTGGCTGTTTTTGGCGGTTGAAGGTGTGCCGCTCGCAGCAGAGGAAGCCAAAGATCCTGCCAAAGACGTGCCTAAAGGGATTATCGCCGCGATGGCCTTATTGACCGTGACCGCGATCTTGGTGGTCGTGCTGCTCGCTGGAGCCGCGGGTGCTCAGGCAATTGGCGGGAGTGCCGTGCCGCTAGTGGACGCGCTAAGCTTAACCGGCAGTCCTAAATTAGCGGTCATGGTTAACGTGCTGGGTCTTGCAGGGTTGATCGCGTCTTTCTTCTCGATTATCTATGGCTACTCGCGTCTGGTGTTTGCACTGTCACGTGCTGGCTACCTGCCGCGCGCTCTCTCGGTCACCACCAAGCGTCAGGTGCCTGCGCGCGCGCTGATCGTGCCTGGGGTACTCGGGTTTTTGGCTTCGCTGACCGGCGAAGGTGATCTCATGCTGGCCATGGCGGTGGTCGGCGCAACTGTCTCCTATGCGCTCATGGCAGCGAGCCACATACTGCTTAGACGCCGCGCGCCTAACCTTGCGCGCCCCTACAAGACGCCCGGCGGCGTGGTGACTTCAGGGATCGCGCTGGCGCTCTCTTTGCTCGCGCTCACCGGTGTCTATGCCTATGATCCACGCGCTTTTTGGTACACCATGGTGCTATTTGCGATCGGCCTGATCTACTTTTTTGGCTACAGTCGCAACCACTTGGTCGCCAAAACCGCCGAGGAAGAGTTTGCGATGCTTGAGCAGGCTGACCAAGAAATCAGCTGAGTTAACTTCAAAAAAACCGCGCCCTGAGCGCGGTTTTTTTAATCACTTAAGCAGTTTTCATCAGCTTATTTGCCAGTCAAATGCCAGCCATAGTAGGCATTTGTCATAAACTCAAAGCGCGATCTTGCCCAGATCCAGACCGCGCACATCGAAGGTATAGCGGACCTCAGTTGAGTTTTGAGTCAGAGTGGGGATGCTCAGCTGCATGGTTTGGGCGGTTTTGATTTGATCAACCAGGCGGTTGGCTTGAGTGTCTTTGAGCAAGAACAGCTGGTCAGGCTCGATTGATTCAAACTCGAAGATTTGGCTCGCGCCAGTATCGAAGCGGGCACGTAGCTCACAGCTGGGCTCGCAGTCAAAGCGCTGGTCAGCATCACTAAGGGTTAAGTAGCGACCGTGCGTGGGATCGGTCTTGATCGATAGCGTCACGCTGCGCGGCGCAGGCTCTTGGTTGATCTGCTTAGCCTCAAGCAGAGCTGTGCTGTGAGGAGATCGTCGGTGAGTCGGCGTGATCAGTGGATCATCGCCGCCACTTTGCTCTAAGTAGATCTCCTCATCGCCTTTGGGGTCGCCGAGGCGCGTGTTTTGATAGCGCCAAAGCGACTCAGCGCTTGGGTCTGAGGTTGATTCGCCTGTTTGCTTGCTTTGATTGACTAAGCCAGCGCTTGTTTCGGGCGCTTGCTCACATCCGCTCAGCAGCAGCGTGGGCAGGAACACCAGTAAGCTTAGTTTAAAACTGAGCTCAACTGCGGTGAGTGGATCTGGCCTAAAAGCAGGCAGATTGATCGGTGTATTGATAAAAAAGCGTGTCATAACACCTCCTGAGATCTGGTTAGGCTGGGATTTAGCGCGGTGAAGTGGCGCCGCAGCATGACAGTCAAAACAACCGCGCAGATCCAATTTTAAGTGCTGCTTCTCAAGAGCAGCACCTTAAGTGCTGCCCACTAAAGGCAATTTGAGCGTCACTAACTCAATTTGCTAGCCAAACGTACTTAACAGCCCAACTGCCCAGCGCCAGCAAGTAAGCTGCTTTTAGATCTCTCCGCCGCGCAGCGTGATCAGTCGGACCGGCTGATCGATCCTGGCGGTCAGCCAGTCGATCAGGCGTGTGCGCTCTTGGTTGGACAGACTTAAACCAGTGATCGTAACCAGGGTAAACACCGCTGAAGCGCTGTCCTCGGACTGACTTGGGGCGCCGTCTGAGACTTGCGTGTCGCTGCCTTGCGTCAAGGATCTTGTTGAAGTGCTGGCGGCTCCAGCTGACGCGCCGTCCGAGCCTTGGGTCGCCGCAATCTGGGCGTTGTCAGCAAGCTGCTTGCCGTTAGCAGTCGCCTGAGAGGGTGATTGCGTGCTGCTTGAAGTTCCGGGTTGCTCTGCTGCCACTTCCCCGCTTGCAGTGATCAAGCCTTCAGCTTTTGAGATCCGCCCGCGCGATAGACTGATCTCTCCAGCTTCGGGGTAGAGCGCGCGCAGCTCCTTGATCACTTCTAACTGCTCAGCCTCCTCAGCCACGGTCAAGCTGACCTCGGTGTTCAAGCTTTGGTTTTCGCTGGTGAGCTTGTCGACTTGACCCTGTAGGTTGACGTAGAGGTCTTGCTGCAAGCGCGTGGTGATCTGGCTCAGGTCGACATTTGACCCGGCGCGGCGAACCAGCACCTCAGTGTCACCCAGGCCACGGGCGCTGAGCTGATTGGTGAGGGTTTCCTGTAGGTTCACCGGCGGATTGTCCCCGCCCACGGTGACGACGATCCGGTTTTTCTTTGGATCAACTTCTTGGCCGAGCAGCAAAAAGTCAGGGTCGCTTGCGGCATCGGTAAGCACAGCTTCAACCGCGGTTGAGAAGCGGTTTTGCTCCACAAATTTGTAGGCCAAGTAAGCACTCGGCAAGATCGTAATCAGTAAAGTCACCCCGATGATCTGGGTAGTACGCTTTTGCGTGACCTCATCCAGCACCTTAAGCTTAGGCAGCTTGAAGAGTTTCACGAAGATCAAAGTGGAAAATGCGATAAATACCGAGTTAATTGTGTAGAGGAAGATCGCACCGCCAAAGTACTGCAGATTGCCGTTTGCGATGCCGAAACCTGCCGTGCACAGCGGCGGCATGAGGGCTGTTGCGATCGCAACGCCCGGCACTACGTTTGAGATACTTTTACGGGTTAACGCGATGATCCCAGCTGAACCACCAAAAAAGGCGATCAACACGTCCCAAAGGGTTGGGTAGGTTCGAGCCAGCAGCTCAGATTGCGGCGTGTCGAGCGGGCTTAGGGCAAAGTAGATGCTGGAGGCCAGCAGGGAGATCCCGGTAAAGATCAGAAAGTTTTTGAAGGACAACTTGATCAGATCAAAGTCGTTGATCCCGGTTCCATACCCCACCCCGATGATCGGACCCATGAGGGGGGAGATCAACATCGCCCCGATGATGACGGCGGTTGAGTTGACATTTAGCCCGACGGACGCGACCAAGATCGCAAAGAACAAAACCCACAGGTTGGTGCCCACCAAGCGCACCGAACCGCGGATGGTTTGATCGATGACGTGGGGTTGTTCCTGATCCTTTTGGAGATCCAAAAACTCGTTAAACAGTGCGCGCATAGGGGGTTCGTCTGTCGATTTGGGGCCTAGTTTAGCAAATATCTATCTGCAAATTATGATCAGCCAGTGACGCGCATGCTCAGGCGGGCTTACCCATCAATCCAGCCGCTCAAATCGCGGTCTGCGCCTGCCCTCAAAAAACACCGTCTCGCTAAACATCACCGCTGGCCGTACCCACAACCCGTGATCGCCGTAAAGCGGCTTATACACCACCATCAGCTCTTCGGTTTCGGAGTGGCGCGCGACCCCAGTCACCTCGTACTCGCCGCCTTTATAGTGGCGATATCGACCCAGTCGTATGTCGGGTATCTTGTCCATGAGTCATCCAAAGTCTTAAGAGGCGTAGCGCTGATCATAGCCTGAGTTGGGCTTGGCTGAGTGAAAACCCGTGAGGGTTAGACAAGTAAAATGTCACCAAGTTTGGGGTTTGATGGCGGCTCTGTTAATCGCCAGTTTTAGGAGCCGTGATTGCTGGGCTTAAGCGACGGGTTTTGATCCGCGGTTGGCAGACGCAGTTCTTAAATAGTGATGTTGAGTCGTGACTGATCTAGTGGCCCTTTGAGTTTTTAAGCAACTGCCGCCTGATCAATCAAGACTCCCATAAAAGACTGATGTGCTCAGCCCAGCTGACAGTTAAAATTTGCTAGCTCTATCAGGGACAAGCTGACGGTTATTATCTGCACCCCTTTGCACGTGCGACTGATAAGCCGCTCTGAGCGTGCTTTGCAGCCACAGCTCAGCCTCGGTATAGGCTATAGACAGGCTTACTCCGCAGGCTAAGCGTCCCGCGATGTAACTGGCCAGTGAGCAGCCAGAGCCGTGGAACTCGGCGGGCAAGCGTGCCACATACAAATCAATAGGATCTTCGCCGGCTTGCCATAAAGTGTTTTTGATCAGTGAGGTTTTTTGGGTGGCATTTGACTCAGTTTTTCCATGACTTAAGGCTTCCTGAACAGTCGCGTGACCACGCTTGATCAGCACCGCACCAGCCCCCGCCTCAAGCAAAGACTGCGCCCCGCGCTCCACATCGCTCGACCCGCTCAAGCGCTCAAGCTCAGGCAGGTTGGGGGTCACTAGAGTGGCCAGCGGCAGCAGGCGACGAAACGCACGAATCACCTCTTTAGGGTCAGCAGCGGTGTCGGTCAGCGCGCCGCCGGAATTAGCAACCAACACCGGATCACACACATAAGGTCTCGGGTTCTTGCGAATCAGATCAGCGACCCTATCGATCATCTCAAGCGTGCCGAGCATGCCGCTCTTGTAGACGTCTATGCTTAAGTCGCTGATCACTTTGTCCGCTTGTTTTTGCGCCAGCACCGGATCGACTGGCGTGAACCCGTAAACTTTTTGTGAGTCCTGCACGGTCAGCGCGGTGCACACCACGGCGGCATGCGCCCCTGCGGCGACGATCGACTCGATGTCCGCCCCAAGTCCCGCTCCGCCTGAGGGGTCGAGTCCAGAAAAACACAGTATGCTTGGTTTCATGGGTTTTTGGGTCAGTGAAGGATTTATAAAGTATAAGGTGCTGGGCAACTGCGTTCAGGAGCAAAGTGTAGGCTTGTGTTTGTTGGTCAGGTTGAAAGTTTGATCTGAGCTTGGTTCTGCTTGGGTTCTGCTTAATTGTTGCGTGGATAGATTTAGCCAATACTGGGATTGATGAGGTGACACCAAATTGACCTATATTTATGTCTTTTTTGTGCCTATGATTTACCCAATAAATCAACGCCGCCGAATTGCTTAGTTTTAGATGTAACACTCAAGACGCCAGAGCAAAGATCCACATAAGACTTCAAGACTCAAGGAGATGAGCTTGATCAATTAGGCGCTTGGCTAAACCCTTTTTAGTATCACTTTTTGGATATCTCATGAAAGCCTCACCTCTTAAACTCGCTGCTGTCTGTGCCCCTGCGGTGCTGCTAGCGGGTGCATTTTACTGGGTTGCTGGTAGCGACAGTAACCCGCAAAACGACCCTGACACTTACGTGAACCAGCTGATCCTCAACAACGGCTATAGCGAGGGTTACCGCCGCAACCACGCGAAGGGGATCTGCGCGACCGGCTACTTTGAGCCAAGCGGACAAGCGGCTGGTTTCTCGTCAGCCGACATGCTGAGCGGGGAGCGCTCAAGCGTGATCGCACGCTTCTCGATCCCCGGCGGCCTCGGCGGGGCGGATAACGAGGTGGGTATCCACGCGCTGGGTTTGCAACTCTCTAAGGGAAGCGAGCAGTGGCGTATGGCGATGCTGAGCGTGCCGGTGTTTGTGGCAAACAAACCCCAAGACTTCCTGCAGCTGCTGCAAGCACAGATGCCTGACCCGCAAACCGGTAAACCTCACGATGGCGCAGTTGAGGCCTACTTTGCTGCGCACCCTGAATCGAAAAACTTCCGTGACTTTTTAGGTGCCAACCCGATCTCAGGTAGCTTTGCGGCCAGTCCGTACAACTCCATCTCGAGCTTTACGCTGAGTGATGGCAAAGGCAACGTGAACTACGTGCGCTACAGCTTTACGCCTGAAACTGAGTTTTTACCGGTGCCTGAGGGCGCAGGTCCTGACTTTTTGTTTGAAGATATCGCTCAGCGCTTGAGCGCAGGCGAGATTCGCTGGGAGATGAAACTGGCGATGGCTGAAGACAGTGATCCGGTGTTAGACGCGACCTCTAACTGGCAACTGGGTCGTCCTGAAGTGTTCTCTGGCACCTTAGTGCTGGATCAAGTGGAGCCCGAGGTCGATGGCAAATGCCGCGATGTAAACTTTGACCCGACCGTTACCCCAAGCGGGATTGAGCCATCTGCTGATCCCATGCTGGCGGCGCGCTCGGCCGCTTACTCCAAGTCCCACCGCGACCGCTTAGCTGAAGTAGCCCACGCAGGAGATCACTCATGAAAACTCAATTTGCCCTAAGCCTGCGAATCATCCACTGGGTCATGGCCGTGCTGGTGCTTGCTATGCTGTTTATCGGCGCGGGTATGGTCAGTACCGTGACCGAGTGGCACTTGACCCTGTTTAGCTGGCACAAACCGATCGGGATCTTGATCTTGGTGCTGGTACTGGTTCGCATCGCGGTGCGCCTCAGCACCGGCGCTCCTGAGCTGCCTGCCGATCTCAAGCCGCCGGTGAAGCTGTTCGCGAAGCTCTCCCACCTCGCGCTCTACGCCAGCATGCTGGCCATGCCGCTGATTGGCTGGGGCATGCTCTCAGCTGCTGGCACGCCGGTGTCGCTCGGCGCAGGTTTAGTGCTACCGCCGATCCTACCGGTGTCGGCCGAGTGGTTTGCTTTCTTGCGTCCGCTGCACCGCCTGCTGGCTTATGCGTTCTTTTTGCTGATCCTCGGCCACTTAACTGCCGGTCTCTACCACGGCTTTGTGCGCCGCGACGGAGTGCTGAAGTCGATCTCGCTTAAACGCTGAGTTTGGCTTAAGTAAAATGCCCGCGTTAGCGGGCTTTTTTTTAAGTTTTAGATCCCATATTAATCGGTTTTAGATAGAAGTTAAGATCGCGATAATCAGGGCTGTCTCTTATACACATCTCCGAGCCCACGAGACTAGGCATGATCTCG
>CAJXOR010000068.1 GCA_913057715.1 uncultured Moraxellaceae bacterium
GAGATCATGCCTAGTCTCGTGGGCTCGGAGATGTGTATAAGAGACAGTTTTTATCGATGGCTCAGTATAGACTTGGGCTGCGCTGACATAAAGCGTCGCTCGGCTGGATTTGGTGGCATTTGCAAAATGGCAACGATGGCCGGGTCATCGGTAAAGTTTCGTCCACCGCTTTTTTGTAGACTGGTGCCACCAGTAAACTGACCACTAAACTTGAGGTGTTCACATGATCCATATCTACGGCATCAAAAACTGCTCGACCATGAAAAAGGCCTTTGACTGGCTGGGCGAGCATGACGTGGCTTATGAGTTTCACGACTACAAAAAAGAATCGATGAGCTCTGAGGCGATCTACGTCTGGGTGCAAGCTTTAGGACTGGATGTGGTGTTAAACAAGCGCGGGACAACGTACCGCAAATTGACCGATGAGCATAAAGAAGATTGCAGCGATGCGGCAAAGGCCTGCGCGCTTATGAGTGACAACCTAAGCATGATCAAGCGGCCGATCGTGGTTTATGGCGAGGCAAGCGCGCCAGAGTATATGGCAGGGTTTGATGCGTACAGGTTTGAGGAGGAGTTGGGCTAGTTGGTTGCTGCTCAGCTATCTGATTTGAATAGATGTGTTTAGTTTTTAGATCAGGCGATTTAACAGCTAAAGTCAGCTCGACAACTTTAAATCCCTAGGTTACTTTCAAACGACTATCTTAGGGTGTTTGTATAGAGATGACAGAGTGCAGAACGGTTGAAGATTTGGCGGAAAGCATTGCTTATGCAGACGCCGAGTGTGTCTTTTTAATAGGAGCTGGTTTTTCCCGAAGTGCCGGCATTCCATTAGCTGGTGAATTGGTTAGTGAAATAAAAAAAGGTTTCCAAGTGCCTATCGGCGTTCTACAGATAAAGACTATAACTCCGTTATGGAGCAGCTGAAAACAGGTCAGCGAATAAGCCTCATAAACGGCTTCATTGAAAAAGCTAAAGTTAACTGGGCTCACCTTGCTTTGGCTGAGCTTTTCTCTAAGAAAAAAATTAATCGCATTCTCACTGTGAACTTTGATCCACTGATTCTTAGAGCATGTTCTATGATTGGTGAGTTTCCTGCTGTTTATGACTTAGCCACCGCATCAAACTTCATTGCTAGTCGCGTAGCTCCTAATTCGGTCTTTTATCTAAACGGTCAACATTCTGGTTTTTCTATACTAAATTCTGTAAAGGAACTTGAGAGTCATAAGGATAGACTACGTCAAATTGTAGAAGATACGAAGAGAAAGAGAATTTGGGTAATGGTTGGTTATAGTGGAAAATCCGATCCACTTGTTGATGTCCTAGATAATTTTTCAAAACAAGGAGATTTTGAAAACGGCTTATATTGGATTGACTGCAATGATAAACCAAATGAAGCACAAAAAAAATTGCTGACGAATAAGCAAACTTATTTTATCGGGAACCAAGACGCTGATAAATTCATGGCAGATCTTGCTAAAAAACTCGGATGTTTCCCACCTGACTGGTTAACCAAACCATTTGATCATATAGAGAATAACATCACCAAAAATATTGATTTTTCAACAGGTGGTATTGCAGCGATACACGTACATTTGCGGTTATCTGAAATGATTAGGGATGCTAAAAAAGCATCTCTTAGCCTTAGTGAAAAAGTAATTCGTTTTTCCGATATAACTGATCTTCTCTTAGAGGGTAAGTACGCAAATATCTTCAAGCAATGGTTGGAAAATGGTCATAATTTTTCAGAGAATAAGAGGAAGGATGTTGCTTTGGCTTATGTAATGTGGGCAAATGATATTGTTGAAGAGGCAGATAAGGTTGCAAAAACCGACTTAACAAAAGCACGTATTTTGTGGGCAAGGGCAAGAGAGGGTTATGATCGAGCTCACAAAATAGATCAAGATATGGCTATGGCCTTATTCAACTATGGAGCTACTCTTGATACAGAGGCTACCGCGGTCGTACATTTTGATAAAAAACAAGCTAGAGATCTTTGGTCTGTTAGTATCCAAAAATACAAAGAATCCCTAAGAATAAACCCTGATGATTATAAAGCTTTAAGTAATTGGGCGGGAGTCCTTGGTAAAGAGGCTGAAGCCATTTCAAATTTCAAGCCTCTTAAGGCAACTAAATTATGGAATCAGGCTCATAAAAAATACGAAAAGGCGTTATTGATTAAGCCTGATTCAATTGCAATTTTAAATCACTGGATATTGTCTCTTCTGGTCCAAATAGGCTTGAATATTAAAAGTTATTTATTAGAGGTCAGAGGGAAAATTTTGGATAAAGCTGAAGAATTACTGGAACGAGGTGTTGAGTTAGATCCTGGCATTTTTGCCTACAATTATGCTAGCTTTTGGGCGTTAAGATCTGATCCAGAACAAAGCGTGTATTGGCTTCAAGTCGCTGAACAGCACTCAAAACTTCCGGATAAACGGCATATTGATGAGGATGAGGATTTTGATGCTATCCGAGATTCGCAAATTTTCATTGATTGGTATGAAAGCGAACTTGGCAACCCCGTCAATTCCTGATTTGTTTCATTCATTATAGTATTAATGAGCCAAATTTTTGGTCTCTTTAAATCTCAGGCTAAAGGCTAAATTAGCATAAAGCGGATATTCGGCTCTTTTATATAAACTGCTAGTAGTCGTTAAATTGAAGGCTAAGCTTGAGTTCAAAGTACGTTTGGCGCGCCAACCAAAGTGAGTGCGGGCCGGTGCCCTGATAGCCGCAAGCACAGCTCGCGTATCACGAGCCATGGATTATGCGTCCCAGCCCCTTTCACCGTCTGATCTGCCATGAGCACCAGTGCGCTGCAAGTGGCAAGGTCAGCTGGCTTAAGCTTACGTGCCGCTCGTTCGTGTAGCGCTGCCATGTTGCGTGGCCAGATCTGCGCCTCTTTGACCGACAGCCCGCCCACTAGCTGGGTTAGCTTACGGGTGACATTTGACAACTGCCAGATCAGCTGCGGTGGACTCTCCCCGGTTTGCTCTAGGTACTCACAGATCTCAAGCGTGAGCTTGCTTTGTCCTTTGAGCGTCGCCTCAATCAGATCGAGGTGGCTAAAGCGGCTGTGAGATACCAGCGCTTGATTGAGCTGATCACTGCTGAGAGGTTCACCGCCTGTCTTAAGTAGCGGCAGCATCGCGCTTAGGCGCTGCAGCGCACCAAAGGCAGCGAGTAAGTTGTTTTGAGTTTGCTCGATCAGCACACTCCAAGCCTCAGGGCTTAGGCTTAAATCCATCTGGCTGGCTTTGATCTGCAGCAGGGACTTGCGCTCGCCCTCAGACTTAAGTTCAGTCTCTATCAAGCCATGATTGGCTCGCGACAAGAGAAAAACCTCATGCTTGATCTGGCGATAGTCTTGCGGCGGGAAGAGTGCGACCAGTAGGTTGCCGTGAGATTGTTGGGTGAAGGCTTTAAGCTCAGCCAACTGGTTTTTGTCCGGCTTATGCGAGATGTGCAGCTCAACCAGGGTGTTGGAGCTAAACAAAGATAAGCTGCTTAAACTAGCCGCCGCCTCACTCCAGCCTTTAAGCGAGGTTGCATCGATGCGAACACGCTCAAACTGCGCCTGGCGCGCAAAGTTTTTATAATGATCAAGTATCCAGTCAGCCACCAGCGGCTCATCCAGCGTGATCGCGCTAAAGGGAGGGGGTGGGTTGCTACTGCTAAAGCCGCCCTTTTTTAAGCGCTCGATCGCACTCATGCTGCGAAACCTGAGCCAAGCTGAGCTTTTTTGAGTGACATCAGCGGCGAGCCTGAACTCCGGTGTTGCCTAGATAGTAGGGAGCTAACCTTGCCACTTGACGGGCCAGTTGCACGCCCAGCTGATCGATGATCAGCGTCTCCTGCTGGCGCTCGGTGTTGATTGAGGCCGCGTCATACTGGTAACTCTGGATCGCGGAGAGCGGTTTCACCGTACGCACCCCATCAACCGAGAGATACACCGCATCGACCTTAAGCTCCAGTGTCACTTCCCTGAGCGTTCCCAGCAGTGAGATCGTCTTCAGCTCATAGTTCTCAAGCCTGATTTGCGGGATGCCGGTTACTTGCACGCTTGAGTCCAGTCCCACTTTAGTTTTTAGGTTGGTTGCGCCGAGCAGTCCCAGCTCATACTCCAGATTGCGCGCGAGGTTCGAGGCTTCCGGCTCAAAATTCAATCCTATGATTTCTCGTTCAAACAGTGGCTGCTCGATCCCGCGAAGTGAAAAACCGCAGGCAGTCAAACTAAGCAAAATGCCCACCATGGCAACAACTTTGGCGACGTAAGGCAAACGTATATTCATGAGTCAGACCACCAGTGAGACGAGTTTGTTTTTAACCACAATTTGTTTTTTGAGCCCACCTTCGATGAACTTATCGACGCCGGGCGCTGCAATCGCAGCGGCCAGCACCTCGGCATCTGGCGTGTCCGGTGCGATCTCGATACGGCCACGAACTTTGCCGTTGACCTGAACCACCATGGTGATCTTGGCCTGAACCAGTGCTGATTCATCGACCGTTGGCATGACCAGTTTCAGCGGATCGATCCCCAAACTCTCGAGCAGATTATCACAGATATGCGGCGCAAACGGCGCGAGCAGGGTCAAGAGCACCTCAACCGATTCGGCGTAAACCGCACGGTCCATCGGGGTGCTTGGCTCAAAGCGGCTTAAGCTGTTAAGTAGCTCCATCAGACTTGAAACCGGGGTGTTTAGCGCCAGGCGCTGCATGTCACCCTCGATCTTTTGGATGGTTTCATGGGTTTTGCGGCGCACATCCGCCGCCTCGCTTGAAAGCGCGCCTTGATCAATCTTAGGCAACTCGGCTTCGCTATAAGCAGTGGATTCGCTAGAGAAAGCGTTAACCAGTCGCCACACTTTTTTCAGAAAACTGCTCGCGCCCTTTAGGCCGCCCGAATTCCACTCAAGTGATTGCTCAGCAGGGGCGGCAAACAAGGTAAAGAGGCGAACCGCATCAGCGCCATACGTATCGATGATGGTCTGCGGATCTTCGCCATTGTTTTTTGACTTACTCATCTTCTCGACGCCGCCAACCGATACGGGTTCGCCGTCTGCCTTGCTGGTCGCACTGATCACCGCGCCTTTATCGTCAAGCTTGAGCTCAACTTCACCTGGCGCAAACCACTGCGTTTGCTGACCCTCACTCGATCGGTAATAAGTTTGCCCCAGCACCATGCCTTGGGTGAGCAGTCGATCAAAGGGCTCGTCTGACTCAACCAGTCCTTCGTCGCGCATGAGCTTATGAAAGAAGCGCGCATAGAGCAGGTGCATGACCGCGTGCTCGATCCCGCCTATGTACTGATCGACCGGTAGCCAGTTTTTCGCGGCTTTCACGTCGGTCATGCTGGTGGCGTCCCGCGGGTTTAGGTAGCGCGCGTAGTACCAGCTCGACTCTACAAAGGTATCGAAAGTATCGGTTTCACGGCGAGCATCTGCGCCGCACGAGGGACACTTAACCTCATAAAACTCGGGCATCTTGGCGAGCGGATTGCCGCTTCCGTCTGGCACCACGTCGGTTGGCAGCACCACCGGCAAGTCGCTTTCTGGCACCGGCACTGAGCCGCACGCCTCACAGTTGATCATCGGGATCGGGCAGCCCCAGTAGCGCTGGCGCGACACGCCCCAGTCACGCAGGCGGAACTGCACTTTTTTATCGCCAGCGTCCCCAAGTTTGTGGTTGATTGCCTCTAACGCCGCATCAAATGTCAGCCCGTCAAACTCCCCTGAGTTGATCAGCACCCCGCGCTCGGTGATCGCTGCCTCTAAAGCCTCAAGCTCACCCTCGCCGGTGTCGATCACTTGCTTGATATCTAGACCATAGTAGCTAGCAAATTCAAAGTCGCGCTCATCGTGGGCTGGAACCGCCATGACTGCGCCTGAGCCGTAGCTCATCAGGACATAGTTGCCTACCCAAACTGGCACCAAGTCTCCGGTGATCGGGTGGATTGCCTCAAGTCCGGTATCCATGCCGCGTTTGGGCGCTTTAGCAAGATCGGCTTCAGCGACTGATCCCTGACGACACTCCATGCAAAAAGCAGCCAGCTCTGGGTTGTTATGGGAAGCTTCAAGCGCGAGCGGATGCTCAGCGGCGACGCACAGATAAGTCACGCCCATAAGTGTGTCGGGGCGAGTGGTGTAGACACTTAGAGTTTGCAGCTCAGCGGGGACATTTTGCACCGTGAAGTGGATATCCAGACCGGTTGATTTACCGATCCAGTTGCGCTGCTGGGTGATCACCTGAGCGGGCCACTTGCCCTCTAAGGTGTCCAGATCGCTTAGCAGTTCTTCGGCATAATCAGTGATGCGGAAGTAGTACATGGGGATCTCGCGCTTTTCAACCAGAGCGCCAGAGCGCCAGCCCCGACCATCGACAACCTGCTCGTTTGCCAGCACCGTCTGATCAATCGGGTCCCAGTTGACGGTGGAGAGCTTTTTATACACCAGCCCCTTTTTGTACAGCTGAGTGAACAGCCACTGCTCATGGCGATAGTATTCAGGCGTGCAGGTCGCAAGCTCCCGGCTCCAATCCACCGCAAGGCCCAGTGCTTTGAGCTGGTCGCGCATCACCGCGATGTTGTCCATTGTCCAGGCGTGCGGGGCGACCTTGTGTTTGATTGCCGCGTTCTCTGCTGGCAGACCAAAAGCATCCCAACCCATCGGCTGCAGTACGTCAAAACCTTGCAGGCGATAAAAGCGCGAGATCACATCCGAGATCGTGTAGTTGCGCACGTGACCAACGTGCAATTTGCCGCTCGGATAGGGGAACATCGATAGCACATACTTGGGGTTGGGTGCGTCGTTTGCCACCTCGTAAACTTTAGAGGATTGCCATTTTGCCTGAGCGGCTGATTCGATCTTCTCAGGGTGGTAGTCGGGCAGGTTCTTAAGGTTCACAGGTTCAGACATAGGTTTTGGTGTGGCAGCTGATAGTTGAGCTAAATTATAGTCAGTTAGCGCTGGGCTTTGGCGCTAATTTTAAGCAGCGTGTCGGCGCTGATTGATTGGAGACGCTGGGGATTATTTAAAGCGGAGCGGCGAGGCGGGTTGTTGAGTCACAGCAGTTAGGTTTCAAGGTCGGTGAGTCATCAAGTGCAAGCAACGCGTGGGATCTCACACACGAGGCCCCAGGCACAGTAACGCAACTTTAGTAAAGCAGAATTTTGCTATGATCCAAGCTAATAAAACAGATACGCATAGCCGCCCAGATCAAGGATTGACACAGTTTTTATGGTTCAAACCACCGCACTACCCGCCAGCGCCCAGCTTGACGTCAGCACACTAAACGATCTGCTTGCTGAGTCTTTTGAGCAGCCCAAAGCGATCGCGGCGATCATGTATGGCCGCAAACTCAGTTATGGTCAGTTGAACCAACTCTCCTACCGATTGGCGGCTTATTTGCAGGATTTGGGTCTGGTCAAAGGCGACCGGGTGGCGGTGATGCTGCCCAATATCCTGCAGTATCCTGTGGTGGTCGCAGCAGTGATCCGAGCTGGATTGGTGCTGGTTAACATCAACCCCATGTATTCTGAAAACGAGATTGAAAAGCACTTAAGTGACGCCAAACCGAGCGCGATATTTGGTTTCCAGCCATTTATGAATCGGCTCAATCAGGTGCTCAATCCAGAGCTGCATACCGTGATTGTCTGTCACCCAGGGGATTTGCTGTCCGCGCCTCTTAGGCTGGGGCTTCAGGCGGGAAATCGGGTTGTTGATTTGCTCAGCGTTAGTAAGAGCGATTGGCCAAATGTCCGCGTGATCGGTTTCACCAAAGCCACCCGCTTTAGCGGTGCACTAAAACCCGTCGAGGTGCAGAGCGAAGACATGGCGCTGCTTCAATACACCGGGGGCACCTCGGGTGAGCTTAAAGCGGCGATCATCTCTCATGGCAACCTGATCGCCAACCTAGAACAGTGTGAGGGCTTTTTGACCGCCTCGTTTGAAGAGGACACCCAAGGCATACCCGATGTGATCCTGACGGCACTGCCTCTGTTTCATATCTTTAGTTTCTTCATGAGCTTGGTGATGTGCTGGCATCGAAATCGCTGTGCGCTGCTCGTACCCAATCCGCGCAACATTGATTCGCTGCTGAGCCTGCTCAAGGCTGAGCGGGTGACGATCTTTCTTGGCATCAACACCTTGTTTAAAGCGTTGATCCGTCACCCCAAATTCAATCAGATAGATTTTTCCGGATTTAAGTTAACCGTCAGCGGGGCGATGGCTTTGGAGCCAGACGTTGCGGATCGCTGGCACCACATGACTGGATTACCCATCTTGCAAGGTTACGGCTTAACCGAAGCTTCTCCGGTGGTCACTGCCAGCCCGATCGACGTACCCAAATACAACGGCACAGTGGGCATACCGCTTCCTGACACCCAGATAAAGATCGTTGATTCAAACGACCGCGAGATGCCAACGGGCGGTATTGGCGAGATACTGATTAAAGGCCCACAGGTAATCAAGAGTTACTGGCAACGCAGCAATGAGCTGAACCAGTACTTCACCGCAGACGGTTTTTTTAGAACCGGTGATATCGGCTCGTTTGATTCTAGGGGTTTCTTGAGGATTATTGACCGCAAAAAAGACATGATGATCATCAGCGGGTTCAATGTTTATCCGCTTGAGATTGAAACCGTGCTTGAGATGCACCCGGAGATTCATCAGGCCGGTGTTGTCGGCTGTGCCGATGACGATTCGGGTGAACGCCCAGTGGCATTTATCGTCCCGGCAGACTCACATATCTCAGTGATCAAGATAGATGAGTGGGTGCGTGGCCAGCTGACTCCTTATAAGTGCCCAGTGCGCTATCATCTGATTGATCGCATGCCCATCTCGACCATCGGTAAACTTAAGCGCACGGAGCTTAAAAAGATGCTGGATAATTGCTAAGCCAAAAACCTCTTGTTTTTAAACGTGAATTAGCTTTGAATCATGAAGGACTTTAGCCTAAACACAGACGCAGCATGGTCAACTCGGCGCAGCCAGCATGCTGGTCGATACGATATTAAAACAAAGCCACTTAACTAGCTTTGGCTTTTTGCAGCGGGTCGTGGCAGTCTGTATGACATACCTAAATTTATCGCAGTAGCTTTGAAGCACTGCAGAGCACCTTGATAGGCAGCTCATCAACTTTAAAAAACCACAGGGAGGTGGATATGAATCAGCCTTGGCTAGAGACTTATCTCAAACACAACATGCAAACCCAAATCACTCTGCCGAGTGATAACAGCTCGTTGCTCGATATTTTTGAAAACAGCTTCTCGCAGTTCTCAAATCGTGAGGTGATGTACTTCATGGGTAAGACCATGAGCTTCAAGGAGCTTGATCAACACTCTAAGCAGGTTGCTAGCTATTTGCAGTCAACCGGTCTTAAGCGCGGAGATCGCGTCGGGGTGATGCTGCCAAATATCTTTCAGTATCCAGTGATTGCGCTGAGTATCCTTCGTGCTGGCTATATATTGGTGAACATCAATCCACTTTATACCAAGCGTGAGCTGCACCATCAGTTGAGTGATTCAGGCTGTAAAGTGCTGTTTATCCTTGAGAACTTTGCTGACGTCTACGGCTCGATCAAAGAGAAAACAGTTGATCAGGTAGTGATCTGTAAAGTGGGTGACATGCTGGGCTTTAAAGGCCATATCGTTAACGCGGTGCTTAAGTATGTGAAAAAACAGATCCCCAGCTACTCGCTGCCTAAAGCGATGAGCTTTAAAGATCTCATGAAAACTCGTACTCGTGCCTACCAGCGCCCCGACATGAATCTGGATGACGTGGCGGTTCTTCAGTACACCGGTGGAACTACCGGCCTATCCAAAGGCGCCACTCTGACCCACAAAAACCTAGTGGCTAACTTGCTGCAAGCAGATGCCTTTTTGGGTGATTCTTTGCGGACTGATGGACAGGCCACAATTTTGACCGCTTTGCCTCTCTACCATATCTTTAGTTTCACGGTTTGCTTGCTCTCGGGCATCTATCGCGGTGATCGTAACGCGCTGATTGCTAATCCTCGTGATATCGAAGCTTTGGTTAAAGAGATTGCCAACACCAAACCAGCCATGATCCCTGCGGTCAACACCTTGTTCAACGCATTGGTTAACAACGAAAACTTCAAAAACTTGGACTTCAGCTCGCTCAAGATCGCCATGGGCGGCGGCATGAGTGTTCAGCCGTCTGTTGCTAAAGCTTGGAAAGAAGTCACAGGCGTGTTTATCTTGGAAGGCTATGGTTTGTCGGAGACCTCACCGATTGCTACCGCAGTACCGCCCGCAACCGGTGATTACACCGGCAACATCGGGGTACCGTTCCCGAGCACTGATGTTGCGATCCTCGATGATGCAGGAGTAGAAGTTGCCATCGGTGAGCGCGGTGAGATCTCGATCCGCGGACCTCAGGTGATGCTGGGCTACTGGAACAATCCAGAGGCAACCGAGAAAACCATGACCAAAGACGGTTTCTTTAAAACCGGCGATATTGGGGTGATGGACGAAGCGGGCTTTGTGAAGATCGTCGATCGTAAAAAAGACATGATCTTGGTATCGGGCTTCAACGTTTACCCGAACGAGCTTGAATCGACGGTTGCTGCGCACCCCAAAGTGCTTGAAGTCGGTGCGATTGGTATCCCAGATGACAAATCAGGCGAGGTGCCTAAGCTGTTCATCGTTAAAAAAGACGCCAGTCTCACTGAGCAAGAAGTGCTCGACTTCTGTCGTCAGGAGCTCACCGGCTACAAACAGCCCAAAGAGATCCAGTTTATTGATGAGCTACCTAAGTCCAACGTCGGTAAGATCCTGCGTAAAGACCTGCGCAAGATGCAGGGTTTAGACTAAGCTGCCTTAGTTAACTGACCGCCCCTTGAGGGCGGTTTTTTTATGTCAAATGTCAGCGATGGTGGGCATTTGAGTTAAAGCGAAGCCGGCTCTAAGCAAGTGAGTCTAAAGGTTGCTAAACTGTGCGCTCTTAAAAACACTGGACTGGCTCATGCGCATCGATAACCGCAACAACAACCAACTTCGTCCGATCACTTTTGAGCGTAACTTCACTGCTTATGCTGAAGGTTCGGTGCTGGTGAGCGCGGGCAACACGCGGGTTTTATGCAACGTAAGCGTGGAGAAGGGTGTGCCGCGCTGGATGAAGGGTCAGGGCAAAGGCTGGATCACTGCTGAGTACAGCATGCTGCCGCGCGCAACCCATACGCGCGGGCAGCGTGAAGCGGCTCGCGGAAAGCAGAGCGGGCGCACGCAGGAGATTCAGCGTCTGATCGGCCGATCTTTACGTGCGATGGTGGACTTATCGAAGCTCGGTGAGTACACCGTGGTTGTGGATTGTGACGTGATCCAGGCAGACGGTGGCACGCGCTGTGCGTCGATCACCGGTGCAGCAGTTGCGCTCATGGATGCCTTTGACAAGCTGATGGCGCAAAATCCTGGCATGCAAAACCCGGTGATCTCGCCGATCGCGGCGGTGAGTATCGGCATGCTTGGGGACGCGCCGCTTTTGGATCTTTGCTATGAAGAAGATGCTAAGTGCGACACCGATCTCAACGTGATCATGAATGCTGAGGGTCACTTCATCGAGCTTCAGGGCACGGCAGAAGAAGCGCCCTTTAGCCGCACGCAATTGAACCAGATGCTGGACTTAGCTGAAGTGGGAATTGCGCAGCTGATAGAAGCTCAAGTGCAGGCTCGCTCAGCCAATTAATTGGTCAGGCCGAACTGTAAAAATGCCCTCAAATTTGAGGGCATTTTTTGGTGGCGCCTTTACATGTTTATCAACTGGGTCACGTATAGCGCGATGTTGGCGCTGGCCAAAGTGGCGATACTCACCACGGTAATTTGCATGCCGTATAAGCGTTTTTTAATTGTGTCGCTCAATATCGCTTGAGCATGCAACACGCGTCCCACAATAAACAAGACACCAAAAAAGTGCAGCAGACACAGCCCCAAAGTGCCAAGTGGCGACAGGCTTATCTCAAATAAATACAGTAGTATCAAAAATATAGGTATGGTTTCAACGGCGTTACTATGCGCTGAGCGTGCTGCCAATAACTCCGGGTTGCCACCGTCACCCAGTAGGATCTGGTGGGCGCGCCTAAGCTTTGCGACCCCATGGATGAGTTTGCATACCCATAAAGCCAGCAAGCCTGCATATAACGCTGTGATCATGTGCTTATTCCACTAAGGGTCTCAAGGCTCAATATTAGCAGCTATGCAGTATGTTGGATTTTTATGTTGAGCTATCCGTATAAGGCATCTTTAAATACTGCCTCTTTAACTTGTTTATTCGACCAAATTTGACTGCTACGACTTGATTAAACTCAGTAAAGCTTCAGTAAAATCCCATCAAGCTGAGACCTTAAAGAGTCATAAGTCACTTCTGATAGATCTGATAGCTGTCTCTTATACACATCTCCGAGCCCACGAGACTAGGCATGATCTC
>CAJXOR010000069.1 GCA_913057715.1 uncultured Moraxellaceae bacterium
GCCAAGGACGCTGGATCGACGCGGTTTTGCATGGGGGCGGCGTGGCGCGATCCACACACTCGCGACATGCCCTATGTGGAGAGTTTGATTAAAGGGGTAAAAGACCTTGGACTTGAGACCTGCATGACGCTGGGTAAGTTAGATCAAAGCAAAGCGGATCAACTGCAAGCAGCGGGACTCGACTACTACAACCACAACATCGATACCTCGCCTGAGTTTTACGCTCAGGTAGTGCACACTCGCGACTTCTCTGAGCGAATTGAGACACTTGATCACGTGCGAGCCAGCGGCATGAAGATGTGTTCAGGTGGTATCTTGGGGATGGGTGAGACGAGGCAGGATCGGGTTGGGTTTTTATATGCGTTAAGCGAGTTAAGTGCGCCTCCTGAGTCAGTTCCGATCAATCGTTTGGTGCCGATTGCAGGTACGCCGCTTGGCGATGCTGCAGCCAAAGGCGAATTGGCTAAACTGGATACGCTGGAGTGGATACGCACCATCGCGGTTGCAAGGCTCTGTTTTCCCTCAAGTTATATCCGCTTGTCTGCTGGTCGAGAGTCCTTGAGTGATGCTGAGCAGGCGCTCGCCTTTATGGCTGGGGCCAATTCGTTTTTTTATGGGGATCGACTGCTGACCTCGGCCAATCGCGCGGTTAATTCAGATAAACAACTGCTTGAGAGTCTAGGCATGCAAGCAGAAGGGCTGATGCAAGCTGCTGGCGATCAATCAGATGGCCAAGATCCCAATCAAAAGCTTGGAGTAGATCAGCCCCAGCCAGCCAAAACCATCCATTGTGTTCAGGCTTGAGCCTAACAAGTTTTGGTTTAAGCGCGCGACTGAGTAAGCTGCGTGCACAGTCACGGATTCGCGCGCTGAGCCCCATCGAGTTTTCAAGTAGCACGCAGATTCGTGCCTCAGGTAAAGACTACCTAAACTTTTCATCGAACGACTATCTGGGATTGGCGGCTGATTCAAGAGTAGCCAAGAGTTATATCGAGGGCGTCAATCGGTTTGGATCAGGATCAGGCGCCTCTGCTTTGGTTACTGGTCGATCTCAGGCGCACAGTGAACTTGAAGCGGCCTTAGCAGACCACTTAGGGGTTGAGGCGGTTTTGTTGTTTGGTTCGGGGTTTTTAGCCAATCTGGGTGTGATCAGTGCGCTGGCAGATGCCCAAACTCAAGTTTACTCAGACGCGCTCAATCACGCATCAATCATTGATGCGTTGAAACTCTCTCGCGCCGAGCGCCATATCTATGCTCATAAAAGCATCGATGCGCTTGAACATCAGTTGCTGGAGTCAAAATCCAAAGGCAATACAGTCCCCCGCTTGATTGTCTCGGATCATGTTTTCAGTATGGATGGAGATAAGGCCAACGTCGCTGGACTGCGGCGGCTGGCAGACGCTCATGACTCCGCACTGATGATTGACGATGCACATGGGTTTGCGCTTCCCTATGAGGCGAAATCAAGCGACTGCGACGTTTATGTGGCGACTCTGGGTAAGTCGCTTGGACTCAGCGGCGCGTTTGTTGCTGGCTCAAATGATTTGATTGAGTTTTTAGTCAATCACGCGCGCACCGCGATTTACAGTACGGCACTGGCTCCGGCAATAGCCCATGCAGCTATCCGGGCGCTTAAGATCATCAAAGAAAGAGAGTTGGGTCAAAAACTGCTCGCCAACATCGACTACTTCAAAAATCAAGCAATTGAGTACGGTCTTGACTTGTTGCCGAGCGACACAGCAATCCAGCCGATGCTGCTTGGTAGTGATGAGGCGTCGCTTAGCGCCATGCAGGCGCTAAAAGATAAGGGACTTTGGGTGACGGCGATCCGCCCGCCCACAGTTGCAGAGGGCACCTCACGCTTGAGGATAGTGTTCAGTGCGGCGCACAGTGAAAGCCAGATTGACTGTCTGTTAGCGGGGCTTAGAAGCTTAAAAAACAACTAATTAGATCTGAGGCGCTTAAAAAAGTCCCAGGTGCGTTTGAGTCCAAAGAGCAGTAAACCAGCAGCCACCACATAGACGATGGCGCTAGATATTGGGGCGATCACCGCTTCTACTTCGGTGAAGTTGGAACCCAGCCAGAAACCAGCTCCAGCTAACAACCCGCTCCATAGAAAAGACCCGACAAATGTCAGCGCCAAAAAGGGCAGCAGCGGCATCCGGTTCATGCCGGCTGGTATGGAGATCAACGAGCGTATCCCCGGCACCATGCGACCAAAAAAGATCAGCGCGTAACCATAGCGATCAAACCAGCGGTGAGCTCGCTCAACATCGCTAACCTTAACCATGAGCCAAGGAAAGCGCTTGAGCAGCATCTCAGTGCGATTGACATCAAACACCGTGCCTAGGTAGTACAGCGGCAAAGCACCCGCCACACTGCCAACCGTACCGGCCATGATCACACCAAACAGGGTCATGCTACCGGTACTGGCTGAGTAACCAGCAAAAGGCATGATCAGCTCGGAGGGGATAGGAGGGAAGACATTTTCCAGAAACATAAGAAACACGATCCCGGCATAGCCGAGCGCCTCCATGACCTCAGTGATCCAGCTCGATAAGCTGCTTAGATCCACTTAGGCAACCTGAACCGGGATCACATTTGCCGTCCCTTTAACCGTGTTGTCTGGGTTTAGGTAAACCAGCTTGGGCTTGTGCGCAGCAGCCTCTGATTCGCTCATGCCGACATAAGCGCAGATGATCAGAATATCGCCGACGCTGGCTTTGTGGGCGGCTGCGCCGTTTACCGAGATGATCCCTGAGCCCGCTTCACCTGAGATGGCGTAGGTGCTAAAACGCGTCCCGGAGGTCACGTTATAGATATCGATAGCCTCGTACTCGATGATGCCGCTGAGCTTGAGCAGATCTGAATCAATCGCGCAGGAGCCCTCGTAGTGAAGTTCCGCGTCGGTGACACAGGCGCGGTGAAGTTTGCCTTTAAGCATCGTGAGTTGCATCTAGGTCTCCCACAGATCTTGAGTTGACGGCTGATAGTTGGCGCATATTAGCAAATATCGAACCAGTTAAGGATAACGAATTAACGCGGATTAATCGGACTTAAGGTTACCAAGTGCTTGTTTGGCTGGATCAAAATGCCCCTGTGCAATCTCCGCGGTGTGTTTGAGCACCGTCTCGATGGTGCGCTCGATCAGCGCGCGGTCAATCGCCGAAGGTTTGCTCAGCACGTGAGCGGACACCTGAGACTTATGTCCCGGGTGACCGATCCCGATACGCAAGCGATGAAAATCACTGCCGGTTTGCGGTGCGATGTCGCGCAGGCCATTGTGACCGCCGTGACCGCCCCCACTTTTGAACTGGGTTCGCCCCGGGACAAAGTCCAGCTCATCGTGAGCAATCAAGATTTGATTGGCTGGTACGTTAAAAAACTGCGCATAAGCGGCGACGCTTTGACCTGAGACATTCATAAAGACCTCAGGCCAAAGCAGCACCAGCTCCTGATCGCCAATTTGAGCTTTGGCGATACGCGCTTTGAACTTGGCTTGTTTGGTAAAAGTGGCGCCCAGCTGATCGGCCAGCGCCTCTAAAAACCAAAGGCCAGCGTTATGCCGGGTATCGGCATATTGCTGGCCTGGATTGCCAAGCCCTGTGATTAAACGTAGAGCAGGCATGAGACGAGGATTTACTCGTCGTCTTTAGCAGCGTCTTCGCCGGCTTCGTCATCTTGATTGATGGCGGGCACGTCGTCAGCTTCTGGTGCTTCGTCGTCTTCTTCAACTTCGATGCGTGGAGGCTGCATGTTGACCACAACACGGTCAGTGCCTTCTTCAAGCTCAAGTGCAGGCAGTTTCACGCCTTCTGGCAGTACCATGTCAGACAGACGCAAGCTGTCACCGATCTCCATGTGCGAGATATCGACAACCAAGTACTCAGGCAGATCTTTAGGCAGACAGCTGATTTCGATGTCAGTTACGGTGGTTGACGTTACGCCGCCCGCTTTAGCACCGGGTGACTCTTCGCCGCCTTCAAAGTGAACTGGCACTTGGAAGTTCATCAGCTGACCTTTAACGATGCGCTGAAAATCAGCATGCATGGCAAAGTTTTTCGCTGGGTGACGTTGAAGCGCCTTGATGATGACCTGTTCTTCGTTTCCTTCAACATCGATGGTTAAGATGTGTGAGAAAAAAGACTCAGTTGAAAGGTCTTTACGGAATTGGTCGGCGTTAAGCGTGATAGCAACCGGCTCACCCGCACCGCCATAAATGATGGCTGGAACGAGGTTTTGGTTACGCAGGCGGCGGCTCGCACCTTTCCCTTGCTGATCTTCAGTGCGCTTTTTGGCACTTAAGTGAAAAATGTCACCCATGGTGAAATCCTTAGAAGTAGTTTTGATGTGTCCTGGCTTGCGACCAGCCAAGACAAGGGTCTGAACGTGACTTAAAATTCAGAGGGCGAATTATGCCTGATCTTGACTACTTCGGCAAATCCAATATGGCGGACATTTGGCATAAAAAAACCGCCCACTTCGGGCGGCTTAAGACTCAGAGCGTCAGGCCAGATCAAACATAGCGCTGATGGACTCTTCGTTGTTGATGCGGCGGATGGTCTCAGCCAGCATCGGCGCGAGGCTTAACTGACGGATCTTGGGACAGTTTTTTGCCTCATCCGAAAGCGGTATGGAGTTGGTGACGACCAGCTCATCAAGGGCAGAGGCGGCGATCGTCTCAATCGCTTTGCCTGAGAGCACGGGGTGGGTGATATAGCCCAGCACGCGGCGTGCGCCATGGTCTTTTAGGGCCTGAGCGGCTTTACACAGCGTGCCTGCGGTATCGACCATGTCATCGACGATCACACAATCCCGGCCTTCAACATCACCGATGATGTGCATGACCTGAGATTCGTTGGCTTTGGCGCGGCGCTTATCGATGATGGCTAAATCGGTATCACCCAGCATCTTGGCTACCGCACGGGCACGAACCACGCCGCCGACATCGGGTGAGACGATCATCAGGTTTTCATAGCTTTGCTGTTTCAGGTCGGTGAGCAGCACGGTTGAGCCGTAGATGTTATCTACCGGGATGTCGAAAAAACCCTGAATCTGATCGGCGTGCAAGTCGATGGTGAGTACGCGGTCAATCCCAACGGTGGTGAGCATATCAGCAACCACTTTAGCGGTAATCGGCACTCGGGCAGAGCGCGGGCGGCGATCTTGACGGGCATAACCAAAGTAGGGGATTACTGCGGTGATGCGACCAGCGCTAGAGCGGCGCAGCGCGTCGGCCATCACCATGATTTCCATGAGGTTATCGTTGGTGGGCGCGCAGGTTGGCTGCATGATAAAGACGTCTTTACCGCGGACATTTTCAGTGATTTCGACGGAGATCTCACCGTCAGAGAAGGTGCAAACATCGGCGCCGCCTACGGGGATATGCAGACAGGAAGCAACTTGTTCGGCTAATTCGCGATGGGCGTTGCCCGAGAAAACGACTAAATTGGGCATGGGTCCGCCTCGGTTGCAATCGTACGGTGAGTGACGATGATAGCGAAGAGAAAATGGCAGGGGTAGCTGGACTCGAACCAACGCATGTCAGGATCAAAACCTGATGCCTTACCAACTTGGCGATACCCCTGTTGAGGTCGCAAATATTAACCAAGGCCGGTTTTTTTGTCAAACCTAAATCAACACTAAATCCTTAATTTGATGGGTTAATTTGTAGAGTGGGCATTTTGCCACTGGCTCTTAGCTTTTTTAAGTCGCCTGAGTCAGGGTGGTCTGTAGAGCGCTGTATTGCGTTGGCTGTGCGATAAACCCAGCGGTAGCCGAGCTTTCAAGGGCCTGCTTGGCGGTTGTGGCTTCAGAAAATCCAGCAAACACGCAAGCACCGGTGCCCGTTAAACGCGCGGTGATGAGCGCTTGGTGATCAAAGCGCCGCAAATGGGTTAGTGCGGCCTGTACGTGCGGCTGATCGTTAAGTAGCGGCTCAAAGCAGTTGTTGAAGTATTCAGGGTTTGCCTGGTACTGATCGGGTGACATGCTCTCAGAAGATTTATTGAGCTTGGGGTGGTTAAACAGGGTTTGCGTTGAGATATGCGCCTCTGGCGTGAGCACGACAAGAAACTTAAGCGCTGGCACTAAGGTGATGGGCTTAACCGGCTGCAGCACCTCTCCAAGACCGGTGGCCCAAGCGCTGGCACCAGCAACAAATACCGGGACGTCCGCGCCCAAGCTCAGGCTACGCTCAACCAGTAAGTCTGCCGGTAACTCCAGTGACCATAGTTGATTCAAGCCAAGTAGTGCAGTAGCTGCGTTGGATGATCCCCCGCCAAGCCCACCGCCCAAGGGTAGGCTTTTTTCAAGCAGGCAGTGCGCACCGAGTTTTTGGATCTTGGATTTGTCTGCGCCGCACTCGATGGCGAGCGACTTTAGCAGCTCGCCAGCCCGTGCGATCAGGTTGTTTTCATAAAAACCGCTGTCTAAAACCGGCGCTGAGCCGGTTTGATTGGTCAGCTCGATCTGAATCTGACCTGATAAATTCGGCGTAAAGCTGAGCCAGTCACAGGCATCAATTAGCAAAAAGTAGGTTTCAAGATCGTGGTAACCACTTTGTCTTTGTCCGGTGATGTGCAAAAACAGATTGAGTTTGGCTGGAGCAGGCAACCTCATGGACGGAGCTTGAGCATCAGAAACCACAGACGTAAGCTTGGCTTTAGCGAGTTTTTATGCTGAGCACCACTTGATTCACGCTATTATCTTCTTTAGCGCGAATCAAGCTGGGCAAGCGCTCTTGATCTTGATAACTCAAGGTTGCCATCCAGGCGCCGCTTTGAGTTTGTGTCATGCGGCCCATCTCATCAAACTGATTGGTTGAGGCCTGATTACCGGGTGCATTTTGTGCGACCACCCAATAAGTCATGGACTCAAGGGGTGCTTGCCAACCGCTGGCTTTAAGCAGCAGCTCACTGGCTGAGTCGGCCTCGATGCGGGTGCTGCTGTTAACCAATACTGCGTTCGATTCGCTGCCATAAATCTGAGTAGCGCCTAAACCCAAAGCGCCTGAAATTTGCAGATTGAAGTTGCCGTCCTGCTGATCCCACTGGAAAAATGCACTGTCGTTACGGGTTTGCTCGTTTTGCAGATACCTCACGCCGACCTTACCGCTGATATCGAATTGAAGCGGGGCACCGGTGATGGCCGCTTGGCTGAAGTCGCCTCGCGGGGTGAGTGCGGAGCAGCCACTGAGCAGCAGGGCAAAGCTTAATCCTAGGGCGAGGGTATGACGCATGTTTGTCTCACTTAACTAAAGAGTGGTTTTGGGTGCAGTCAGCAAATCTGGGTCTGAGCTGGTAGGGAGTATCTTACACGGCTGAGTTTGCTTGGAGTGTTTGAACTCCGCTCATTTAAAACCTAGTGAGCATATCCTGAGCAATCAGTTGAGCGGCTTTAAAATCCTTAATTGAAACCAAAGTGTCGTAAAGTAATTGACCAAGTTTGGGATTTGGTGATTCAAAGTAGAGTTGCACCATCATGTCGGCTGCTTGCTCGGGTTTGTCTTGCGCCAAGTAGAGCTTGATCAGTAACTCGGTGTTTTCAGGCGTCGAGTTTTGATAGATCAGCATCTCCTCTAACTGATCCAGTAGCGCTGGGATTCTGCTTTGAAGCGGTGAGTTTGTCTTTTGTGCCTGATCCAGTAAGAAGCTTGAGTACTGAGACATGATTTTTTCGTCGTCAGGATCACTGGTGAGAATTCGCTCGTATAAGCTCCAGCGCTCAAGCACCTGTTGCTGAGGCAAAACCTTTAAATAGGCGCTCAAGACTTGCACATCATCACTGGATTCACTGGCCTGCCTAGCCAATACAAGAGCCCGATCGGGGTTTCCAGTTCGCTGCAGCAGCAAGACTTGTTGCGCGGTTGCCCAATCACGGTAAGCCGCAGACTGCTTGAGCTGGTTGAGCTTTTGGATAGCTTGATCCAGTTGACCGGCTTTAACCCACAGCTCAAGCATCTGTTTCTGGGCTTTTAAATAAAACTCGCCACCTCTGACTTGAGAGAAGCTCTGTATGGCCTTGGCTTGGTTCTTTTTGCCTAGGTACGCTAGTGCCATATAAAACTGAGCTTGATCGGCATAACTGAATTCTTTGGTCAGTCCGTTCAACCAATTGATGGATTGATCAAAGTGCTCGGTTTCCAGACCAATTAAGCCAGCCAGCAGCCGAATCTCTGAATCGTTTGGGTAGCGCACCACCGCTTTTTTTAACCAGCGATAGGCTGCGTTGAGCTGCTTATCTCGGATCAGTACCCGACTGGCTTCAAGCGCCAAGACAGGATACTGAGGCAGTTTTTTGCTCATCTTTTGAAGAAATTCTGCGCCTTGCTCGGGATCTTTTCCCTCCAGTAAACGAGCCTTGTGAAGCACTAAGGCGAGTGAACTTGGCTGGGCATCAATTGCTGCGCTAGCCAATTGCAAGGCTTGCTCAGGTTGGTTGTTTTGCGTGCTAAGCGCTGAGCGTAAAAACAGGATAGAGGCGTTATTGGAATCCAGGTTTTCAAGTGCCCGCAAGATAGAGGCGGATTGCGCACTATCCTTAGGGGTAATTCCCTCTAAGATCTGACCCAGATCTGCCTGAGGATTGAATCTTAAGATCCTGTTAAGCGTCTCCGCAGCCAGTCCATAATCTTCAACCAAGAAGGCCAAGTGAGCTTTGTAGAACCATGCTGGCACAAATGAGGGGTGCAGTCGCTCAAACTCAACCACTAACTGCAGTGAGTCAGCAGCAGAACCTTGAGTGCCGGGATCAAATCTCAGTGCAAGCGCTCGCTCGAGTACGGCAGGATCAGCAGTGGTCAGCGCCAGATCGGTATAAAGCCGTTTAGCAAGCACCGTCTGATTGCGATCCAGTGCAATCTCTGCATGCAGTAAGTTCTTGGTGGTGCCCGCAGTGAGTGTGTTGTCAGCGGCATGAGAGGCTTGAACCCAGAGGAGGCCGGTTGTAAGACACCCGCGCACAACCCAACTCAAGGCAGTCTGAGCAAAATGTCTGTTTTTTTGGTTGGTACTAAAGCTTGCGCTTTGATCTTGGAGCGTAGTTTGTAGTGGCTTATAAAAACCGTGCAGTCGCACACTACTCAGCCGGTTAGGGCTGAGCATGGATAAGTCCAGCACAGAGTGAAGTTCAGCAAGCATGTTTTTTATGAGTAAGGTCACTGTGGCTAGTTTATCTGCTTTGTGTGTGGATCACTGTAGTCGGCGCACCAGCGGTTGGTATGAACCCGGTGACATTTTACTCAACAAGCGTATGATTCGATATAGCAGCTCAGCTACCCACGGCAAGAAACCTTAAGTTCGTTGAGTTTGTGCGGGGATTAACGCAGAATATCGTATTGCTTTGATCATCGGTATTCAATGGGTTTCTGGGCACTGGGTGTCAGTCATAAAACCGCAGGACTTGCGATCCGCGATCGGCTTGCTATCGCCCCAGAAAAGTTGGTTGATGCACTGATGGGCGCTGAGCGCGCGCTTGGTCTTAGTGACGTGGTGATCCTGAGTACCTGTAACCGCACCGAAATCTACGCGATGTCAGATGAGCCTGATCAGCGCGACCACATGGTCACTTGGTTGGCGCAGACTGCTGGGATTCCTCGAGCTGAGCTCTCTGCGCACGTTTACCGCCATGAGCAGACCGACGCGCTGGAGCACCTAATCACCGTCACCTGCGGGCTTGACTCGATGCTGCTTGGCGAGCCGCAGATCTTGGGTCAGTTCAAGCAGGCGATCAGCACCGCTCAGGCTGCACTTAACCACTCAAGGCGGTTTGGCTGGATGCTCAATCAGGTGCTCAGGGTAACCAAAGTGGTCCGCACTGAGTGCGCGCTAGGTGCTCACACCCTAACTTTGGGGGTGGCTGCGCAAAAACTCAGCGAGCAAATCTTTGCCCAGCCTGATCAGCTCAGGGTAGCGCTCATCGGTGCGGGAGAAACCAACGAGCTGATCGCCAAGCACTTTTGTTCGCGCCCTCTTAAAAGTCTGACGGTGTTTAACCGCAGCCCAGAACGTGCTCAGCAACTGATTGAGAATCTGCAGGCCCCAAATGTCATGTGCCAAGCTTACCCGCTCGATCAGTTGCCCGACTATCTTGATCAGTGCGACCTACTAATCAGCTGCACCAACAGCCCCAAAGCTCTGGTGGAGAGTGCAACGGTGATCGCGGCGATGAAGCGGCGAAAGTACGAACCCATGCTCATGGTTGATTTGGCGGTGCCAAGAGATATTGATCCGGCGGTTGGACAGATCGAACAGGTTTACCACTACGCGATCGATGATCTGCAGCAGGTGCTGGAGCAAAACCAGCGCAAGCGGGAAAATGCCGCCGGGGTTGCTGCCGCTCTGATTAAGCGTGAGTCTGCTCAGTTGTTTCGCGAGATGGGGGTTCATGATTTTGCGCCCGCTATCAGCTTATATAAGCAGCAGATGGATCAGGTGCAGCACCAATTGCTTGAGCAGCACACCAAGGGACTGAGTGAAGAGGAGACGATGCGGCTCGCTGAGTTCTCAAGAGCACTGACCGCCAAACTCAGTCACCCGGGCTTCGTGTTGGCTCGTCAAATCGCTCAAATTGACGATGAGCAAATCAAGCAGCAGTTGAGTGAGGCACTGCTTGAGGCACTGCGGTCAAGGGAGGCGCTGGATTAACTAATTTAAGTATTGATGGTTTTTCACAGCTACTCACTCAAAGACACAAACTGGATCCAAGACTCTGCTGATCCGAGCAAAGCATCACTTCGGCTATTTTTAGTGGATTTTTGTAACTGTATTTAGTAAGTTACGCTTTCATTTGAGCTGGCGTAGTTGCTTATCGCTCAGCGCAGACTATAGGGTATTGATTTGACTCAAGATTCTAAGAACAACTCACACGCGACGGTTTTGGTGGTGATGCCAGATGAAACCCGCTCTTACCGAATTTCACGAAAACTTGTTTTTTCTTTGCGCCCCTTGATCATGGGACTGAGCCTCAGTGTCGTGGTATTGACCATGGTTTTGGGTTGGCTCGGTGTATCTTATATGCAGACCCGATCAGACGCTCAGCAGCTCAGCGCGGAAGTGGTTCACTTGCAGCGCGCAACCTCCAGCCTGATTGAAGCTAAGCTCGATGCCCTCAGCAGCTCAGAGCAATCAGTTGCCGAGCTTCAGGATTATTTGACCTCTCGAGGAGTCAAAGCCACCGATGTGGACCTTGCTCCTCGTTCGGTGGTTACAGCTTTTGCGGGTGGTCCGGTTGTCGGACTTGAAAAGCCAATTCCTTATGTGGGTGAGTTTGATGAACAAACCCGCGTACTGCTCAATCAAGCCAAACGAATTCCACTGGGGCGCCCTCATCCGGGTAAATTAACCTCCAAGTTTGGTCACCGCAACAACCCTTTTGGGTTACGTCGCAGTGAGATGCATGGCGGCTTAGATTTTCGAGGCAAGAGCGGCGAGCCAGTGTTTAGTACGGCAGCAGGTAAAGTGATCAGAGCTGGAGCCGCGGGTGGTTACGGCAATCTGGTGGTGGTCCAGCACGGTTACGGTTATGAAACTCGCTACGCTCACCTCTCCAAGATCACAGTTAAAGTGGGCGATACCCTAGAGGCGGGCAATCAAGTGGGTCTGCTTGGATCAACTGGCCGCTCAACTGGCCCGCACCTGCACTATGAAGTCCGAAAAAATGGCGAGCTCAAAGATCCTCAAGACTTTCTGTCTATCGCTTAAATCAATTGAGCCGCTTTTGAACCCTTAAAGGCAGCTCTATTTGTTTCCCCTAATTCAATCATCGTCTTGCCAAGTTCTTGGTGAGGCTGCTTGCCTATCAACTTTAGCGCTTACGGTTAGTGAGTGAAATTTGCATCGGCCTCTGAGTTCAACCCGCATCACTGCAACACCAGCCTAATCGTTAGCACCAGACGCGTTGGCATTTTAAATTAACCGATTCATCAGCTGCGCTAGATCCCTAAATCGCTTTGGATTAAGATAATTATCTAGTCACCAACCTGAGTCACCCATCATGTTTGCTAAGAAAAGCTCATCTGCCTCCGACGCTTCAAAGTCCCCGATAGAGACCTTGATCAATCAGGGGTGTGAAATTAAGGGCGACATGAGCTCTGAAGGGTCAGTGAAGGTTGACGGCAAGATCTTGGGAAATGTCGACTGCCAGGCCCTGCTGATCGTGGCTGAAAAAGGCGTGGTGCAAGGTGATATCCGCTGTAAAGAGCTGGTGATTTACGGCGAGGTGATCGGCAAAGTCACCGCTGAGGTACTGCACCTCAAAAAAAGCTCAGTGCTGAGCGGCGAGATCAATACCGCGCGTTTAGAGGTTGAGCCTGGCGCCCACTACGATGGTCAAGTACTGTCTCTTATACACATCTGACGCTGCCGACGAAGAGGATAGTGTAGATC
>CAJXOR010000070.1 GCA_913057715.1 uncultured Moraxellaceae bacterium
GGCTCGGAGATGTGTATAAGAGACAGGCATGATGATACAAGTGACGTCTAACTTTGCAGCCAACTTTGCTGCGCCAGACAAACTCAGTGCGCGCGTGTCGTTCCATATGGTTGCGCCCAAATCAAAAGCCGCCTGAAAAACCTCAGGCTCAGAGGTGTCAATTGATAACGGGGTGTCAATGGTGGAAAGCTGACGTAAAACGGGCACTAAGCGACTTATCTGCTCGGATATCGGCACGGGCTTGGCACCGGGTTTGGTAGATTCAGCCCCAACATCGATCACATCAGCACCCTCGCTAATCATCTGCTCGGCGCGCTTCATGGCATCTTCAGGGCACAAAAAACTCCCAGCGTCAGAAAATGAGTTGGGAGTGATGTTGAGGACCCCCATCACCTTAGGGCGATCCAAATTTAACACGCTAAAAACTCAGGTCGCAGGAAGTGGCGGCGGCATGAGATTTTCGGCGGCCGGTTCAGGTTCTTTAATCTCGACAGGCTTGATAACCTCGACTTCTTTGGGCTCGCGGCCCGCTACGATATCAACCACTTGGTCGCGGTTAATCGTTTCCCATTTCATCAAAGCATCAGTCATGGCCTCAACAATTGGCTTGTTAGCCTCGATTAAGTCACGCGCTATTTGGTACTGAGCCTCCAAGATACGACGAACCTCTTCATCAACTTTCTGCTGAGTAGACTCCGAGATAGACCGTGACTTGATCCCGAGCATACCGTCGTTTGGATTGTCCTCATATACCATCACCCCAAGACTCTCAGACATACCGTACTTAGTGACCATCGCGCGAGCGAGTGCTGTGGCTCTCTCAAAATCGTTTGAGGCACCGGTCGACATCTGATCCAAGAAGACTTCTTCAGCAATCCTGCCACCAAACAAGATCGAGAGATCGTTCAGCATCTTTTTCTTGTACTGGCTAATCGCGTCAAACTCAGGCAACTGCCAAGTAACACCGAGCGCCCAACCGCGCGGCATGATGGTGACTTTGTGAACCGGATCAGTACCCTCAAGTAACTCAGCAACCACTGCATGACCTGACTCATGATAAGCCGTTGCGCGCTTTTCTTCGTCGCGTAGGATCATCGACTTACGCTCAGGACCCATATACAGCTTGTCTTTAGCGTCTTCAAAGTCACTCATGTCGACCATCGACTTGTTGCGACGTGCTGCAAACAAAGCTGCCTCGTTGATCAGATTGGCAAGCTGTGCGCCGCTAAAACCGGGTGTGCCGCGGGCCAAGGTTTTGGTGTCGACCCCAGTCACAAAGGGAAGTTTTTTCAAGTGGACATTTAGGATCTGCTCACGCCCCGTTATGTCGGGCAAACTCACAGCGACCTGGCGATCAAAGCGACCGGGACGCAGCAGCGCTTTATCTAGCACATCCGCCCGGTTAGTAGCCGCAATCACGATCACGCCATCGTTGCCCTGAAAACCATCCATCTCAACCAACAGTTGGTTCAGCGTCTGCTCACGCTCATCGTTACCGCCGCCCGTACCTGATCCGCGGTGGCGGCCAACTGCGTCGATCTCATCGATAAAGATGATGCAAGGCGCGCTGCGCTTGGCTTGCTCGAACATGTCACGTACGCGCGATGCACCAACCCCGACAAACATCTCGACAAAGTCAGAACCTGAGATGGAGAAAAATGGCACCTTAGCCTCACCCGCGATTGCTTTAGCCAGCAGCGTTTTACCAGTACCTGGAGGACCCACCATCAAGATACCGCGGGGTATGGTGGCACCCAATTTGGTGAATTTACTGGGGTCGCGCAGAAAGTCGACCACTTCAACTACTTCTTGCTTGGCTTCATCGCAACCAGCGACGTCTTTAAACGTGACTTTGATTTCGTTTTCGCCCAGCATCTTGGCCTTGGACTTGCCAAAGCTCATGGGCCCGCCACCTTTTCCGCCCATACCAGACTGGGCATTTCTCATGAAAAAGATAAACAGCGCGATGATCAACAGGACCGGGAAACTCGCTATCAACAATTGCGTGATAATGCTTTGACGCTTAACCGGCTCACCGATCACTTCAACATCTTTGTCCAGCAGGTTACGCATGAGCGCACCGCCGTCTTCAACCATGGGGCGAACAACATCAAACTCAGTGCCTTCAGTGGTGGTTCCGGTGATCGACTCACGCCCGACATTGACCTCTTTGATCGTGCCAGCGTTAACCTCAGCCACAAATTCAGAGTAGTTCATCGCCTTGGGCGCTTCTTTGCTCTCAAAGTTGCTGAACACCACGACCAAGACGCCGATCACCACCAGCCAAAGCAAGGTATTCTTTAAAATGTCTTTATTCACAATTGATCCTCATGGAGTCGGTCGCGGTCTTTTTCGCATCTAACTAAAGATATGGGGGCAGGCATAATTGATTTCAAGCAACTCAACTGAGTACTCGGCGATCTTTGATACCCTCGCAGAGCCAGTATGTTTCTTTGGAGCGAGCACGAGAAGCCGCCGGTTTGAAGCTGCGAATCTTGGTAAAGGCTTGTTGCGCGATACCGCGCAAATCATCAACACCCTGCCCGTGAAAAACCTTCATATACAAACAGCCGTCATCTTTAAGCGTTTTGAGGCTAAAGTCGATTGCCAGCTCACACAGACCCATCATACGGGCCTGATCGGTTGGTTCATGACCGCTGGTGTTTGGCGCCATATCCGATAAGACCAAATCAATCGGCCTGTCTGAGCTTGCCTGCATGAGCTGCTCAAACACTTCGAGTTCACGGAAGTCACCTTGTATGAATTGCACATCTGGCAGCGCGTCCATCTCCAATATGTCTGAGGCGATCAAGGTAGCGCTGCTTTTGAGCTTCAGTGACGCCAGCTGCGACCAACTCCCGGGCGCACTGCCTAGATCCACAATCCGCATGCCAGGTTTGAGTAACCCGTACTTCTCGTCCGCCTCAAGCAACTTGTAGGCTGCACGCGAGCGATAACCGTCTTTATGCGCCTGTTTGACGAAGTGATCATCTAAGTGCTCTTTCATCCAAGCACGACTGCTCTTGGAGAGTTTTTTATTGTGGATCCGAGTCGCCATAATCAAACAGTGCGTCAAATCCTGATTATATCAAATCGGCGTAGGGCATCCGCCGAGCAGTCCAACAAAAATGTCATTTATTGCAAATTCGATAAGTTGTCAGGTTACAGGATATAATGCCGCCATCGATCGGAGAACTTTATGTCAACACCCTTAAGTGCGAGTCAGAAGAAAAACCTGCGAACGCTCGGCCACGAGCTAAAGCCTTTAGTGCAGTTAGGCGCCAAAGGTTTAACAGAATCAGTCATGCTCGAGATTGAGCGGGCTTTGTCTGATCATGAATTGATTAAAGTTCGTCTGGCAGGACAAGGACCCGATGATCGCAAGGTTCTCATCACTAAGATAGAAGAAGAGCTAGCGGCTACCGCCGTCCAATCCATTGGGCACATGGTGCTGTTGTTCCGTAAAAACCCAGATGCCAATCCAAAGCTGAGCAACCTTAAGTCTTTTTGAGATTAAGTCAAAAAAACCCGCCTTGAAGGCGGGTTTTTTAGTTATAGAGGATGACGATTAAGCGATATTGTCGTCACCGCCCAGCACAAAGCTTACAATCATGATGACGTGATACTGAGCAATGTTGCCATTTTCAATTGAGACTTTTTGCTCCTTAATCCACGCTCCTTGTACGTTGTTGACGGTTTTGCAGATTTTGGTGATGGCTTTTTGGATCGCATCCTCAAAACTCAGTTTAGATGTGCAGCTCACTTCGATATTTTTGGCAATAGTCATAAAAGTTCCTTTTAATTGGTTTTAAGCGTTTCATGCTAGGGATAACCCCCAGTCACAGTTACGTTACACCCTCTCAAGGGCGCTCTCCGTAGAGATAAAGTAGAGCTAGGTCCTTAATCCGTATCAGAACGTTAAGTTGACGAGTCTTACCTTTACAACTCAACTAAAGAGTCCGCTGCGGAGCGCAATTTACGGGCAAAAATAAACCCGGAAAATCCGGGTTTATGCTGCGATTTAGCTGATCACTCTTCCGCCATGGCCAAGTAGACCTGTGGGTTGGTTGCTTCACCGTTTTTACGCACTTCATAGTGTAGGTGTGGACCAGATGAACGGCCAGTTGATCCAACTTTGCCAATCACTTGGTTTTGTCTGACTTTGTCGCCGACTGATACGTCTAGCTCTGAGCAATGCGCATAACGGGTTTCATAACCGTCGGCATGAGAGATTTTGATGTATTTACCATAGCCATTTACCCAACCTGCATAAGTGACAACACCATCGCCCGTTGAGTAGATTGGAGTGCCTGTTGGGGCAGCAAGGTCGATCCCCTTATGCATACGAGATCCGTTAGGGATATTGCGGTAACCATAAGATGAAGTAGTGACTGAATTTTTGACTGGAAGGACGGCTAAGATGTGACGCGAATCAGATGCTTTACCAGATCCCTCGATGCTTTTGTACAACTCACCGATCGGATCACCAGAGCTTGGTTTAGAGCTCAACTCGTTGATCTTGGAAGTAATCAGATCACCGCTTTTGTAAAACTCCAGCTCAGCTTCCATGCCACTGTGGTCGTGGTCGTCACTTGCTAAGGAGTTTGAACGCTGCATCGCACGGTAATCAGCTTCAAAAGCCGAGGAAACAGCACTGCCTGAGCGTATGATGATATCTGATTCAGCTGAAGCACCTGAACTCACCCCAACCGCAACAGCGAAAAGCGCAACATGGCTTAATTTAGTTAGTTTTTGAGATGTCTTGATGAGCTGATTCAGTTTCGACATAAAAATCCTTTTAAACTTACGACTTTGAAACAAGATTACAAATCAGTTGGGATCTGTTAATCAATGTAATTAACGTTTAAGTATTTAAGCAAACCAAAAGCATAGAAGCAACTGCAAACGCTCAGCGCCTTTTGTCCAAAATAGTGATTTAACTTATTTTTTAAATTTATGTTTAAATACAGGTACTTGCAATCGATATCAGTATTTTTGACTTGATAGTACACTGATAAAAGGCATTTTTAAGATGTAACAATATATGTGATATTGCAACATTTGAACGCAATTTCAATCAATCCATCCATTTGCTGCCGGTACTTAATTATGAAAAAACCGATAAACTTTCTGGCAAACAGCATAGAAAAACTGCAAATACCCTCGCTCAACTTCAATCAATTTATGTCTGCAGCTCAGCATCAGCCTTTACTCAACACACTGTGTGAGCAGCTCCTAGGCTTTGAAGTGGACTTACTTGGCGTCAGTTTAAATCAGACCGGCAACAAGTTGATTATCTCCACCAACTCGATCACCGCAGCCTCAAGAATCTATGCTCAAGAAAAGCTGGTGATCTCAACAATCAACAACCAACAAGTGCTACCCAAGTGTCAAAAACTCTACGTGCACTGCGCTCCGCTGAGTTGGCAGTCACGCTTCAACCATCAACCCCAAGTAGCGCAAATCAAAAGCTCGGTTCCCGTCGAAGTAACACAGAGCATGCACCGAGTGGCAGACAACCAAGCATCAACACGATTAAAATCAGCCATGCACGAACTGGCGAAAACTCTGAATTCAAAGTCAGACTCGTAAGGGCTTGGTTTTTAATTATTTGGCTGTTGATCAAGAGCCTAAACAACTTACTGAGCTGCTTTGGCCTCGATGTATTCAATTGGGCAGTCTTGAGAAAAGCTAACCCACTCAAAGTTGTCAGGCTCACTCAGCAGCGCTTGAAGCAGACGGTTGTTGAGCATGTGTCCTGACTTAACTGCCGTAAAATGCCCAAGGATTTGATGGCCACTCAAGTAGAGGTCTCCCACAGCATCAAGCACCTTATGACTGAGCAGCTCATCTGGCTGCCTCAGTCCCTCAGGATTCAGTATGCCATCAGTACTTAACACAACTGCGTTTTGCAGACTTCCACCGCGGGCTAGGTTGTTTTGTTTCAGGTAGTCGAGATCTTTTTCAAACCCGAAAGTTCGGGCGTAACCGATCTGATTGATGTAGTTCTCAGTGGAAAGCTCATAAACTCTCTGCTGTTGATCAGCAAACACCGGATGATCAAAGTCGATCTTAAAGTCCACCGTGAACCCGTCATGCGGGACCAAACTGGCTTGCTTGTCTTCATGAGAGACTGAAACTGGCTTAAGCACTTTGATGAACTTTCTCGCTTGACGCTGCTCACGTATGCCTGTTGCCAAGATCGCATCCACAAATACTTGCGCAGATCCATCCATGATGGGCATTTCGCTGCTGTTGACTTGGACCAGCAAGTTATCGATCCCGAGTCCAGCAAGGGCGCTCATCAAGTGCTCAGCAGTTGCGATGCGCACCCCATCAAAGTCGATGTTGGTGGACATGAGGGTGTCGAAAACTCGAAAGGGATCTAGGGGAACCTTAACTGGTGGGTCTAGATCCACACGCTCAAAGACGATGCCATGATCCTCAGCAGCTGGTAACAGCGTGAGTTCTACCTGCTCACCGCTATGCAGGCCCACGCCGCTAAGACTCAAGCTTGCGGCTAAGGTGCGCTGCATCATGCGAAGCTCCCAATCATTGAATTATTTTTTCTGTTGGCGCTTGAGGTAATCCATAACACCCAGTTTGGCGCTGGGCTCCTCTCTTGCACTCACCGTTTCAGCTTGGGGCGCACTACGCGGCAAGGACCCGACTTGCTGACGATCAAACGCTGTTGTCTGCTTAGCAGCGATACCCGCACCAATGGTCTCCTCGCGAGTCAGGCCGGTTGCGATCACCATCACACGCATCTCATCGCCTGCGGATGGGTCGTTGGTCACACCAAAGATCAGATCTGCCTGCTCACAGTCAGCAATCTGCGCGATGCGCTCGACCGCTTCGTTGATTTGAACCAAGGTAACTTGGTCTTCAGCCGCGATGATGTTGATTACCAGGCCTTTAGCGTCTTTAAGGATAATGTCATCGAGTAGTGGGCTGTTGATGGCTGCCTCGGCTGCCATGAGGTGACGATCTTCACCCGTGGCACGTCCAAGCCCCATCATCGCATAACCCCGATTTTTCATAGCAGTGCGTACGTCTTCAAAATCGACGTTAACCATGCCTTCACCCATCACGGTGTCAGTAATACCGGTCACTGCACACAGCAGTACATCATCAGCTTTAGCAAAAGCATCTTTGATGCTCAGACCGCCATAAACCTTCATCACTTTTTCGTTAGGTATGACAATGATTGAATCGACATGCTTCATGAGCTCATCGATGCCGTCTTTGGCCGAATCCATGCGTCTTTTTTGCTCAAACTTGAGCGGGGTTGTTACTACGGCAACTGTCAGTATGCCCATGTCTTTAGCGATCTTGGCCACCACAGGAGCACCGCCAGTCCCTGTTCCACCGCCCATACCCGCGGCGATAAAAACCATATCGGTGTTAGTCAGGGCTTTGGCGATATCGTCTCCAGCAGCTTCGGTTGCAGCTCGGCCAACTTCTGGATCAGCGCCGGCGCCTAAGCCCCGTTTTTTTCCTGATTCAAGATAAACCAGATTGGGAGCCGACAAACCAGCCAAAGCCTGATGATCCGTGTTGGCACAAACAAAATTTAAGCCACTCACGCCCGAGCGAATCATGTGTTCGACCGCGTTGCCGCCTGCCCCGCCAACCCCAAATATCGTAAAACGTGCGCCGCCGTCCAATTCTTTGTTTTGTGACTCTTCGCTCATGGTAAATGACATGTAAAAAACTCCTGAGAATATTGGGCTGGCGGTCTTATAAGGTAAGATTTAATCAACCACTAATCGATTGATGAGCATAGCACTCAATCTTTGCTGACTAAAGAGTGTACAGGTGAATCTCAAACTTGAGATTAAAAAAGTAACCGTAGCTTTTCCACTGATCGCTGATAGACACGAACAAATCCACTAAACCAATGCCGCTCAGCCTCTTCACTGAGCACACTCTGCGCATGGTGCTTACTTTGTGAGTACTTTAGGGTTCCGCAAACCGACTGGTACGAGAAGTGATTTAGCTGATTGGTTAACTCATCGGCAAACTTAATTTGCTCAGGAAAGTTGGCGATATGTGTCATTTGACCCGTGAAGCCTTGAGTAAAACCAGCAAAGCCGCTCATGCGCGATCCGCCGCCGCAGTAAACCAGTCCATGCTTCAAGAGCCCCAGTGACTCTTTATCGGCGAGCTCTTGAAAGACAGCGATCAGGATTTCGCGGTAGCGAGCATTGATGATCAAAGCCAGCTTGTGATAAGTCACCGACTCACTGTTTTTGCTCTTGCTCAAATTGATGTTTTTGGTCGGACTAGCGGTGGAGAGATCCAGTGTGCCGCGCTGGTGCTTGAGCTTTTCAGCTTGAGCGGTGGGGATGTTGAGTATCGTTGATATGTCAGAGGTCACTTGCCCTGCTCCAACCGGTAAACAAGCGCTGTGTACCAAGGCATCTCCCACAAAGACGGCTATCGAGGTGGTTTCATGACCAATATCCACCACGCAAACCCCGCCCTGACGCTCCTCTTCTAAGAGCGCGTACTCGCCAGAAGCAAACTGACTGAACACCAGTCGATCGATACGATATCCCGCTCGGTGCATCACTGATTGCAGGTTTTGGAAATCTAAAACCGGCAGTGTCATCACATGGTGGTAGCGGCGCATCACATCGGCATGCATGCCAATGGGGTCATTTTTCAAAGGTTCAGCATGATCAAGCTCAGTCCCCTGAACTCGGTGGGTCACCACATAAGAGTCAGGCTCCAAGATCTGTGACTTGGCCTTGGTAAAGGCATCACACACGTGTTCAGTGGTGATTTGTGCTCCGCCCAATACCACCTCGCCGACACAATTCTGACTGACCATATCGGGATGCGAGATACACAGCCACACGCCATCGACACGGCAATCTGTCTGGTTTTCTACATGAGAAACCACCCGCTTGATGGCATCGCAAAGCTCGTTGATTTCAACCACTTTGCCGCCTTTAAGCCCCACCGAATCTACACGGTAAACGCTCTGCACGAACATCGATTCATCTTCTCGAATCTCAGCAATCATCGCGGTGATGTGGCGATGACCCAGTGACAAGATACAGATTTGAAAAATGTCACTCATGGCAAGCTCACCAACAGGTTGGCGCTAGCGGCTGGATCTGGCTCAAGCAACTTTTGACCAGATGCCTGGGACCCTTTCCAGCTAATCGATAAACCGCTGACATAGCGCAAATCCACAACCCGAATCTGATTTAATGCTGGCTGCAGTGGTCCTCTCATCAATTCACTCAACTCAAAGAGTTTGGCCGGTGACTGATCCTGCCCAATGATCACAGTCAAAGCGGGTTCAAACTGAAAAAGCCACAGGCCTCCAGGAGATAACTGCACATCCTGAAGCCGATAGCCCAACTCCATGAACCAGCGGTTCACGATCTCATAGCGACTCATCATGCCGGAGGTTTGATCGGAGGGGCCATAAAAGCTCACCAGACTCTGATCGCTTTGCGTAAAGCTGGCTTGTCTGTAAAGCCCGCCCTCAGCATCGACAAAACGGTTTGAGCCAAAGCGAGCGACTGGAACTTTGGGAACCACTCGCACGCTCAGTAGATTGGGCCATTTTTTTTCAATTAAAACCGAACTAATCCAGCTCTCTTGTTCCAGTAACTGCTGGGCTTCAGCGATATCCAGCGTGACAAAATTACCTTGCAACTGATCGTTCAGTCGGTACTCGAGATAAAGTTTCTGCTCCGCGCTGAGCTCACTGCCGGCCACTTGAGTTTCAAGCTCTGGTAGCAAGCCCAGGGCATAATGAGACGCGCCCGCCAAAACCAAGACCGCAACCAACCAGCCTAACCATTTAAGCTTGGTGCGAGTTTGAGCCGAGGGAGTGAGCTTTATGGGCATGATGAGCTACAGAGTCTGATCCAGAAGCTTAAGGCACAGCGCAGCAAAGTCAAGACCAGCGGCCTTTGCCGACATCGGAACCAGCGAGTGATCGGTCATGCCAGGTACAGTGTTAATCTCAAGCAACCATAAGTTGTCTTGCTCGTCTTTCATGAAGTCGACCCGACCCCAACCGCTAGCGCCAACCAATTTGAAAGCCTGCAAACAAAGCGCTTTGGCCTGCTGATCGAGCTCCGCGCTTAACCCTGAGGGGATGCCGTATTGGGTGTCATTTCGCTCATACTTAGCTTCAAAATCGTAAAAGTCCGCATCGATCGCTGGCTCCAGGCGCACCAAAGGATAAACCTCATCACCGATGATGACCGAGGTGTACTCGCTACCGGTGATCCAGCTCTCCGCCATGACCACCGGATCAAACTCAGCGGCTAGCTCGTAGGCCGTCTTAAGCTCAGCGGCGGAAGTGACCTTACTCATGCCCACACTTGAGCCTTCACGCACCGGCTTAACAATCAGGGGTAAACCCAGTCGCTTAACCACCGCGGCAAAGTCCGTGTCAGCCTGCATGAGCGCAAAATCTTTGGTGGCAATCCCGCCGCCCGCCCACAGCTGCTTGGTGCGCACTTTATCCATGCCGATTGCACTCGCCATGACGCCCGAGCCGGTATAAGGCACTTTTAAGTAGTCAAGCAAACCCTGGATTTGTCCGTCCTCGCCGCCGCGTCCGTGCATCACATTGAAGACGCGATCAAACTCTCGAATCTGCAAAATGTCTGTGATCGCCGGATCAAACGCGTGAGCATCGATCCCGCTACTTTTGAGTGCGGCAAGCACGCTCGCTCCGCTGTTTAAAGACACCGAGCGCTCGTTTGAGTCACCGCCCATCAGCACCGCAACTTTTCCGTAAGCTTTGCTCATAAAGCGCCTCCAAGGTAGAGCTGATCGCTGACCAGCTTTTGCGCCAAGGCCCCAACGCTGCCCGCGCCCTGTGCAATCAGGATATCGCCAGGCTTTAAGGTGCGTGCCAGTACGTCCGCCAAGTTCCCCTCTGGCTGCACCAGTGTGGGGTCGATCTTGCCGCGGTTACGTATACTGCGGGCGAGTGCTTTTGAGTCCGCGCCTTTAACGGGCGCCTCTCCGGCTGAGTAAACGTCGAGCAAGAACAAGGTGTCGACCTCGCTTAGCACCTCAACAAAGTCATCGAAGCAGTCACGGGTACGGCTGTAGCGATGCGGCTGAAACAGCACGCAGAGCCTGCGATCCGGATACGCCTTTCGCGCAGCATCGATGGTGACCTGCACTTCAGCGGGGTGGTGACCATAGTCATCGACCAAAGTCACAGGTGCACCGTCTGGGTGATCAAACTCGCCCAAGATCTCAAAGCGGCGACCCACGCCAGCAAACTCAGCGAGTGCTGACTGGATCGAGGCCACACTCACGCCTTCATCTAGTGCCATGGCGATGGCGGCGAGCGCGTTTTGTACGTTGTGCATGCCAGGGACTTTGAGGGTGACGTCAAATTCAACTTCGCCGGGCGCGGTGACCTGAAAGCTTGAGCCGAGGCCTTCAAAGTGGATATTTTGCCCTCGCACGTCGCAGCCCTCGCGTAAACCAAAAGTGCGCACGGGACGGGCGATCTGCGGCATGAGACCCACCAGCTCCTCATCGTCGCCGCTGACCACACAGAGCCCATAAAATGGCATGTTGTGAACAAATTGCAGGTAGGCGGCCTTGAGGCGATCGAAGCTGTTGCCGTAGGTTTCCATGTGATCTTCGTCGATGTTGGTGATGATCACGGCCATGGGGCGCAGCATGAGAAAAGAGGCGTCTGATTCGTCCGCTTCAGCCACCATGTAGCGACTCGCGCCGAGGCGTGCGTTGGTGCCGGTCATGTTGAGCTTGCCGCCAATCACAAAGGTTGGATTGAGTCCGTCAGCTTCTAACATGCAGGTGAGCATGCTGGTGGTCGTGGTTTTACCGTGGGCGCCAGCCACCGCGATCGAGTGGCGATAGCGCATGATCTCACCCAGCATATCGGCGCGGCGTACCACTGGCACGTGCGCTTGGATCGCGGCCGCAACCTCTGGGTTGGACTGATCAATCGCCGTTGATACCACGAGCACGCTTGCGCCCTCGATATGCGCTGGCTCATGACCCAAATATACGTTGATCCCAAGCGCAACTAAGCGCTTAGTCACCGCACTTTGATTGATGTCGGAGCCGGAGACTTGATAGCCCTGATTGAACATCACCTCAGCGATGCCGCACATGCCAGCTCCGCCGATCCCGACAAAGTGGATGTGTTTGATGC
>CAJXOR010000071.1 GCA_913057715.1 uncultured Moraxellaceae bacterium
CTCTAAAGAGCTTGGATTTGCTTGTTTGGATTCTGGCGCACTTTACCGTTTGCTAGGCCTAAAGGTGAGTCAGTCAAGTGAGTGGATACACCAAAAAAACAAGCCAACTGCAGAGCAGATCTTCGATGCGGAGCAAATGGCTCGCCAGATGGATGTTCGCTTTGAAGCTCAGGGCGACAAGTCTGCGGTGATCCTTGACGGGGTTGATGTCACAAAGATGATTCGCACTGAAGAGGTGGGAAGTTTCGCCTCTCAAGTTGCTTGTTTGGGGCCGGTGCGCTCAGCACTTTTGGACTTTCAGCGAGAGTTCTATACTGAGCCTGGTTTGATCGCCGATGGCCGTGACATGGGAACGGTGGTGTTCCCAGATGCTCCGGTCAAGTTTTATCTGAGCGCAGACCCTAAGATCCGCGCGCAGAGGCGCCATGATGAGTTGCTTGCGGCCGGTAAGCAGGTTAATATGAGCGCCATTTTTCAAGACATTGTTAGTCGGGATGAGCGCGATATGGGTCGCGATCATGCGCCGCTAAAGCCTGCGTCAGACGCCGTGATCATTGACAGTACTTCGATGAGTGCACAAGCGGTTTTTGAGCAGGCGCTGGCAGTTTGCCGGCAAGTCTTAAACTGAATTTAACGCAACCAATGGGTTTATAAACCAGACATCGCCCAAAGGTCGCATTACTGGAACCGCACTGACTGGACAGTTCGGCTTAAAAAAATCGGAAGTTAATCATGGAATCATTTGCGGCGCTGTTTGAAGAGAGCTTGGAAGGTAAAGGCCTTGATGTTGAAAAAGGTGCGGTCATCCAAGGGGTTGTTGTCAATATCGATAACGACTGGATCACTGTTGATACTGGCCTGAAATCTGAGGGCATCGTAGCTCGTGAAGAGTTTTTAGATGCTAACCGCGATCTTGAAGTGGCGATTGGCGACACCGTTGATGTTGTGGTTGACGCAATCGACAACGGCCTTGGCCAAACCATGCTGTCACGCGACAAAGCCAAGCGTCTTGAGACTTGGAACAAACTTGAGCAGATCCATAACGATGAAGAAATCGTTATTGGCGTTATCTCAGGTAAAGTCAAAGGCGGCTTCACCGTTGAGATCGGTGCAGTTCGTGCGTTCTTGCCAGGTTCTTTAGTTGACACGCGTCCTGTGCGTGACACCACTCACCTTGAAGGCAAGGAAATCGAATTTAAGGTCATCAAGCTTGATCCTAAGCGCAACAACGTGGTTGTTTCACGTCGTGCGGTTATGGAAGCTGAAAACTCAGCTGAGCGTGAAGATCTGTTGAACAAGCTTGAAGAAGGCATCGTCGTACCAGGTGTGGTTAAAAACTTGACCGATTATGGCGCGTTCGTTGATTTGGGCGGTGTTGACGGTCTGCTTCACATCACTGATATGGCGTGGCGCCGCATCAAGCACCCATCTGAGGTGGTTGAAGTGGGTCAAGAGCTGGACGTTAAGGTTCTTAAGTTTGACAAAGAGCGCAACCGCGTGAGCCTTGGTATCAAGCAATTGGGCAAAGATCCATGGGTTGATATTAAAGCTGACTACCCAGAAGGTAAAATCGTTAAAGCTCGCGTCACCAACCTGACTGAGTACGGCTGTTTTGCTGAAATCACTGAAGGCGTCGAAGGTCTGGTTCACGTCTCTGAGATGGACCACACCAACCGCAACATTCACCCGTCTAAAGTGGTTCAAGTGGGTGATGAAGTTGAAGTGATGATTCTTGAGATTGACGAAGAGCGTCGCCGCATCAGCTTGGGTATCAAACAAACCCGCGCCAATCCTTGGGATGAGTTTGCGAAAAACCATGAGAAAGGTACGGTTGTTTCAGGCACCATCAAGTCAATCACTGACTTTGGTATCTTTATCGGCCTGGACGGCGGAATTGACGGTCTGGTTCACCAGTCTGACATTTCTTGGACTGAAAATGGCGAAGATGCTATCCGCAACTTCTCTAAAGGCGATACCGTTGAAGCACAGGTTTTGAGTGTAGACTCAGAGGCCAACCGCATCAGCTTGGGTATCAAGCAGATGAACTCTGATCCGGTCAGCGAGTACATGAGCGGGTTTGGTCGTGGTTCTATCGTGACTGGCGAAATCACAGAAGTTGACTCTAAAGGCGCGACTGTTAAGTTGTCTGACGACGTCACGGGTTACTTAAAAGCCTCTGAAATCAACCGTGATAAAGTTGAAGACGCTTCTAAAGAGTTCAAGGTCGGTGATTCGGTTGAAGCTAAGATCATCGGTGCTGATCGCAAGACTCGCACAGTGAGCTTGTCAATCAAAGCTAAAGACGAAGCTGAAGAGCGTGCAGCGATTGCTGAGCACACCACTCAGAAGGTTGATGACAATACACCTAAAACCATTGGTGATTTGATCAAAGAACAGATGCAATAAATTTGCACTGATCCTAATCAATCTGTTAAAACGGGTAGCATACGCTACCCGTTTTTTTATAATTAGAATGTCATATGAAGCATGCTGAGCAAAACGGTTCGATCAACCGCTCAGATTTGATCGAAAATATCCACAGTGAAGTTAAATCTGTGGACCTCGAAGGTGTCAAAACAGCAGTCACTCTGCTGATAGATGCTATGAGTGATCGCCTCAAAGAGCGGGGTAGGATAGAGATACGCGGCTTTGGTAGTTTTTGCCTTCACTTGAGATCATCTCGAGTGGGACGAAATCCCAAAACCGGACAATCAGTTAACATTCCAGAAAAACTCGTACCACACTTTAAGCCAGGTAAAGCTCTTAAAGAGTCCCTTCAGAAACTATAAACTTCCCTTACTTTACAATTTGAGATTCATATTATGCGTGTGATATTCATCATCATCACTTTGATCGCCTTTGCTTTTGCATTAGCGCTGGTTTTACTCAACAACCAACTGACTGACGTCAATCTTGTGTTTACTCAGATTGCTGGCATGAATACTGGACTCCTGCTGATCATCGTGTTGGCTTTGGGCGTGTTTATCGGGATATTGCTGAGCTTGCAGCTGTTTCGTGTGTTTCAGCTCAAGTGGGAAAATGCCCGTCTGGTGAAGCAAGTTAAGTCACTTGAAGCTCAAAAGCTCGAGTTAAGTACCGCACTTGAGTCGCATAAAACCCGGTCTGCCGCCCCGGTTACTGAGGCACAGACCGCTGAAACCAGAGCGCCTTTGACGGGTCTGTAAGATGCCAAACACCGAGATGTCTTTAGTTTCCTCGCCAATCATCGTTGCTCTGGATTACCCAGAAGCCAGTCAGGCTCTGAACATGGCTCGTCAACTTAACCCGGCTCAGTGCCGGGTTAAAGTGGGTAAGGAGCTGTTCACTCGCGCTGGACCTAAGGTGATCCATGAGCTGCACGACATGGGTTTTGAGGTTTTTTTAGACTTAAAGTTTCATGACATACCCACGACCACGGCAAAGGCGGTAGTTAGTGCGGCTGAGCTTGGCGTCTGGATGGTCAATGTCCATGCCAGTGCGGGTTCTAAGGCCATGCAGCTATCTAAAAACATGTTGGATGAGGGCGGCTTTACTACCAAGCTGATCGGAGTCACGGTGCTGACTTCGATGAGTGAAGCGGATCTTGCTGAGACGGGTGTGACCCGTTCTGTTACCGATCAAGTCAGGCACTTGGCAGCGTTAACACAAAAAAGTGGATTACACGGGGTGGTTTGTTCCGCTCAAGAGGCCTCAATGCTCAAAGCTGAGCTTGGCGAAGACTTCTTGAAGGTAACACCGGGGATCCGTATGGCTTCAGATGATCAGTCAGATCAAACCCGTGTTTGTACACCACGAGAGGCTCTAGCGCAGGGCGCTACTCACTTGGTGATTGGTCGTAGCATCACGGCTGCGGTAGACCCTTCAGCGGCACTAGCCGCAATCTTAGAGAGTATTGGTTGATTGAGCTGAAGAAGGTGCTTAATCCCAATCGTCTTTAAAGTGAGCAAGCGGGTTCATTTTGCCAATAAAAAAATCTGCCCTAGAGCAGATTTTTTTTATGTTGAACTAATCAGTCTTGAGTTTTTTATAACGATTTAAGCCTTTGCGCCAGTTGTTTTTGTGCAGCACTGAAGCCTTCAATACCTGCCGCTAACAGCTCATGAGCTGCTTGGTTTAAGGCCAACTGCTCATCGAAAGCCGAGCGGCTTAAAGCTGCAGCTGGTTCAGTTTGCGGCTGGTCTAGATAAAGCTGACGCTCTAAGTGTCGCTCGGTTGTGCTCAGTTCCTGTAGTAGCGCAGGTGCGATGGTTAGAAAGTCACAGCCAGCCAGAGCGCATATCTGCTCTATATTGCGGAAGCTTGCGCCCATCACTTGAGTTGTAATCCCTGTCGATTTGTACAAATTGAAGATGCTTTTGACTGAGTTAACGCCGAGATCGTCGCTCAGTGGTACGGTATCCAGCCCGCTGGTTTTCTTTTGCCAGTCTAATAGTCTGCCCACAAAGGGCGAAATCAGCGTCACACCGGCGTCACTGCAAGCTTGGGCTTGCTCAAGACCAAATATCAGCGTGAGGTTGCAGCCGATCCCTTGCTCCTCCAGTTTTTTAGCAGCTTGTACGCCTTGCCAAGTAGCGGCAATCTTGATCAGCACGCGGTTCGGCTGCACACCCATCTCATCATAAAGGTTCAATATCTGGTGAGCTTCAGCGTAGGTGGCGTCTGTATCGTAGGATAACGTGGCATCAACTTCAGTTGAGACTCGCCCGGGGATTTGCCCGCTGATCTGAGCGCCTAGCGCGACCGTCAGATAGCGCATGGCATCTGAGACATCGCTGAATTGGTTGACGGCTGATTTGAGGCTCTCAAGACGATCTGGATCACTCAGCTCAGCGGTGACTAAGCTTGGGTTGGTTGTAGCTTCTTGAGGATTGAATTCTTGTATGGCGCCCAGATTGCCTGTATCGGCTACCACGACGCTCATGTCGCCCAGTTGAGTTAGTAAGTTCATGCGCGGCCTCGTCAATTTGTTTGAGTTGAATAGTAACTGACCCTTGTGACAATTTGGGTTGGCGCTTGAGGTTTTTTAAGGGTTTTTGGTCGCTACAAGCTTGTAGCAAAATGCCCACCGTGGTGGATACACCAACTTGAAGGCCATTTCACTACTTCTGGGTTGTTTATATTTAAGTCTGATAACGTATATTATGTTAAATACTAATTATACCTATGCAATAGGCTATTTAGCGGTAGCAAAATCACTGCCCTAATAATAAGTTCGGAAAGTTCTATTTTGTTCGAAGCAAGATAGCAAAGTGTATAAGACCCTGAGCGGTAAACTAAAACCAATTGAGTGCTCGAATTATCAGTGGTAGATCTGTAAATTCATAACTTGAATATGTGTATTTGATTGTTAATGAGAAAATTTACCTATAGTTTCATTTGGATGAAGCAAAACAAACACAGCTGAAATCACGCTTAGGTGATCACTGAGTGAGTAAATTTTGATAGGGATTGGCGCTTTGTCGATCAGTCATTTGGCACATTTATAATCAATAGAGACAGGAGTTAGTTTATGGGCGAGGTCCCCATCGGAGCCGTGGTATCACTGGTTTTGTATTTTTTGCTGATGATCGGCATCGGTGTTTACGCGTTTATCAAAGCTGACAATGACTCTGAGGGCTACATGCTCGGCGGCCGCAAGCTTGGGCCTGCAGTGACTGCTCTATCCGCGGGCGCCTCAGATATGTCTGGATGGCTCTTGTTGGGCCTGCCGGGTTATATGTATGCCTCTGGGGTGGTGAGTATTTGGATCGCGATCGGACTCACCATCGGCGCACTGCTTAACTATATCTTGGTGGCGCCAAGACTTCGGGTATATACCGAGGTGTCCAACAACTCAATCACCTTGCCTGACTACTTTGCTAATCGCTTTGAGGATAAATCACACCTGCTCAGAGTGATCTCGGCGATCGTGATCATCTTGTTTTTTACCGTATACACGGCGGCCAGCTTAACCGGCGGCGGGAAGCTTTTTGTCAGCTCTTTTGGATCAACCTACCAAATGGGCCTTTGGGTCACTGCGGGCGTGGTGGTAGCCTACACCCTGTTTGGCGGCTTTATGGCGGTCTCCATGACCGACTTTGTTCAGGGCTGCATCATGATGCTGGCCATGATCATCGTGCCTATAGTGGCCTTAACTGATCTTGGCGGTCTCTCCGCGACAACCCAGGCAGTTCAAAACATAAACCCTGATTTGCTCAATATCTTTAACGGGGTGTCCACGATAGGGGTCATATCGCTTGCTGCATGGGGCTTGGGCTACTTTGGTCAACCGCACATCGTTGTCAGGTTTATGGCGATCCGATCGGTAAAAGACGTCCCAACCGCGCGCAACATCGGTATCAGCTGGATGGTGCTGAGCCTCATCGGCTCGCTCATGGTGGGTTTCGCTGGGATTGCTTATGTTCAAAAAACCGGTATGTCGCTAGAAGATCCTGAAACCGTGTTTATCGTCTTTACTCAGTTTCTGTTCAACCCTTATATCTCTGGCTTTTTGCTGGCTGCGATCTTGGCTGCGATCATGAGTACGATCTCATCTCAGCTCTTGGTGGTGTCTAGCTCGTTAACTCGTGACGTCTACAAGTTGTTTTTTCATAGCGAAGCATCAGAGCAGCGCCAAGTGTTGGTAGGCAGGATCTCAGTGGTTGTGGTGGCTGTGATCGCGATCCTGCTGGCTTCAGACCCTGACAGCTCAGTACTTGATTTGGTTTCTAACGCTTGGGCTGGGTTTGGCGCTGCTTTTGGCCCGTTGATACTGCTGAGCCTGTTCTGGAGGCGCATGAATCGGAACGGCGCCTTAGCAGGCATGGTTGTCGGTGCACTCACCGTTATCATATGGCTATATGCTCCCTTCACGATCATGGTAGATGGCACAGAAACCGCGCTGAACGATTGGCTGTATGCAATCGTGCCGGGATTTGTCTTAAGTTTAATTGCGGTAGTGGTTGGCAGCTTGACCACTGCCCCGCCGCCAACCTCGATCACGGATAAATTCACCGAGATGGAGTCCAAGCTCTGATCAGATAGCGGTGTCAACAAAGGGAGCGAAAGCTCCCTTTTTTATAATTTAAAATATCCCCCTATCCAATCATAAATTTTGATTAAAGCAAGGACTTGCACTACTCAGTATAAATTCATGATAAATACCAATCGTTTTACTTTTGAATGAAGTTCATTTAATTGCAAGCGAACCTTTAATCATCTAATTGAATTTCCTTTCTGCTTTTCTTTAATTTCTTAGGGTCTATGTGAATCTCGGAGTCTCCGGCTTTTAGTCTCACTAGCGAGGCAGAGCCCATAAGAGCTGAGGCTAATTGGTCAGCTGGATGTATTACATCTTCAGCGTCATCACTATTTTCCGAGAACAGGTTTCTGCTTAAGCTTTGCATAAGCTCATTTGGCAGAGTACTGCCTTTAACGTCGTTCCACTCAAGACTAGTTTCAACTAACCAGCTCGCTCTCTCCATGTCGAGCTCTAACTGTTTTAACTTAAATTCAGCTTGGGAGTGTTGCTCAAACCAACGGTTTTGCCACTTTATATAATAAAACACCGTTAATACCAATGCCGAAGTGAAAGCAACCTGTTTAGCTACTGATATCCATAATTTGATATCATTTGAGCCTCTCAATGCGTCATACAAATCAACCGTGGAGAATCCTACAAAAAGCGTAAGAAATATCATTAAGCCCATTATAGCTCTAGCTACTGGCGTTCTTAATCCATTGGTTCCATTGGTGAGACCAAAAGCGGTTTGCCTATGTTTTATTTCCTTAAGAATATCTTTTCTGATTTGACGACGCGCATGGGTATTACTCTTATTATCTAATTCCTAGACCCTCTCTTCTAAGTCACTCTCTATTTTTTGAATAGCTTCTTCAACTGATTTTCTTCTAAGCTCTATATGATTTAATTGTTCCTCTTTTATTTTTTCTAATTCCTTCAATTTTAACTCAAATTTAGAATCCAGCTCATTCCTATAATTATGTGTTGTGAATATAAGATTTTCGTTAACTCCTTCTAGTCTTGTCAGAGTAGACTCATGTATTCATACTAAATCTTGTTGAGCCTGAGATTCAAATCTTCCCACTGATCTACCGTTAGAAAAGGGTAAAAATGTATCGTTTATAATTTGTAATATACTGATTTTTATATCATCACTTAACGACGGGCTATTATAGCTATCATTTTTTAAGGTGAGGTCATTACTATAGGGAGATTTGGGTTCTCTAGAGCCTCCTCTGTATATACCTATATAAAAATTAGAAACAGTAATGTTCAATTGATAGATTAAATTAGAATTATTGCTATTAATCCTATCTAAAATCTCTCCATTTTCTGAATCATCTAAATCAATTTTTCCCACACCTAATATATTGAGATTTACAGTAGGCACTAAATTATGTGTTTTTGAAAGTTCAATAATTTTATTTATAAAATTAATAGTCACTTTATCATTAGCTTGAGATATTTTAATTAACTGATCAACACTCATATTGGACTCATATTATTCAAGGAATATTTAAATTTAACTAAACCTGATCGGCCGCTCTTCATCCTTTGAGTAATCCACATCATCGGCGCAGGGGTCTTTTTTGGGCGGCACGTATCCGGTCCGCTCGGTTTTATCTACGTGGGCATTTTCCCAAATCACCATAGCCTGCATGCAGGTTTGTTTCTGCTCGGCAGTTAAGACCTTGCCGTCTGGCCACTTGCCCAGCTCGACCGCCGTCTTAAAGCGCTCATAGATCTCATCGTTTAGATTGGCCAAGATATCGTTAGGGTTCATGATTGATCCTTTAGGGTTAGGATTAGTTGTCCTGATCGAGGTTAACGTTCCAGCCAAGCTTAGTGCGGCAAGCGGCGTAGAAGTCGTAGCCTGGTGGATGCAAGAGTTTGAGGCGGCGCGGGTGTTTGCGGATCACCACACTTGAGCCGGGTTCAACCGGCACACTGCTCTGCCCATCGGCGCTGAGCATCGGTAGCACGCGGTTGTTGTCACAGGGCTTAAGCACGATCCGGCTTGAGCCGCTGACGACGATGGGACGACTGGACAGCGTGTGCGGGTGCATGGGTACCGCGACTATAGCGTCGAGTCCTGGGTGGATGATTGGCCCGCCGCCAGAGAGTGCATAGGCAGTTGAGCCGGTCGGGGTTGCCAAAATTAGCCCGTCTGAGTGCTGGCGGTAAACGTGTCTGTCATCGATACTCAGATCAAAGTTAACCATGTGCACCGACTTACCGGCGTGCAGTACCACATCGTTTAGCGCGATGTCTTGATGAGTCAGTGTGCCGGCGCTATCGAAGATACTCAGTTCAAGCAAAAACCGCGAATCGATCTGAAAGTTGCCCTTAAGCACGTCGCTAAGTTTTGAGAGTACCTCATCTGGCATGACGTCGGCCAAAAACCCGAGCCTGCCGCGGTTCACGCCTATCACCGGTATGTCGGTGTCCACTAAGGCGCGACCCGCGTGTAGGATTGATCCGTCACCGCCGATCACGATCACCAGATCCACACGCTGATCAATGTCTCGTTGCTCCACCACCTCAAGATCGCTGCCGCATTGGTTCAGCACTTCAGCGGTTTCCCGGTCGATCAGTGCGGTCAGCCCCAGCTCGCGTACCTCTTTTGCGATCTGATTGAGTGTCTCGCAGATACTGGGCTTTTCAACCCGCGCCATCAACAGCACGCGTTTGATGGGCTTTTGTATGTTCTGGCTCATAGCGACTCGTCAGTTTTTTGGCATTATGAGGGTTTGAACTGCGCTTTTGTAGGGCAAAATGTCAACGAACACGTCATCTACAGATAAGCTGAGTAAGCTCACTTGCACAAGATCGCCTTGCTTGCGCATAATCAAGCTAACCCTAAACCTATTAATTGAGGATGTGCATATGGCCAATCCGATGATTGAGCGAGCCGGTATCGTTGTCACCGGCAGTGAGCCGCTAACCAAAGCCAGCGTCGTGAAAAAGAGTGCATTTTTACTGGGGCTTTGCGCTCTGGTGGCTTTTGGAATCTTGTTCTATGCCGCAACTGGCGCGCTCAGCGGCTCCCAGCTCATGATTCTTAGCTGGACGGGTCTAGGCGCCTCTGTGATATGTGCGGTGGTGATCATGTTCAAACCGCACTTAGCTAAAACTCTGGCAGTGCCCTACGCTGCTTTTCAGGGGCTACTGCTCGGCGGGTTCTCTGCGGTGCTGATGGCGCGCTACCCGGGCATCCCGCTGCAGGCACTGTGCGCCACGTTTGGAACGGCGGCGATCATGTTTACGCTGTACCGCACTGGCGTGATCAAGGTGACGCAAAAACTGCGCTCGATGGTGACCTCGGCAATCCTTGCGATCATGTTGATCTATGTGGTGCAGATCGGTTTTGTGGCCTTTGGCAGCACCCTGCCCACCTTGTTTGATGGTGGATTGGTTGCGATTGGCTTTACGATCTTTGTGATCCTGATTGCGGCGTTTAGCTTGCTGCTCGACTTTGACAACATCGACCGCGCGGTTGCAGCTGGAGCTAGTGACGATATGGGTTGGCTGCTTGCGATTGGTTTGCTTGCGACCCTTGTGTGGATGTATATCGAGTTTTTGCGTCTGCTCAGTTACCTGCAAGAGTGAATTTACTTTAGATTTAAAAACCAGCGCTTTTGCGCTGGTTTTTTTGGCTTGGGTGCTGGGTTTTAAGTCAAATGCCAGCATGGATGCTTGAAGGCTCAAGCTGGGTCATTTGTTTTTTTGGGATTAAGTTGGCTGATTTATTGCTGAGCTTTAACTGGATCAAGCGCGGGATCGGGTTACTGTTTTTAACCGGTTAACTGACTGTTTTGGAATCACTGACTACCAAAAAAGTCTCGCGCTTTAAAGTGACTCCGGCAAGCTTGCTGATTCTGATTTGGGTAAATTGGCGAGTCTGGTGGCATTTAACACCACAAAAGCAGAGCTCAGCGACATGCCGATCGCCGCCATCCAGGGAGTGACCAAACCTAAGGCCGCCGGTATCAAGATACCCAGGTTGTAGATCAGGCTAAAGCTTAGGTTTTGGCGGATGATCCGCCGAGTGCGTAGCGACTGGCGGTAAACCTCAAGCACGGGCGTGATCGATGAGCTGATCAAGATCGCATCGGCGCGGGTTTGTGAAAGCTCAGAGGCCTGAGCCATAGCGATTGAGACATCGGCCGCGGCGATCACCGGGGCGTCGTTGGTACCGTCTCCGACCATGAGCACCTTTACGCCACTTTTTTGCAGCGCCTGAACATAGTTTAGCTTATCGCTAGGTGTGAACTTGCCGTGAGCTGCTTCTATGTTAAGTGCGGCTGCCAGCTCGCTAGCTGCCTCTTTGGTGTCGCCGCTGAGCAAGTGCAGCTTAAGCCCGCTTGATTGAAGTGCGCTGATCGCCGCTGCCGCTCCGGATTTAAGCTCGTGGTTGAAACTAAATCCACCCAGCAGCACCGCTTGATCCAGATCAATCAATAACACGTCTGAATCAGACTCAGCACTTTGTTGACGGGTTGGCAGCAGATCACTGCAAAAATCGGCGCTGCCTATCGCGTAGCGCTGACCCTGCACCGCGCCAATCACCCCTTGGGCATGGTGTTCAGTGCCGAGCGCCGCTGAGGTTTCGATGCCAAAGCGCGCTGCATGCGCGCAGATGCTCCGGCCAATTGGGTGGGAGCTGCCCTGCTCTAAGCTTGAGGCGATGCTGAGCAGTTCACGCTCAGATTTATCGGCTGTGCTACTGATCCCGCTGATGTGTGAGATCGGCTGGGTGAGCGTGCCGGTTTTATCAAACACCACGTCGCTGATCTGAGTGAGGCGCTCAAACGCCTCGCTTTGGGTAAGTACTAGACCGCGCTTAAGCAGCGCTGCAGTGCTCATGGTGTAACTCAAAGGGGTGGCGAGCGCGAGCGCGCAGGGGCAAGTGGCGACCAGCACAGCTATCAAGATATCCACGACGCGGCTGGGATCGATCATCAGCCAGACTCCGCCGATCAACACGCTTAGCAGCAGCAGGCGCGCCAAAAACCAGCGAGCAAGCGCGTCGGCGCGTTTGGCAAACCCGGGTTTGAGCTCACCAGCTTGCATGACCAACTGCTCGATCAGTGCTGGCG
>CAJXOR010000072.1 GCA_913057715.1 uncultured Moraxellaceae bacterium
ACGAGATCATGCCTAGTCTCGTGGGCTCGGAGATGTGTATAAGAGACAGGAGCCAGTGTTGATGACAGCAGCGCTGCCAGCGATGTTGATGAGGTTGTTTCCGCCAAGCAAATGAACTCCGCCTGCATCGCCGCCAATGTTGACTGTGTCATCGCCGCAACCTGCCAGTACCACATCGGCGTTGCCGCGGATGCGGATGGCGTTATCACCAAAACCTGCATCGACGTAGCCTGCGTTGCCGCCAGCCAAGCCCAGAGCGCCGACATTTATGATGTCGTTGTCACAACCCGTCAAGATCTTACAAACATCGCCGTAAACAGCGATGTTGTTCAGGCCGTTGCCTGCAGCGATCAAACCAGCATCACCCTTGATCACAACGGTATCGTCGTTGCAGCCAAGGTATAAAGAACCAACGTTGCCGGTGACCGTCACGTTGTTGTTGCCGCTGCCGAGGTCAGCGAAGTTGAGGTTTCCGCCAACACTCAGAGTGTCATTGCCACCGCAGGTGATGACGCAACCCAGATTGCCACCGATGGTCATCATGTTGTTGCCACCGCCTAAAAGAGCTTTACCAACGCTGCCGCTTACCGTCACGGTGTCGTCGCCGTGTCCAGCAACGACGTGATCAACTGATCCGCCTTTGCCATCGGCAGTGACAGCGCCGTTAATGACTAGGGTGTTGTTGCCAGATCCCAAATCAACATAGCCAGCTGAACTTGCCGTCAGCAAGTCGTCGCCTTCACCAGTGAAGGCTTTAGACACGTAACCGTTGACGGTGTATGTGTCGTTGCCACGGGTTCCACTCAGCAAGCTAACGTTGCCACTGGTGGTGGTTGATGTAGGGGCGGCTTCAGGAGCTTTAAAAAAGCTAAACAGTGACATAAAAATTCTCCGGCGATGATCTGGGTTTTTAAAATTTGATTTGGTATTGAAGGTGGCCGATATTGCTCTTGTTAGGAGACCTACCCGCTTAATCACTCTGAACAAATGTCTATAACCATTAGATCAAATTAATTCAAATTAAGCTTTACCTTTGGACCTATTAATTCTGCCAATCATCATATTTGCTATTGAAAGTTGATTTTAGGTACTGGCTTAAAATTACACAGTAAGTTGGTTTCTCCCTTGATCCATGGCCTTATTGAGTTAAGTGATGAGTTATATGAATGGGTAGATGGGTTTTCAGAGGAGTTAAAAAAAAGCGGTTCTAGATTTTGCCTTTTCTTGGTGGAGGCAGTCGAAGTGGGTTGGAACCCAGAGCCGCTCATCGGGCTTGATTGAGTTAACCTCTAAAGAGGGTTTACAAACATAGGGGTCGGATTAGGTTTATCGGTATTGTCATATGTGTGTCACATATGACAGCTAGAGTGGCGTCGTTGCGATAACAAACCTTTACTTTGGAGACACACATGAAACTGATTCATCTGCCTTTAGTTGCTGCTTTTGCTCTAGCTGGTCTTCAGGCCAACGCTGCTGTCGATGCCAACTTGCCTACCTATAAAAAAACCACTGATAACGTCTCTGGTAACTTGTCATCTGTTGGTTCAGATACGTTGGCCAACCTGATGACATTTTGGTCAGAAGAGTTCAAGCGTCTCTACCCTAGTGTCAACATGCAGATCCAGGCAGCTGGCTCTTCAACTGCGCCGCCAGCGTTGACTCAAGGCACCTCAAACTTCGGTCCTATGTCGCGTGAGATGAAAGACAAAGAGATCGCTGAATTTGAATCAAAATACGGCTACAAGCCAACAGCAGTACCAGTGGCAGTTGATGCGCTTGCCGTGTTTGTTCACCAAGACAACCCAGCTAAAGGTTTGTCTATAGAAGCCATCGATGCGATCTTCTCAAGCACGCGTAAGTGCGGTAAAGATGCGTCAATCGATACTTGGGGCCAAACCGGTCTTAAAGGCAAGTACGCTTCTAAAGGCGTGACGCTTTATGGCCGTAACTCGGTATCAGGGACTTATGGCTACTTTAAAGACAACGCGCTTTGCAAAGGTGACTTCAAAACTTCAGTTAAAGAGCAGCCAGGTTCTGCCGCGGTGGTTCAGGCAGTCGCAACCAACCCCTATGCTATCGGCTACTCGGGTATCGGTTACACCGTATCTGGCGCCAAACCCCTAGCGCTTAAGGGTGTGGGTAAAGATCAGTTCATCAAAGCAACCCCAGCTAATGCGCTCAACGGTACTTACCCGCTGTCTCGCTACCTGTATGTTTACGTGAACAAAAAGCCTGGTCAGCCTTTAGCTGCTGCTGAGCGTGAATTCCTCAAGATGGCGCTGTCTAAACAGGGTCAACAAATCGTAGAAAAAGACGGTTATGTGCCGCTTCCTGCTAAGACCGTTCGCAAAATCGAGAAAGATCTCGGTCTTTGAGGTATTATCCGGACGGGGTGCTAAGCCGCCCTGTCCAACGCAAAACAGGGGCTTTTAGCCCCTGTTTTCTTCTGAGCAAAATGACGAAACCTGCCTTAAGGAATTTACTCACTCATGATGCCTGATCGTAGCACTCCGCCTGCGGATGACCATCAAAAAGCGTTAGCCGACGCCAAGCGTAAGGCGAGCGATCTAGATCGAAAACGCCAAATAAAAGACAAAGCCATCAATGGGCTGATCGCCTCGGGCGGTATCTTTGTGCTGGTGGCGATTGTGTCTATCTTTTTCTATCTGCTGAGCGTCAGCTGGCCGCTGTTTTTTGGTTCAGGTACTGACAAAAGCTCATCCTTGCCGATTGATCGTTACGGGCCAGCCTCCGTACTTCAGCTCGATGAGTACGGTGAAATTGGGATGCGGCTCAATCCGCTAAATCAAGCCGCTGAGTTTTTCAGTATCAGGAACAACCAGTTGGTGCAAACCACGCCGCTGCAACTCCCTGAAGGGGTGTCGATCACGGCTGCTAAAAAAGGCAGCGCCGATACCTACGATATTGGACTTGCGCTCTCTGATGGGTCTTTTTTAGTCGTTCGCCCGCAGATGAGCGGACAGGGGCTGGGTGATCAGCGAGAGTACGAACTATCAGTTGATTACCCGTATGGAGCTGAGCCTCTTAAGTTGGCCGAAACTGCGATCTCAAGCTTTGACTTTATAGAGGGCAACCAGTTGACGGTGGCGTATGCCGCTGGCGATCAGCTCTCCATGGCGACATTTTCATCGACTAACAGTGGCTCCTCTATCTTGTCTTACGGAGATGCTGACTCGACCGTTTACACGCTTGAGCAGCAACTTCCAATCGCGGGTAACGCGGCGGGGATCACCGCGCTTGAGCTCTCTCAGGGTAACCGCTGGCTGTATGCGATCTCAAAAGCGGGCTATGTGGAGGTGCTCAAATTTGAGGGCGACCGCTTCATGCCCTACCAGCGTATCGATGCCACCGCGGCCAACTCGATCACCGCCAGCACCATGCTTCAGGGCGATGTGTCTTTGGTGATCGGTGACGCAGCGGGCGAGGTTTCTCAGTGGTTTATCGCTCCGGGGCAAAATGGCAGCGATGAATTAACTAAGATCCGCAGTTTTAACTTTGACACCCAGCCGATCAGTTTTCTGGCGCCGGAACCTAGCCGTAAAGGGATCCTCGCAGGCTCTGATTCTGGCCGTGCAGGTTATCTGTACACCACGAGTGAACGTGAGGTTTACGAGTTTCAGGTGGGTGATACGCCGGTTTTGGGCATGAGCTTATCGCCGCAAGGCAAAGGGCTTTTGGTTGCCGATGAAGAAAGTATTGGGTTTTGGCACATCGAAGCGGAGCATCCCGAAGTCTCGATGTCATCACTTTGGGCGCCGGTTTGGTATGAGTCATACCCCGAGCCTGAATTTGTTTGGCAGTCCTCATCGGGTAGCTCTGACTTTGAAGCCAAGATGTCGCTGACGCCGCTGACATTTGGCACGCTAAAAGCTGCTTTTTGGGCCATGATCTTCTCAGCGCCGCTTGCGATCGGCGGGGCGATCTACACTGCGATCTTCATGTCGCCGGCGCTTCGAACCAAGGTGAAACCGGCGCTTGAGCTCATGGAAGCACTGCCGACCGTGATCTTGGGCTTCTTAGCAGGGCTATGGCTCGCGCCTCTGGTTAACGCGCACCTGCCCTTTGTGTTCTCCTTGGTGATCGTGCTGCCGCTGGTAGCCTTGACGACGGGCTTTGCCTGGATGCAGTTGCCGCTTGAGAAGCGTAACTCGGTGCCAGCGGGTATCGCGCCTATGATCGTGCTGTTGCCGATTTTGATCGGCTCCGCGCTGGCTTTTTATGCGTCGGAGGCGATCGAGACGGCGGTGTTTGCTCAGTACGACGGCTCGCTGGTTAACTACTTGCGTAACTCCGAGACCGGTTTGGGGATTGATTATCAGGATCAAAATGCCCTGATTGTTGGCTTAATCATGGGTTTTGCGGTGATCCCGACGATCTTCAGTATCGCAGAAGACGCGCTGTTCGCTGTGCCGCGCCACCTCACCAACGGATCGCTTGCCCTCGGTGCTACTCCTTGGCAGACCCTGACCCGCGTGGTGCTGTTGACCGCGTCACCCGGTATCTTCTCTGCACTCATGATTGGTCTTGGGCGCGCGGTGGGTGAAACCATGATTGTGCTGATGGCGACGGGTAACACCCCGATCATGGATTTGAGCCTGTTCAACGGCATGCGGACGCTTTCAGCTAACGTCGCGGTTGAGATGGGCGAGGCTGAGGTGGGCTCCACCCACTTCAGGGTGCTCTTCCTCTCGGCGCTGGTGCTGTTTGTGCTGACCTTTGTGGTCAACACAGCCGCCGAAGTGGTTCGCGCGCGCCTTCGTAAGAAATACGGTTCACTGTGAGGAAATAGCATGAAACTTAAGAGTTATTTTAAAAGCGGTGAAGCCTGGATCTGGCTAAACGCCGCCGCCGTCGCGATCTGTTTGATCATGGTGACGGGTATCATCTCGCTGATTGCCTACCGAGGCCTGAGCTACTTTTGGCCAAGCGATATCTTGCAGTTAGAGGTGACCCAAGACAGCTCACAGCGCACCATGATCGGTGAGCTGTACGACACCCGCACCGATCCGGCGGCGGTGCTCAGCACCTCTGGCATGAATTTGCCAGCAGGGATTGAGCCAACTGATCCAGTCACTCGCTGGTCACTTAAGATGGGCAACAAAGATCTGGGCGGTGAAGACTTTGCCTGGATCGCGCGTCCATTTGTGACTGAGGTCAGTAAGCCTGAAGACATGGTCAAGCTTGAGCGTCTGGAGTACGGCAACCTTTATGGTCGCTTGCAGAGTGCCACCATCGATGGTCAAACACTGACTGGAGAAACTGCTTGGGAGCAGCTTGAGCAGGCGATCAAGCGCAGCAACGAGCTTCACGAGCAGATCGACAGTATCGAAAGTGGCAAGATGAACCGCGTGAACTACGCGCGCACTCAGGTCACCATGGATGAGCGATCGCTCATGTTAGACGATGAGTTGACCGAGGCTGCCAAACAGGAACTGGCTGCCAGACGAGCTGAGCTGCAGCTCAAAACCGATGAGTTTCAGCAAGAGCTCGATGCGCTTTATGCTCAGCTCTCTCGTGACAGTGCGGTGTTTTTAGTGGCTAGCGGCGATCAGGCAAATGTCCCCGTTGATAAGATCTTAGAGGCCACCAAACCCAACGCCATGGGTGTGATCGCGAAAACCGGTCACTACTTTAAAAACCTCTGGCACTTCTTAAGTGACAATCCGCGTGAAGCCAACACCGAAGGCGGCGTGTTCCCAGCGATCTTTGGTACCGTGGTCATGGTCTTTATCATGACGATCATCGTGACTCCGCTTGGGGTTGTCGCAGCGATCTATCTGCGCGAATACGCCAAACAGGGCCGCGTTACCCAGCTGGTTCGGGTGGCGGTGAACAACTTAGCCGGGGTTCCCTCAATCGTATATGGGGTGTTTGGCTTAGGCTTCTTTGTTTATCTGATTGGTGGGACTATCGATGATCTGTTCTACCCAGAAGCCGCGCCGCAGCCGGTGTTTGGTACGCCAGGTTTGCTTTGGGCGTCTATCACGCTTGCGCTGCTTACCCTGCCGGTGGTGATCGTAGCGACCGAAGAGGGTTTATCGCGCATACCGCGTAACCTAAAAGAAGGCTCGCTTGCGCTTGGTGCAACCAAGGCTGAGACGCTGTGGCGGGTGATCCTACCCGTGGTGACCCCCTCGATGATGACCGGCATGATCCTCGCCATCGCACGTGCGGCTGGTGAAGTGGCACCGCTCATGCTGGTTGGGGTGGTTAAGCTGGCACCTGAGCTGCCGCTGGATTTCACCGCGCCATTTTTGCACTTAGATCGCAAGTTTATGCACTTGGGTTTCCACATCTACGATGTCGGCTTCCAAAGCCCCGATGTTGAAGCATCAAGGCCGCTGGTTTATGCGACGTCCTTCTTGCTGGTGCTGGTGATCGCGCTGCTTAACCTGACCGCGATCTATATCCGTAACCGCTTGCGCGAAAAATACAAAGCTCTGGAATCCTGAGCTGACCACGCCCGCATCCAGATTGGGATCGGGCGACATTTTACTAAAATTGTGAAGAGGTACTGCCATGAGTGAATCTTTTACTGCCGATGACCAGCAAGCCCGCCCTCAGGTTTCTCGCCCTGAGCCACCGCCAGCGTCTGCCAAGCAATTTGAGAATTTGGCTGAAGACGATATTTGTATCCATATCAAAGACTTAAGTCTTTACTACGGCGACAAACAGGCGCTCAAATCGGTTAATTTGCAGATCCCGCGCCAAAAAGTGACCTCGTTTATCGGGCCATCGGGTTGCGGTAAATCGACGCTTCTGCGCTGCTTTAACCGCATGAACGATCTGGTTGATATCGCGCGGATCGAGGGCAAGATCGAGCTTGATGGGCAGGACATCTATGCCAAATCAACCGATGTGACTGCGCTTAGACGCCGTGTCGGCATGGTGTTTCAAAAACCCAACCCGTTCCCAAAAAGCATCTATGAAAATGTCTGCTATGGCCTGCGTCTGCAGGGGATCAAGAAAAAGCAGATCTTAGATGAGGCAGTGGAAAACTCACTCAGACGTGCCGCCCTTTGGGAGGAGGTCAAAGATCGCTTGCAAGAATCAGCTTTGAGTATGTCGGGTGGTCAGCAGCAGCGTCTGGTGATCGCGCGCGCGATTGCGACCAAGCCTGAAGTTTTGCTCCTCGATGAACCCTGCAGTGCACTTGATCCGATCTCAACTCTAAAAGTTGAGGAATTGATCGAAGAGCTCAAAGAGGATTACACCATCGTGATTGTGACCCACAACATGCAGCAAGCGGCGCGTGTGTCTGACTACACCGCCTTTATGTACTTGGGTGACATGGTTGAGATCGCTGACACCAACAAGATCTTCACCAACCCCGATCAGAAGCAAACCGAAGATTACATCACCGGCCGTTACGGCTAGACCCGCTCGCCAACAGGAGAAACGACATGCAAGAAGAATATAAAAAACACATCTCCAGTCGCTTTGATAGCGAGCTTGAGAGCCTATGCAATCAGTTTATCGCCATGGGCGGACTGGTGGAGCAGCAGGTATCCGATGCGGTAGTGGCGCTGATTGAGGGCAACCTAGAGTTGGCTAAAGCCGTGATGGAAAAGGACGACGTCGTAAATGACTACGAACGCCAGATCGACGAACGTGTCGAGCTGATGCTGGCTAAGCGGCAACCTGCCGCCGGTGATTTGCGTCTCACACTCATGCTCTCAAAAGCGACGACCGACCTTGAGCGGATTGGTGATGAAGCAGCCAAGATTGCCCGCGTGGCCTCGCAGATGGACAGCCAAGGTCACTCACCTCGTGGCTACTCTGAGTCGCGCAACTTAAGCGCTCAGGTCTGCAACATGATCCATGAAGCCCTAGATGCTTTTGCTCGTTTTGATCTTGAGCACGCCCTTAAAGTGGTCAAAACTGATCAAAAGATCGATGAAGAGTATGCCTCTACCATGCGCGCGCTGTTGACCTACATACTGGAGGATAACCGCTACATCACTCAGGTGATCAACGTGATGTGGGTGCTGCGAGCGATAGAGCGGGTTGGCGATCACGCGCGTAACGTGGCTGAGCAGGTGATCTACGTGATCTGCGGTGAGGACGTGCGTCACATCGATATCGATCAGATTCAAAGACGCGTTGAGTCACAGTCAGAAGCCCAAAAAGGGCGCTGAGTTTGTTTTGAGCAAAATGTCTGCTAGGCAGGCATTTTGTTACATCCTGTAACTCGGCTAACCATAGCGCCGATCAACCGTCATGCAAACATGATAAAATCCTGTTTATCGGTTGTTAATTTGCACGCAGAAGATGATGGGGTATCTGCTGCCTGCTTAGGCGCACCTCTGCGCATATCGATTCATCCGGCCGCTCAGGCGCTCTACAGGATAAGACGTGGTCAAGGTTAGGCAGGACATTCCTAAGATTCAAAAGCACCAGATCCCTCAGGATTTGGAAGCCGTTTTTGACGCTGGGTTAGCTGCGGATCTGGACATCAACGCTTGGATGGAGCGGATTCAAAACGAATCTGGCGTCAAGAACGTCGATCAATTGGCTGAGGCTTGCCGCTGGATCGCACAACTCTCCCTAAACACCACCAATTACCGCTCAGGCACGCTGCGTACGGGTATCGGTGTGGCGGATATCTTGAGTTACCTGATTAGCGACGAAGAGTCGCTGTGTGCGGCGGTTCTGTTTCGCGCCGCGCGTGAAGGGATCATTACTGCTGCGCAGATACGCGAGCGCTTTGGTGATTCGGTTGCGACGCTAGTGGCTGATACCTTATCGATGGGTCGATTGTCTGAGGAGATTGAGCAAAACCAGCGGATTGAAGATCACTTTGAGGGCGATAACCGCGACTCCTTGGTGACGATTTATAAGATGCTGATTGCGGTCACCAACGATGTGCGCGTGGTGCTGATTAAGCTGGCAGAACGAACCTTTGCGGTGCGGGAGCTAGCCAACGCCACCACTGAGCGGCGGATGCGGGTGAGCCGTGAGGTCATGACGATTTATGCACCGCTGGCTCACCGACTGGGTATCGCTCAGCTCAAGTGGGAGCTGGAGGATCTGGCATTTCGCTTCCTAGCTCCTGAACGCTATAAAGAGATCGCAAGCCTGCTTAACGAGAAAAGGGTTGAGCGCGAGCGCTTCATCGAGGAGGTTAGCGAGCGACTGGTGAAAGCTCTGGCCGATCAAGGGCTTGAGGCGCAGGTGTCTGGCCGGGTAAAACACATCTACTCGATTTATAAAAAGATGAAGCTTAAAGACCTCTCTTTTGAGCAGCTCTATGATATCCGCGCGCTGCGGGTTCTAGTGCCAAAAGTCGCCGATTGTTACCATGCGCTCGGCGTAGTGCACGAACTGTGGCGGCACATCCCTGATCAGTTCGATGACTATATCACCAACCCCAAATCCAACGGATATCGCTCACTGCACACCGCGGTGCTGGCGCAAAGTCGCTCGCTTGAAGTGCAAATACGCACCTTTGACATGCACACCGAGGCGGAGATGGGGGTGTGTGCGCATGTCAACTATAAAGAAAACACGCTAAACCGCCCTGACAGACCCTTTGATGCCAAGCTATCGACGCTCAGGCACTTGCTGGTGAGTTATCAAGACGGAGGTGAAGATGACGAAGAGCGCCCGCTTCAAGACTGGAGCGAGCTTGAGCGGATCTATGTGTTTACTCGCGATGGTGACGTTCAGGAGTTATCCAAGGGCTCAACCGTGCTTGATTTTGCTTACCATGTCCATACGCAAGTTGGGAACCAGTGCGTGGGCGCACGGGTCAATCAAAAGTATGTGCCACTGACCTACCGGCTTAAAACCGGCGAGCAGGTTGAGGTCATGACCAAGGCGGGGCGTGTCCCCAACCGCGACTGGTTGGTGCCCTCCTTGGGTTATATCAAGAGTTCGCGCGCTCGGGCTAAGCTGAAACACTGGTTCAATCAGCAAGATCGTGAAAAAAACATCGAGGTCGGTCGCACCATGCTGGTCAGTGAGCTGACGCGCTTGGGGCTTCATCAGGGTAGTTTGGACTTGAGCGACTATGTGAAGCGCTTCAAGGTAGGCTGCGCAGACGATATCTTGGTGGCGCTGGTGAGTGGGGACATCAACCTCAACACTTTAACCGAGCACATCTCAGAGCAGCTCCACTTAGAACCCAGTATCCGCACCTCAGATTTGGTGCCAAGCGTGCACCCGAGGGCTACCGGTACACTTGAAGCCTATAAGATCCAGATCGATGGGATCGACAACATACCGCTTACCATCGCGCAGTGCTGCACCCCAGTTAACGGTGAGTTGATCGCGGGCTACATCACCCGGCAAAACGGCGTGAGTATCCACCGCCGTGAGTGCCGAGATTACATCCGTCTAATCGATGATGAGCCTGATCGCGCCATCACCGCGACCTGGTATGCGCAAAACCAGAAGCGCCAGCAACTGCAGATTTTGATTGAGGCCTATGATCGGCGCGGGCTACTTAAGGATCTCACCTCGGCGATTGACCGGGAGCATGTCAACATCCTTGAGGTACGCACCCTGAGCGATGAAGACGGATGCGCGAACATGATGTTTGTAATCGAGGTGGCTGGCTTAACCCAACTCTCAAGATTGCTAGCTCGCCTTGAGCAGCAGCCAGGGATCATGAGCGCACGGCGGGTACAAGCCAGCTAATGCCTGAGTTGCCCGAAGTTGAAACCACGCGAAAAGGGTTAGAGCCACTTTTAGGCGGCGTGCTTAAAAAAGCTCAAGTTTTTCAATCGAGTCTGCGTTGGCCAATCGACGTCGACTTTGAGCGTCTAACTGATCAGCAGCTGCTTAGCATTGAGCGCCGCGCCAAGTACTTGATCCTGCGCTTTGAGCGCGCCGCAATCCTTTTGCACTTAGGCATGTCAGGTAGTCTGCGGCTTGAGCCAGTTAATACCCAGCGCCTCAAACACGACCACGTGGTACTTGAATTTGGGCTAGCCAAAAGCGGCGACCCCTTGGCACTGCACTACCATGATCCACGCCGCTTCGGCAGTATCTTGACCCTTGAAGCTAACCAGCGTCTGCTTGATTCGCTCGGACCTGAACCACTGTCAGACGACTTTAACGCGACCAGTTTGCTCATGTCGCTAGGCAAAACCTCACGTCCGATCAAAACCACCATCATGGACCAAAAAGTGGTGGTCGGCGTCGGCAATATCTACGCGACTGAAGCGCTGTTTTTGGCAGGGATCAGCCCGCTTCGACCGGCATATAAACTGACGTTGAAAGAGGTCGCGCGCTTCGTGGATTTGATCAAGCAGGTGATCACCAAGGCGATCGAGCTGGGCGGATCGACGCTTCGAGACTACCGGGGGGTCAGCGGAGAAACGGGGTATTTTCAGCAAACCTTACTGGCTTATGGACGGGCAGGTGAGCCCTGCGTGAACTGTGGTCACCAGCTGATCAATGAGCGCATCGCCCAGAGGGCGTCGGTCTACTGCCTTCACTGTCAAAAGTAAGTTCAGCTGTGCCATCGCCAGAACCCTTTCTTAAAACCATGATAGTTGCTGGGCTGTATCAACTTCTCAGATACGCTGTAACCTTGAGCAATCTCGCCCTGATTTACCGATAAGATTGATCAGTTTCGTCCCATCACCTCCAATCGCGTTACCTGTCTCTTATACACATCTGACGCTGCCGACGAAGAGGATAG
>CAJXOR010000073.1 GCA_913057715.1 uncultured Moraxellaceae bacterium
CCAGGGGTGCCCGTACCCGTGAACTCAGGCAGCGTGTCATCGGTGGAGTCGCCATCATTGATGGGACCTTGCACGCTGCCGACATTATCGTCAGCAAACGGAGCTGTGGTTGGCGTATCAGGTGGAGCAGTATCTAACGTGACATCAGTAGAAGCGGTCTGTCCGTCTCTTGATGCAGTGACGGTCACCATGCCGTCGGTAAAAGGCGCATCTAACGTGACACTATAGTTTCCGTCGGCATCGGTTTGGGTGTTGATGATCTGGCCGCTAGGTAGCTCAACTTGTATGTCGACATTTGGCTCACTGCGACCACTGATCACAAGCCCTGAATCTGAAACCTCGACCGTCGGAGCCGCCAGTGGTTCGACATTGTCATCGTCGTCTTTAAGGTGAAATGCAATCAAAAATCCGGCAACCGTCGCGGTGCCAAGCAACCAAAGTGCGTTAAAGACTAAATCGTTACCGTTATAGATGATCCCGCCAGCAGCAGCTTCCGCGCCCATCTCGCTGCCCAGAACATGCCACTCGGCTTGCTGGTCACCCAGAACTGCCAGATAGTCAGAAGTGTCTCTGGTTTCTGGCAGGTACTGACTGATAGTACTCGCCATTTGGTGCTTCCCCGATAATACCTTCGTTCGGGTGAAGGTAAAAATCCTCAATGATGATCTCTGCGGTCTCGTCATCACTATCGACTGAGATCAACAGATCATCGCCTGAGCGTGTGATGAGCGCTTCTTTAGGCCCCAATTGGGTTGCCATATCGACTAAAGAGTATCTGGCACCATCCTGTGCACGAATAACAGCGGGTGAAAACTCCTCACCCTCAACTTTAACTGCGTTGGCCTTGATTAATTGACCAGTTGCCGGAACTGCCATTTGAATTTGGATGTTGAATTCCATAATACCTACCCTTGATGAGAGTTTTTATAACCCTTAAAACTAAAGAAACAGTTAAGCTTAGATAACAAGTACCTATTGTCAATCTAACCGATAAAAGGTTTCTATGGTTCTAATTAAGAGACGCGGTATTGACAGGGTGATGTTCGAGTCCGAGTGATTATGCAGTTTTACTTATTTGCCGTTTAAGCGACCAACGGCGCTGTTCGTCGACCGTGACGTCATCAACTGGATGGCTCAAGGCTTGAGCGATGGCTGCGGATCGGGCTGCATTTCCCATGGCAAGTGCGACGTTGCGCTTGAAACCTGAGTAGCCCAGTCGCCGTAGCGGACTGCCTTGACTGATCTCATCAAAGCGCTCGTTTGAGAGTGACCACAGCTCCAAAAGCTTAGGTGCTTCTAGGCCGTGTCGCGGATCAAAATCACTCAAAGTCGCCCGTCCGGCAAAGCGGTTCCACGGGCACACCAACTGACAATCATCGCAGCCAAAGATACGGTTGCCGATCGCCTCGCGGAACTCATGCGGGATCGCCCCTTTGTGCTCGATGGTGAGGTAGGCGATGCAGCGGCGCGCGTCTAACTGATAAGGCGCGATGATCGCGCCGGTGGGACAGATATCGATACAGGCGCTGCATGATCCGCAGCGCTCGGCTTCAGGCGTATCGATGGGTAAATCGAGTGAGGTAAACAACTCCCCAAGTAGGAAAAATGACCCAGCTTTTGGGTGAATCAGTAAGGTGTGCTTACCGGTCCAGCCCAGTCCCGCCCGCTCCGCTAAGGTTTTCTCAAAGATAGGGGCTGAGTCACTAAATGGCCTCCACGCAAAATCCTGCGCGGCCTCAGAGCCCAGCGTATCGGTGAGTTTTTTCTCGATCCGCTTCGCCAATTGTTTTAGGCGTCCGCGCATCACTTTGTGGTAGTCGCGGCCTCGGGCGTAGCGCGCGATGATCCCAAAGTTGGTGTCACCGGTAAACTCATCGGTGCTATGGCGAGAGGGCGGGGCATCCACCAGATAGTCCATGCGCACTGAGATCACTGAGCGAGTGCTCTCGACCAGTTTGGTGGGATCAGCACGAAGTGCTTCGTGCTCCTCCATAAAACTCATGGTGCCGTGGTGACCTTTGTCCAGATAGGCTTGAAGGTGCTTCATCTGATCTGAAGTGTCAGGCGGGGCAACACCAGCGGCCGCAAACCCCAACTCCAAAGCCTGAGCCAGTATCCACTGTTTAAGCTCATGCGCTTGGCTGTGACTTAACCTGTGCTCGGTTGCAGTCTCAATTTTTTGACTCATGGGTGAGAGCAGCTAAGGTTGGCATTTGACTCAGCGGGCTTAAGGCACTTCACAGGCGCCAGCGCCCCTTTTTGCGGCGAGCGTTGACTGCGGTGTTGGCAGTGGTGCCAAGCAGTTTGTTTAGACTGTGATTGAAGTGGGCGTGACAGATCGCACAGGCAAGCGCATCGGCAGCATCGAAGGACAGCGGTTCGTCGTAGCGCAGTAGCTTAGCGACCATGTGCTGCATCTGCTCTTTACTGGCCGCGCCGTAGCCGGCGGCAGATTGTTTGATCTGGCGGGCGGTGTATTCAGACACCTCCAGATCCAGCGCCGTCATGGCGGCGATCGCAGCCCCACGAGCCTGCCCAAGCTTAAGCGCTGCGTCAGGGTTGGTGGCCATGAACACTTGCTCGATCGCGGCGGTGTCGGGTTTCTCTAACGCGATCACTTGGGTGAGGCCCGCAAAGATCTGCTTGATCCGAACCGGCATGCTGGCGCCCGGTGTTGTCTTGATCGCGCCAGCAGCAACGAAGGAGAGCTCACTGCCTTGCTTCTCGATGATCCCGTAACCGGTCGCCCGAGAACCGGGGTCGATCCCTAAGATCTTCATGAGGCTGTGCGGTTTGGTTTCATGCGATGATTTTATCACCTAAGCCGTAAGGGTTGCGGGTGGATTGCGTTTTGGACTTAGCAAGAGTAGAACTTAGGCTGTTCTTAAACTAAATGACCTGCAACTGACAGTACCAGCCCAGCTTGGAGTAGGGCGCTCAAGTTACGCTTAGGTCTGTTGTGATCCCAATCACAGAAGCTAAGCATGCCATCTGTATCGTACCCTTGAGATTTAAAACAGCAGCATCTTAAAGCCAATCAGGATCAAGACAACCCCGCCCAGTATCTCAGCTTTACTCTCAAGCGCGGCTCCGCTTTTGGCTCCGACAAATACCCCGATAAAGCTGATAACAACCGTGGTGAGTCCGATCATCAGACAAGACAGCAGCGGACCCACGTCAATCAGCCCGAGCGTAAATCCCGCCGCCATCGCATCGATACTGGTGGCGATCGCGAGCACGAGCAGCAGTTTATGGGTGATGCACTTTACCTCTTCATCGACCGCGTCACTCATGGACTCATAGATCATCTTGGCGCCGATCAGCACTAAGAGTGCAAAGGCGATCCAGCGCGTGTAGTCGCTGGCAAAACCCAAGATCTCGCGGCCACCAAAGTAGCCAATCAGCGGCATGAGTCCCTGAAAAACACCGAAGTACAGCGCGGCCAGTACCGCAAGCTTTACCGGTTTGAGTGTGTGTTTGGCGCCGAGTCCCAGCGATACGGCAAAGGCGTCCATGCTGAGTGCCAGCGCCAAGAGCAAGAGTTCGATCAAAACTTATAGCTCAGTCAATTTTGTGGCGAAAGCTTAGCAAAATGTCTGCATGGACGGGCCACCAATTGCGATTCAGGAGTAACTCTTTTTTGCTTTTTCGGCTAAATCGCTGACGACTTACTTAGCTTAAGTCGGCGCGGCTGTAGATCACCTAACAGATTCACCTATGGAGTAGCTGCAGGTCAGTTTATCTATCAGGTCACTTGAGTGGGCTTGCCAGCGAAGGCATTTTGCTAACAGGTCTTTTGCTTGGCTCGACACAACCTGCCAGCTATTACTTAACCGACTGAGCTGATCGCTATGTGCTCATATATCAACTTGTACCCTTGAAAAACAAAGTCTCCACCCTTATCAATTTGATAAGTCTGTATGATTTGCACTCAAGGTGCCAAGCCTTCAGAAACCCGCTATTTATCCCTCAAGGTGTTTTATGCTTCGCTTATTTGTGATCTTCTTTGTGCTGATGTTTGCTGAGATTTGGTTCTGGCGAGAGCTGGCACCGCATATTTCTTGGGGTATCATCTTGATTGCTACCTTGGTCGCGATCTTTGTCGGCTCCTCGCAAATCCGTAAAGGGCTGGTGCGTTTGCAGCAAGCGGCGCTGAGCCAAGCGCAATCCGGTGCTTATGCCTCTCAAGGGGCGGCACTGCAAGGGATTGGCGCAGGTGATTCTTTAAAAGCGCTGGCGCTGATGGTCAGTGGTTTTTTGCTGATCCTGCCGGGTTTTTTGAGTGATATCGCAGCGGTGTTGGTGCTGCTTCCTCCCGTACAGACCCTGCTGGGTAAGTGGATGCGCGCGATCATGGCCAAAAATCAGCAAGCGATCCTTGCGCGCATGCAGCAGATGCAGGCTAAGCAGGGCGGTGCGTTTGGCGGCGGAGCTTTCGGAGGCGGTGCCTCGAACAACCCGTTTGGGGGATCAACTGGTCAGAACCCGTTTAGCGGCCAAAACCCCTTTGGTGGACAGAGCGGTGCGCCAGGCCGAAACCCTTTTGAGGGTATGTTTGGCGGGGGCTTTAGCGGTTCAGCAAACGACGATGTGATCGAGGGGGAGGCGACCGATGTCACCCCCAGGTCCAATCGCTTAAAAGACGTCTCGGATAAAAAAGACGACTGAAGTTAAGCGCAATAAAAAAACCGGCAGCTGCCGGTTTTTTTATGTGATCAAATCAGGATTCCGTCTAGGTTAAGAGTCCAGCTGCCTAAAAGCTTGCTCCAGCGCATTTGGCGGTTTGATCGCATCTTTGGCATCAACCAAAGCTTGTTTTAAAAACGGATCAATTTGATCCAGACTTTTAACCGCCCAGTCTAAGTAGCCAAGCGGCAAATTCTCAATCAGCTCACCGCGGTGCTTACCAAAGGGCATCACCTTAGGGATACGCGCTTTTTCAGACGCTTTATAAACCTTTTCAAAGTCGAGCGGATCGATCTTGAGTCTCGCGCAGATCGCCTCATACAGCACTTGGTTGGCCTGACAATCCGCCAGCGCATCGTGCGCCTCTTTTGTCAGCGCACGCGCCTCATCGGCAGGCAGCAAGTGATACACACAAGAACCTAAAGACTGGCCGGTGAACTCAGGAAAGTGGGTTTTTGACAGGGCATAAGTGCAGATCCGCTTCACCTCAGGCTCACCAATCACCCGCCAGTCATAGTCGATGTTGTGGCCTATCATGTAGTCAAAGTGCGGCAGCTCATCTAAGTTGAAGCGCGGGCAATCCGCTACGTCCTCATCCGATATGTGATGCACCGCCATGGTCGCGCGGCAGATCTTACGGCCGGTTGAGTACTTTTTGTTGAACACCGCGCCGCTCGCAAGGTCGATATAAGCGACCTGAAGCGGGCGCGGATCGGTTTTGGCATCGGTTTCGGTATCTAAGATAAAGGCGACTTTTTCGCTCATAAATCAGGCATCAAGTGAGAGTGGTTGTATTTTAGCATAGCCGGATCAGCCCGGTATGAGCCTCGCACCAAGCGTAAGGTTTAGGCTCTTGAGTCAAATGCCCACCCTAGCAGTCCTCATCAAACCGGAAGGTTCAGCCCAAAAAAACACCCCTGAGACGGGGTGCATTTTTCTCAAAAAACCAGCGCTCAGCCGACGCGGCGCTCGGCTAAAAACTCCCCAAGTCGCCCGATCGCGGCTTTGAGTTCGCGCTCGGCCGGCAAAAACACGATGCGGAAGTGATCGGTGGCGTCCCAGTTAAAACCAGTTCCTTGAACCATGAGCACCTTTTTTTGTTTCAAAAAGTCCATCATGAATTCGGTGTCATCCTCAATCGGGTAAATCTCAGGGTCAAGGCGCGGGAAGCAGTACATAGCGCCTTTGGGCATGACGCAGCTGACCCCAGGGATCGCATTTAACATATCAACCGCAAGGCCTCGCTGCTCATACAGGCGCCCGCCAGGCGCGGTCAAACCGGTGATGCTCTGGTAACCCCCGATCGAGGTCTGGATCGCGTGCTGGGCAGGTACGTTTGAGCACAGGCGCATGGAGGAGAGCATCTCAAGGCCCTCGATAAAGTCCTGAGCGTGATCTTTTTTGCCGCTGATCAGCATCCAACCGGCGCGAAAACCGGCGATCCGGTGGGACTTCGATAGCCCGTTGAAGCTGAGCACGAGGACATTTTTCCCGCGAGCCAAGGTTGCCAGAGTGAAGTGCTCAGCGTCGTCGTAGAGCACACGGTCGTAGATCTCATCGGCAAGCAGGATCAATTGGTGACGTGCTGCGATGTCGACCAGTTTCTCCAGCATCGCTTTTGAGTAAACCGCTCCCGTTGGGTTGTTGGGGTTGATCACGAGCAGCGCACGGGTGCGCGGGGTGATCTTTGCCTCGATATCGGCCACGCTTGGCTGCCAGTCGTCTGACTCCTCACAGCGGTAGTGCACCGCGCGGCCACCGGATAAGTTGGTGGCGGCAGTCCAAAGCGGATAGTCGGGCTTAGGGATCAGCACTTCATCGCCATCGTTGAGCAGCGCTTGCATGGTCATGACGATCAGCTCGGACACACCGTTGCCCAAAAATACATCTTCCACGTCGACCGCTTCAACCAGCCCGCGCGCTTGGTAGTACTGCAAGATCGCTTTACGGGCGCTAAAGATCCCCTTGGAGTCAGAGTAGCCAACCGAGGCGGAGAGGTTTTTGCTGACGTCACCCAAGATCTCCTGCGGCGCATCAAAGCCAAAGGGGCCGGGGTTGCCGACGTTGAGCTTGATGATGTGGTGACCTTCTTCTTCCATGCGCATCGCGGCGCGCAGCAAGGGTCCACGGATCTCATAGCGGACATTTTGTAACTTGTTGGACTTTTTAAGCGCAGGAGTGGCTGGGTTCATAGGATGAGCCTGATTGGTCGGTTGGGGCGTTGTGTCTTGGGCGGTGTTTGACTGAGCATCGCTTGAGGCGGTTTGGGTAGACGAGTTGTCGAGCGGATCAGTAGCCTCGCTTAAAAGATCTTCCACGCTTAACAGCTCATCCACGCTTACTTCCAGCGCTTCGGCCAGCGCCGGCAACTTGCTGAGCACGATCCCGTTAACCCCGCGCTCCCAGTTACTGATCGCCGCTTTTGATACCGGTACGCCGAGCCCAGCCATGCGCTCGGACAGCTCTAGTGCTGAGAGTCCCTGCGCTGATCGCAGCTGTTTGAGGCGCTTGCCTTGCGTGACTGAGTCCATGTTGATCCCTTAATTCTTGCTTAAGTAAAGCTGCAAAATGCCAACCTTAGCCGCCAACTGCTTTTGAGTAAAGTTATGCTTTATCTGCGAAGCATAATCACTTTACCTGAGGCTTTCAATAGGGCGGGGCGATAAAATGATGGAGTTTGACGCGGTGCATAAAGCTAATTAGAGGGTTAAGTAGACAACTTACTACCCGCTAACCGATTGTAAATCCGATCAATCAAACCAAAGTAAAGATATACTTGTCAGTGAATTTACTACGCCTTGGTTGATCTGTCTAAGGCTGACATTTTGCCAAAAGCCTGCGCTCATAAGCGCTTAACCGTCTCACGGATCGCCAAAGCAATCTGACCAAAAGGCTACAGCGGCAGCGGACTCCATCCCCTACCATGATAGTGTTATCAAGAACACGAGAGAAAACCATGTCAGACCCCAAGATCAACACCCAATACAAAGACAAGCTCACATCAGAGGAATACCGGATAACGCGCGAGGCGGGCACCGAGCCAGCTTTTAGCGGTGCCTACTGGGACGAGCACAGCGACGGCGTGTATCGCTGCAAATGCTGCGGTGAGCCGCTGTTCACGAGCCTCACCAAGTACGACTCAGGCTCGGGCTGGCCAAGCTTCTACGAGGCGCTGGACAAATCCAAGGTCACGGAGAAAGTCGATGAGTCCCACGGCATGATCCGCACCGAAGTCACCTGCGCCAACTGCGACGCCCACTTAGGCCACATATTTCCAGACGGCCCGCAGCCGACCGGCATGCGCTACTGTATCAACTCGGCGTCGCTGGATTTGGACACCGAAACCGACCCTGAGGAGATCTGAGCATGAGTTTTTATGATTTGAGCGCAGAGCAGCTTGAGGGCGGCGAGTTTGATTTTAGGCAGTTAGAGGGCAAAGTGGTGCTGGTGGTCAACACTGCCTCCAAGTGCGGCTTTACCCCGCAGTTTGAAGGCTTGGAGAAGATCTATCAGGACTTCAAAGACGACGGCTTAGTGGTTCTGGGGTTTCCTTGCAATCAGTTCGGCTCCCAAGACCCGGGTAGTGCCAGCGAGATCGGTGAGTTTTGTCAGCGCAACTACGGGGTCAGCTTCCCCATGATGGCTAAGGTCGACGTCAACGGATCAGACGCTCACCCCGTCTACCAGTACCTTAAAAAAGCGCAGGGCGGTTTGCTGCTAGACGCGATCAAGTGGAACTTCACCAAGTTTTTGGTCAACCGTGAGGGCGAGGTGGTGGAGCGCTTTGGTTCGATCACCAAGCCTGAGAGCTTGAAGAGCGACATCAAAAAACTGCTTTGATTGACCGGCTGGTGAGGTGGTCATAAGCGCACGCAAAATGCCCACCAATCCAGCCAATGTGAAGAAGTTGTGAAATAGTTTAAAAAAACCTTTGACAGCAAATTGTTAATCTCTATAATGCCAACCACTGACACGGTGCAGCGACAAGCACCACAGCTTAAGGCCTTGACACCCTTACAGATGAGTTAGTGAGATTGGGTGATTAGCTCAGTTGGTAGAGCGTCTGCCTTACACGCAGAATGTCGGCGGTTCGAACCCGTCATCACCCACCACTTATTAGCAAGTGGTTAAACACGCTAAAGACGACCTAGCAGCGGTAGTTCAGTTGGTTAGAATACCGGCCTGTCACGCCGGGGGTCGCGGGTTCGAGTCCCGTCCGCTGCGCCATTTTCACTGGCTAGCAACTATGTTGCAGTCAGTTTACCGCGAAAGCGGTTTTCGCCCTCAGTCTCCCAGATTGAGGGTTTTTTTATGCCTGTTATAAAGTGGCTGGGGTTGGTAGATTGGGTTTTGGTTAAAGCCTGAGTGCTTAATACGAGTGGGTAGGGTCGCGAGTGCGCTGATCGAGTATTTTTACTTAATCTCACGCAGCCAATACTTATTCAATGAGCAGACCTGACGCGAGGCTGTGGCCAAAGCGGCTCAAATCCCCTACTCAGACGACCCGCCTTGTGGCGGGTTTTTTATGCCAAATGCTAGCGATGGTTGGCTTAGCGCCTTGGTTCAAGCACAGGCAGTAGACGCATTCGCGGATAAAGTTATAATTCGGTTGTGTTTTTAAGGGTAATCTAGAAGAGGGAGACTTGCTAACTGCTTGTCAAATAGCGTTGCAGAAACAGTTTAAGACCAATTTATAGAAGATAAGGTTATTAGTGTTTTTTGTAGAAGCCCAGATAATACCGAAGCCACTTGTGATACTTACTATGACGGGCGGGGTCAATATGTTTATTGACTTACCATGCGCCATAACTGTCCAGAAGCGCCTTCGATAGGGTTGCTATAGGAGATATAGATTTTTTTTATATCTAATATCTTAAATTGATAACCTTAAAATTACGATCTAAAAAAAACCTTGGTTATCACAGTGTTAGACACTTTCGGCGATTAAGGCGTAGCTAGGTTGGGTTTTAATATATGAAAATACACTATTATAAGAAGAAACCCACTAACTACTTGTTATATGCCCGTGTTACCCACGAGAAAGGAAGTATGAAACAACAGAAAGAATCGCTTCGTTTACTTGAAGAAGCATTAAAGGAATTAGAGTCGTCAAAAGGTTCAGTTCTTTCTGCCATCCAGAAATTATCAAGGGCCTCGGTGATTATGGATAACACAGAAGTCCACCTTTGGTGCCTAATTCAACTTGGAGAGCAAAAGTATACGACTGCACTTAGAAAGTTTGTAAATACACTTGTTGTAAAGCAAAAAGATGACTCTAAAGAGGTTAAAGAAGAGCTTGCAGAGTATCAGAAAGAAATTGATGACCTTGGTCTGAAGGCTGGAGTTCATTACTCTAGTGAAGAGCTAACGGCGAAATACCCAGAAAGCGGTGGCGGTTACGTAAATATCGGCTTTGTTGAAGAAATGTATGCTGATTTAGTCAGAACAAAAAGTGGTAATGATGGAACACACTATAAAAATGACCTTAATAGACATATCAACTACGTGCGTAAGAAAGCGCACGAAGTAGCCTCAAAACTATTTAATGAATTAAAATTCTCTGACACTGTTAGCAACTGCTTCGATTTACTTAAAAATGAGGTTGATGACAAATTATTAGACCTAGACCCATTTCTCGCTGAACAATTAATGCTAGCGTTTAAGTCTGTTTCATCCTCGAAGGAAGAAGAGTGGTCTCAAGCTTTAACTACCTGCAGAAGACTTCTTGAGGGCCTTGCTGATCAATTGCATCCGGCATCAGATAAGAAAGTAAATGGAAGGGTTTTGGGTCAAAATCAGTATGTTAACAGAATATGGGCATTTATGGATACAGCTATTGAGTCTGATAGCAATAAAGCCTTAGCAAAAACACATGTTGATTATTTGGGTTCCTGGTTAGAAAAAATTAATAAATTAGCTAATAAAGGTGTGCACGCTGAACTTGGGCAGCTGGAAGCTACAAAAAGCGGTATTCCATACGTATTTGGTAATAGCTGATATTCTCGAGCATTTAGATGATGAGGCCGGTAATGCAGGTAAGCCAGATATCAACGCCGCAACAATAGATGAGCTAGAAGCGTTGCTTTCAGTAAATCGAAATATAGCCAAAGAAATATTTAAATATCGAATTAAAGAAGGTTATTTAGACTTGGATTCTCTTTCTAAAATTAACGGCATCGGTCCAAAGACTCTCAAAAAAGCCGAAGAAGAATTTTTAATTGATGAGTAAGCATATAACAATCACGTTAATTAGGACGCTCGCAAACTCGCACCCATTAAGCGGGCGTTAAGTAGCTAAATCAATATCGAGTTTTAGAGGTAACAATGCTTAATTATGAAGGTTCATGTAAAAGAATAGATTTGATATTCAGAGCAAAATACCCATTTTATTCAACTGAATTATACAAGATAAGTGACGTTGAATATCAAATTTTTATAAAAGAAAATATTGATGACTTTGACTCATTGAAAGAGGAGTACGACCATTCCATTCGATTTATAACATCTCCAGTTTACTTAGTTAAAAGCCGTCCAGAAGAGTATATATCTCCAGTCAAATATATTGATGACAACTCCTTAGCTTCTAACTATGAAGGGTTACCATATACATCGTTTCAATTATGTAATCATATAGAGTGCCAACACCCTAATTTAAAGGCTGTCTCTTATACACATCTCCGAGCCCACGAGACTAGGCATGATCTC
>CAJXOR010000074.1 GCA_913057715.1 uncultured Moraxellaceae bacterium
CACTATCCTCTTCGTCGGCAGCGTCAGATGTGTATAAGAGACAGGACCACTACTACGTGTGAGAAGCAGGGCGCGCTCAAGTCGGCTGATGCTGTAAGAGTTAGGAGTCTGCTTCTCTGCTTTAAAGCCGCCGCCAAGCACCACAACTGCCTGCGCCCCAGTCTTGCCAACCGGTTCGCGTACCGCAAAAAACAGCTCATGCGTCAGCCAAGCGACCGCCAGTATAAGCGCGGTAAACACCGCGATCCGCCTAATCCACATACTTAGCCCCCAAAGGATCATTGATGATACGCCCCGCTGAGTCCACCCAAACCGGCTCCGGCTCAAGCCACACGCCAAAGCGCTCATGCACCGCTTCAGTGACCTTAAAGCAACTGGCGGCAACGTCACGCTGAGTGGCCACGCCCGGTTCATGATTCACCAGCACCAGCGCCTGACGCTCAAAAGGGCCCAGTTTCGCTAGAGCTCCCTCGCGCGAACCCTTGAGACCAACCGCCTCTATCAACCAACCCGCTGCGAGTTTAACTCCGCCTGCTGCTGGATAAACTGGCATGTTGGGGTTTTGCTTAGTTAGAGCATCAGCTTGCGCTTGACTCACCACCGGGTTTTTAAAAAATGACCCACAGTTAGGAATCTGTCTCCAGTCGGGGAGTTTGGCGCTCCTGATCCGCACCACTGCCTCAAGCACGCTTTGGGGCGTTGGGATAATACCTGCCTCTTGCTTTAGATCGCCGTAACCCAGCACCAAATTGGGCACTTTTGAGAGTTTTAAAGTGATCTGAGTGATCAGCCAGCGCTGCGGGTTTTGCTTAAACACCGAGTCGCGGTAGGCAAAGCCGCATTCGCTCGGATCAAGCGTCACAAAGGCGTGGGTTTCACGATCATAGGCACTGACTAGTTCGATAAAGTCTTTGATCTCGCGTCCATAAGCCCCGATGTTCTGTACTGGCGCCGCGCCGACCCAGCCGGGGATCAAAGCCAAGTTCTCTAAACCAAACCAGCCTTGAGCAGTGGCATAGACAACCAATTCATGCCAGTTTTCTGCAGCACTGACGCTGATCCAGACGTGATCGCTATCTTGGCTGAGCAGCTCTACCCCTGTTAAGCACGGCTGAACGACGACGCCTTTGATTAGCTCAGGTGGAACCAGATTGCTGCCGCCGGACACCACCAGTGCATGCTGACTTTCGCCGGTTTGAAAAAAAGCCTCGATCTCAGCTTTGCTACTGAGCTTAATTAACTGCTGAACCGAGCTTTTAAGCGCTAGGGTATGCGGCAGATCACTCAGTAAATCATGAGGCGGATGTAAAACTGACTGAGACTGGGGCAGGGCAGTACCTTTTTCGGGTGCAGGGTCACTTAAAGGGCTGGATGACATAAATCAGCTGCGCTGCCAACGCTGTATCCACGCCTTAACTGATGACTCAGACTGCTCAATCACACGCTCAAAATCACTATCGCTGCCGTGATAGGGATCAGGGACTGCGGTTCCCTCAAACATCGGGTCATGCTTGCTAAAGAGTACCACCGCAGCGCCTGCTTCTTTTCCATCTTCACGAAGCAAAGCCCGGCGCTCGCGCAGCTCCTCTAAGTTCGCCTCATCCATCGCCATGATCAGATCAAACCGATCAAAGTCCTCGTCTGTCACCTGACGGGCACGTAGCTTTGATATCGAGTAGCCGTTTGCTTTGGCGTGAGCGATGGAGCGCTCATCCGGCTTACTGCCTGGGTGGTAGTTAGCCGTGCCGGCCGAGTCAACCTTGATGCTAAGCCCACTCATCGCCAAGTGCTGGCGGAACACTTCTTCTGCGGTGGGCGAGCGACAAATGTTACCAAGACAAACCAAAAGGATCGATTTGGGTGCGGGACGTTGGTTGTTTTTCATAGGCGATTATCGGGGGTAGGTTAGCGTCTGAAAATTAGCTTGCAAGCGAGGAGCAACTCAATCCAGTGAGTCGCTGTCCGGCGGTGACATTTTACGCGAGTTTTAGAGCGATTGCTCAGTCAGTCAAACTGCTGATCGCTGATCCAGCGATTGTGTGCACGGCGCTGCTTTTTACTGGGTTTTTGCTCATCGAAGTGAACCTCGGCGGCGGATTTAGCAACTTGATAGTTTTCACGGCGCTGCACGCTCTCATCAGTTTCACTGTATAAAAGTTGCGCAGCACTGGCTGGACCGCGTTGGTCGCTGAGCACCAACACCTCGACTTCCTTTTCATCCATGCGGGTTGCGCTGCCTTGGCGCACACTGATCTTCATGCCTGGCTTGATCTCTTTTGACACCTTGATCCGCGCGCCATCGACATGCACGCGTCCGCTTTCAACCGCTTGCTTGGCCAGGCTTCGGGTACGGTAAAAACGTGCTGCCCATAGCCACTTATCGATGCGTAATTTACTCAGTTCGCTCATCACTGCTCACAAAAAAAGTCGGATTGCCGGGTGGTCGGTTACCTCTTCATAAACGTAACCGGTGCGCTCCATGCGGTGGGTAAAGTCTGCACTTTGCTCCGCGCTGACTTCAACCCCAAAGAGCACACGCCCATCTGCAGCACCGTGATTGCGATAGTGAAACAGAGTTATGTTGAACTCAGCGCCCAAGTTACTTAAGAAGTTGAGCAGAGCGCCGGGTTTCTCAGGAAACTCAGCACTGAACATGCGCTCCTCTGGCAGACTCACTTGGCCGCCGATTAGATGCCGCACATGGTTTTGCGCCAGCTCATCGTGGGTTAAATCGTGAACCGTGATCTTTGCCTCTACTAGCTCACCTAGCAGCTCAGCGCGCTCCTCTGGCTTGATCTTAAGCCCAAAAAACACCCGAGCCGGGAGCGACTGCTGCGCAGCCAGTGGCTGAAACCGGTAGTTAAACTCGGTGATCTCAAGCCCCTTGAGTAGCCTGCAAAAGTGTAAAAATGCCCCTTTTTGCTCGCTAATCTCAGCGGCAAACACCGCTTCTTTGTCTTCACCGATCTCAGTGCGCTCTGCGATATAACGCAGACGATCAAAGTTCATGTTGGCGCCCGATATGATCGCCACCAGTTTTTTGTCGCTCAGATCAACGCCCGATTGTTTTTGCTGCTTCACAAAAGTTTTAAGCCCTGAGATCGCAAGCGCGGCGGCGGGTTCGGCGATACAGCGCGTCTCATCGAAGAAGTCTTTGATTGCGGCGCATACTTCATCGCTGGTGCAAGTGATCACCTGATTAACCAGGCTTTTGCCGTCAGCTGCTTTGATCTGCGTGGCGGCAAAGTTAAGCTCACCAATCTGCGCGACCGCTACCCCGTCAACAAACAGATCAACTGACTCAAGGGTCACGCGCTCGCGGCCCTCTAAGGCTGCTTTAAAGCAGGCCGCGCCCTCAGGTTCAACCGCGATGACCTCGGTTTTGGCGCCGCGGATCGCAAGCGCCAGGGCAACGCCTGCCAAAAGCCCGCCGCCGCCCGTGGGCACAAACACGTAGTCTGCATCGATGAGCTCATCTGCGATCTCAGTGCCGCAGCTCGCTTGACCAGCAATCACTTGGGCGTTGTCGTACGGGGGGATAAAGGTAAAACCCTGGGTATCAGCCAGTGCGATCGCGTAGTTTTTGGCAGCATCGAAGTTGTCGCCGATGAGCTCCACCGTCACCCACTCCCCGCCAAAGCGCCTCACGGCCGCCACTTTGATTTCAGGCGTCGTCACCGGCATCACGATCACCGCAGGCATGGAAAGTTTGGCCGCACTCATCGCGACGCCTTGAGCGTGATTGCCCGCCGACGCACAAACGACTCCTTTAGGGCGCTTAGTTTGATCAGGATCATCTGAGGCGCACAGCTGTGCGATACAGTTATACGCGCCGCGAAGCTTAAAAGAGAAAACTGGCTGCTGATCTTCACGCTTAAGGTAAACCTGCGTACCTAAGCGAGCACTCAGTATCGCAGCACTTTGCAGATCAGTGCGGATCGCTGCCTCATAAACCCGGCTTTGATCCAAAAGCTCACTCCAAGCCTCAAGCGTCTGAGTCATGGGCGGCTGATTTGAGCGCGCTGGGGCTGGGTCTTGCGCAATTGAGTTTTGGTTGCTGGCTGAAAATGTGTTGATAGTTAAATTACCGGTGAGATAGCCAGTTAATTTGTCATGTTTTCACAGGCGGCGCAAGGGATGCGCAGGGATGGCTAGGGCGCCTTCTTGAGTTCGCCAGCGGTGACATTTTTCATGGGTTACATGCAACGTCTGGTGAGGGCGGCGCCAATTTGGCAATATGCTCTTTTTGCAGGCGGATAAATGTCATGACTCAAGATCAATTAAAACAACAGGTTGCCGAAGCGGCTCTTGAGCACATCCCAGAGGGCGCAGTGCTTGGGATTGGTAGCGGATCGACGATTGAAAAGTTGATCGCACTACTCAAACAGCGCAAACCTGAAGCTTGTGTGGCCAGTTCAGTGAAAACTGCCGAACTGCTTAAGGCTCAGGGAATTGAGGTCGTGGATCTGAACGATTGCGGTCAGCTTGAGCTTTATATCGATGGGGCTGACGAGGTAAACCGCCACCTGTATATGATTAAGGGCGGCGGAGCGGCGCTGACTCGCGAGAAGATTATCGCGGCGGCCTCAAAAGAGTTTTTATGCTTGGCCGATCAAAGCAAGTGGGTTGAAACCTTGGGTAAGTTTCCACTGCCGATCGAGGTGATCCCCATGGCGCGCTCTTATGTGGCGCGTCAGTTAGTGGCAATGGGCGGAGATCCTGAGTACCGCTCAGGGGTCACCACCGATAACGGCAATCAGATCATCGATATCCATAACCTTGATCTGACCGACACCCAACAAGTCGAACGCGACATCAATCAAATTGCCGGGGTAGTCACCTCAGGCCTATTTGCACAGCGCGCAGCGGATAAACTGATCCTGGCGACTCCTGAGGGCATACAGATTAAAACCGCGATGTATGAGTGATCGGTTAAATAAGCCATATAAAAAGACCGCCGAGGCGGTCTTTTTTTAACTTAAAACTTAAGGAGCTGGTGGCTCAAAGGTGCGTACGTAGCTTTGGGCATTTAGTTCCTGAAGCCAATCTTCAGCCGCTTGCTGAGACAGTCGCTCAGTTAACACTTTTTTGGCCTGTTCGCGCATCAGCTTTTCAGTGACGTCCTGTTGACGCGTGTCGTTAACCCGCATCACGTGCCATCCAAACTGAGTTTCAAATGGAGCCGTGATCTGGCCAGACGGAGTGCTGAGCATGCGCTCTTCAAAAGGTTTGACCATCACCCCTTGAGACACCCAACCCAAAGAGCCGCCTTTGGACGCTGATCCTGGATCGTTTGAGTAAGTAGAGGCCAAAGTATCAAAGTTCTCGCCGTTTTGGAGGGCGCCGTATATCTCGTTGATGCGCTCACGTGCTTGCTGCGGTGACAAAGTTTCTGAAGGGCTAATCAAGATGTGCTGAACTTGCCACTGTGGCTCTACTTTTTGAACCTTGTCTTGCTTATCCTTTAGACGAATCACGTGGAAACCATCGGCCGCGCGAACCGGCTGAGTGACCTGACCGGCTGTGTTCAAAGCCAAAATCTGGTCTTTAGCATATCCAGGCAGCGAGCTTGGCTCATGGAAACCCATGTTGCCGCCCTGAACAGGCAAGCTATCGCTTTGAAAGTCTGAGAGCAGCTGATCCACATCTGCGCCGCTGATCATCGCTGAGCGCAGCTGCTGAGCTTTTGCTAAAGCTGTCTGTTCTTGAGAGGCGCTGGCGTCGTTTGGCAGAAAAACCCGAAAGTGATCGGTGTTGTATTTTGCGCCGTAGAGCGTCTGACTTTCAGGAGAGGCCAAAAAGTAATCAATGTCCTGATCGCTGACATTTACCCGGCGACCCAACTCTTGTGCTTTAAGCTGTTCAGCGGCGATCTCTTCACGCGTAATCTCACGCAGACGGGCGTAGCTACCAGGCGACTCACGCTCAACCATGGCTTGTAGGTCACCCAGTGTCTGCACGCCGCGCTGCAGTGCCAGCTTTTGTAGCGCCTGGTTGACCATGGTGTTGTCCACACGGGTTTTGGCCGATTGAATCAGGCTGACCTGTGCGCCGCGTTGAACCAAAAGCTCAAGCGTCTGAGCGCGTAGCGTTTCAGTATCAGGAACCGGCTGGCCATCGGCTCTAAGACGCGAAGCGCGATCAGCCATGGCAGCTTCAAGCTCACTGCTTAAAACCACTTCAGAGTTGACCGTCGCGACTATGTAATCGAGCACTTCAGCTTGCGCGCTCACGCTAAAACTTGCGAGCATCACGGCTGCGCTGATTGAGCTGAGCCAGGCAAAAGGTTTGGTTTGTCTAAACAAGGTCATAAACGGTCCGTCAAATGCGTTGATAGAGTATAGCTGATCACAGCGCCGAGCGCAGTGGATCACTCATCTGAGCGATCAGAAGAAGTCTCGGCGAATTCCGCTCAATCTGCCATTGATTTCACTCTGCATGCGCTGGTTGGAGCGGGTCAACCCCTTAAATGTCAGCTCAAATAAGACTTGCTGACGGGCTTTGTCGACCAGCGGATTATCCAAGTTGCTGAAGTAGCGGCGGCCATAGAGCGAGAACTGATAACAGCACGAATCATAACTCAAACCCGCCAAGGCGTCGCGCACTGTATTGGTGTCTGGGCTGATTTGAGCAAAACTCATCAGCTGCCAGCGATCCTTAAAGGGTATCTGGCCGCCGATCACAAAAGCTTCGTAGTCTTGCTGACCGATCTGCTCAAGCCCCTTGCGATTGATGAAACCAACCGAACCAAGCACTTTAGGGCTGGGCTGATAAATCAAATTGGTGGTCAAATAGTTTAGGTCTGATGCGTCTGTGAGCGCTGAATCAAGCGTAAATGTCAGCGATTTTTGCGGTGAGAAGCGGGTAGAGAGGTACGCCCCTTGGAGTGGATCAACTGAAGTAGGCGCACCCGGTAAATTGACTGAGACGTCGTCAAAGTACACTGCACTGGCCACTCCAAGCGACAAACGCTCACGCCCACTTGGCTCGTTTAGGCGGTAGGTCAAACCATAAGCCAACTTGTTGGTGTCATCGATACGGTCGTGACCAATTAGGCGCGTGCTATCAAAAAGCTGATCAAGGGTTGGTGTGGCATATATGGTATTGAAGTTAGGCAAATCATTTTGTTCTTCATAAGGCCTAAAAGCGTATTGCGCTCTAGGTTCTAGCGTGTGTGTATAGCCACTAGAGGCGTCGAAGCGCTCAAGGAAGAGCCCTGCATCAAGTTCCGCTCCTGGTACTGTCACGCTCACCGTGCGGTTGCCAGAGTCGCGGTTTTGAGCGATCAAGGCGTTGTCATCGAAGCTGTTAGACAAGTGGGCCAGTGACACGGTTGATTTGGCATAACCCCAACTGCGTGCTTTGTTGTAGCTAAGCGACTGTTTGGCCCAGGCTCTGAGGCCTGAATCTTCGACGGCCGATCCATCGTTGACATTTTTCCTGAAGTAACCCACATCCAGCTCACTTAAGCTGTTGAAACCAACCGGGTTACCTTTAATCAACTGCACGCCTAGCTGCGGCAAGCGCTCGTATGGCTTTGATGCGTCAGGCAAGGTCGGGTCAACGATATCGTAGCTCTCGGCGGTGAGGCTTGAGCTGAGCCCTTTGTTGTAATCGTTGTAGCGAGCCTTGATGTTGCGAGGTAGGTAGACCTCGTCGATCGCAAGCGGGGAGTAGGCTAGATCTGAAAAATAATCGCGATCTGATACCTTCTGATAAATCCCACTCAAATTGAACTTTCTAGAGGCTTCCCAATCATGCTGCGCCTTAAAGAAGTAGCGGTTTTTGATGTCTGACTGCGCATCGCTCGGCAGGGTGTTATAGGTCAGCTCAGACTGCCCGTAACCCGGAGTCAGGTAACGCAGCTCGGTTTCCAGCATCACGCCGCGTCGAGTGAGCACACGCGGTGTCACGATGGCGTCAAGTTCAGGGCGCAGGTTTAGATAAACCGGCGCGCGCAGATCGATACCGCTGGTGTTGGTGACCCCGACGCTGGGCGCCAAAAACCCGGTCAGCCTGCGATCATCGATCGGGAAACTCAGGTAGGGGGAGTAGAAAATCGGAGTATCTTTGATCTTGAGCTTGGCGTTACGGGCGCTGCCGCGTCCGGTTTCTGGATTGAGCTTGATCTGATCGGCCTCAATCTTCCACGCAGGGGAGTCCGGATCACAGGTGGTGTAGCTGGCGCCGGTCATCACCACGGTTTCATCGCTGTTGCGCTGGATCTTGAGCGCTGAGCCGTGAGACTGCTGCGAGACGCTGTAAAAATCAGTCGCGCCTAAAGTCGCTTCTTTTTTGTCTGCGTTTAGGCGAGCTTGTTTGGAGAGCGTAGTAAAGTCACCGTTTGAGAGACTTAGGTTTGAATCGGAGCTGATATCGCCGGTGGTTAAGTCATAGCGCAACTGATCGGCCAAGATCGTCTGACCCTGCTGACGGATGCTCACGTTACCTTTTAGTTCGGCATAATCTTCAGGCTTTAGGTAGGCCTGATCAGCCAGCGCAGTGGTCGGCAAGGATTCAGTAAACTCGGCACTGGTTGACTCGCCTTGATAGTTTGGGTTGACCCAGACACCCGAGCAAAACTCGCGATCGGGGGCATTTTTACGCTTAGCCTGATTGGCCTTGGACCCAGCTTCAGACACCTGGGACTTAGGTACGTAGTTGCTCTTGATCGGCGCGATCGCTGCTTGAGCAGTGGCTGCCTCAAGTGAAATCAGCAGCACAGCAAGAGTAAGGGGTTTGAGCGTCAGCAAGATAATCCACCGCGAGTTAAGCATCTGGCCGAAGCCTTGTGCCTTGTATCATAGTGAAAAAGCCACAAAGCAGCTACACTAGCCATCGTTTTTTTAATTGGCAGGTGGCTCCAAAACATGAGTCGGATTGAGCAGATTATGGTGTGGCTGAGCGAGCACCTAGAGACCTATCAGCTGGAGGCGCTGGGAGGCGACGCCAGTTTTCGTCGCTACTTTCGGGTCACCACCGATGAGGGCGACTGCCTGCTCATGGACTCACCGCCAGATAAAGAGCCGGTTGAGCCCTTTGTCAGGATCGATCGATTCCTTGAGAGCTCGGGAGTCCGCGTGCCCAAGATCTTGGTTGCAGCAGAAGATCAGGGCTTGCTGCTGATTGAGGATTTTGGCGATCAGCTCTTCGCTCAGGCGCTACCCAGCAATCATCAAAGCTTGGACGCTGTTGATCTTGCGCAAGCTGATCAGCTTTATCGCCTCGCCATCGATACCTTGGTGGATATGCAGCGCGTCAGCCTAAGCTCCGCCAAAAGCGCGCAGATCCCTGCCTACTCTCAAACTAAACTCATCGATGAGTGCGGGCTGTTTGATCAGTGGTTTTTGCCCTTTTTAGGGGCTGATAAAGAAGCTGCGCCGGTATCTCTGACTGAGCTATACGCAGAGCTTGCCGGCAATATGCTCGCTCAGCCGCAGGTGCTGGTTCACCGTGACTACCACAGCCGCAACCTCATGATGCTGGACGCTCAAATCGGACTGATCGACTTTCAAGACGCGGTGATCGGCGCGGTGACTTACGACGTGGTTTCACTGCTAAGAGATGCTTATGTCGCCTTTAGTGAGGAGCGGATTAACGATTGGAGCCGCTATGCGTTTGATCAGCAGCAGCGCGCCGGTCACTTAAGCGGCGATCTGAGCTTTAGCGACTATGAGCTCATGTTGGCTGTCAGCGGCCTGCAGCGCGGCCTGAAAGTCTTGGGGATCTTTGTGCGTCTGAGCGAGCGCGATGGCAAAACCGGCTACTTGGCCGATCTGCCCAGAGTCATGCAGCAAGTGATCGTGCAATTAAGAATTTGGCAAAATGCCCACGCGCATGGCACCTCAAGCCAATCTGCGATCAGTGCTGATCAGGCTGCTGACTTACTGAGCTGGTTTGAAGATTTGCAAGTACAGATGTTAAAGAAGCTAGCAGAGGACTGATCTGATGGTGCAATTAACCAGGCAAAAATCAGCCACTCAAGTGAAGATCGCCGATATGAGCGTGATGATCCTTGCTGCAGGCAAGGGTACGCGCATGGGCGCACTGACTGAGCACACCCCCAAACCCTTGGTTAAGCTCTCAGGGCACGCCTTGATTGACTGGCACCTGCACGCTTTGGCTAGCAGCGACTTTACTCAAGTGGTGATCAACACCGCTTACTTGAGCGACGTGCTAGTCGCTCACTTTGATAAAGCAAAACAAACAGGGGAGTTTAGTGAACTGCAGATCCAGCTGTCCGTCGAGGATGAGCCGCTTGAAACCGCAGGCGGTATCGTGCAGGCGCTGCCACTGATTGAATCGGACTACTTTTTATTGATCAACGCTGACGCTTGGTTGGACTTAGATTTGCAGGCATTTGTTTTAAGGGCTTTAGAGCAGCTGAAAGACACGGGTGGTTCGGCGTATCTGGGGCTGGTGGATAACCCGGATCACAACCCAAGCGGGGATTTCTACCTTACCGATCAGGGTGTAGTTGAGGTGTTTGGCGAGCGCAGCGGCTTAACCTTTAGTGGGTGCAGCGTGCTTAAGCGTGATCTGTTCGAGGGGCTTGAGATTGGTGTGAGACCGCTTGCGCCAATTCTCAAAAATGTCATGGGCGAGGGTCAGTGTTTTGGTGAGCGCTTGAGCGGCAAGTGGGTTGATGTTGGCACGCCCGAGCGCTTGGAAGACTTATCTGCAGCGATCGCAGGCGGCGCAGCCAGCGATCATGCGGCTTACACCAGACTTGATCTGAGCTGAAGATCGGGTAAGACTTCGATCGTTAAAGCAAGACTTAAGCGTCAACCGCGAGTCTTAGCTTCTCGGGGTGCACTTCAAGCAGCCCGCCGCCAAAACCTCTTAGCCACCACACCAACTGCTGAGTGGGCGTGACTGTGGCCTTGACGATAATCCTGTCACCCAAAGTTTCAGTGGTTTGATCCAAGCTGATGCGGTTTTCGGTCAAGGAGAAACCAGCAGATTGAGTAAAGTGCAGCTCAATTGGGATCGGTCCCTCAGCGATGTCGGGCGCCAAAAAGTCCATGTTACCGACGCTTAAGTAGTCATCTAGATCAAAGTTGACCGCCAAGATATTGCGATCGCTTGGCGTCGCTGACTCGATGCGGTGGAGGGCAAACATCTTGCTTGGTTCTTGGTTTAAGTCGGTCTGATCGGCACGATCCAGCGAGCTTAGGTCTTTAGCGATCAGATACATACTGGCGCCGCGCTGAACCACGGCCAGCACTTGCAGCTCATAAGACTTAGGCTCACTTTCACGGCGCTTTCGGTAGTCGATCAACAGGGTTTTTTTCTTAATCAAACTCTCGTAAACCGCGTCTTGCACCTGTCTCTTATACACATCTCCGAGCCCACGAGACTAGGCATGATCTCG